>NZ_JBSFJL010000004.1:0-143390 GCF_053598035.1 Streptomyces sp. NPDC001204 | reverse complement strand
GAACCGGCGCCGAATAAACCGCATAGGCCGCACCGTCCAGCGAATACTCGACCTTCGCCACACCCGACTCGGCATCGGACGCCGACACCGTCACCGTCGCGCTACCCACATAGTTACCGGAAGCGTCCTTCGTCCCCGACACCGACGCCGACGTCTCCGGCGGCGTCTTGTCCTCCGGAACAGCCGCCACCACGGTGAACTGCACCGACTTCACAGCCGACGTGTTCCCCGCCTTGTCCGACGCCCGATACGACAACGTATGCGCACCGACCTGGCTCACCTCAACCGGCTTCGAATAGGCCGCGAACGCACCACCGTCCAGCGAGTACTCCACACTCGCCACACCCGACTCGGCATCGGAGGCGGACACCGTCACGGTCGCGCTGCCCACGTAGTTACCGGAAGCGTCCTTCGTCCCCGACACCGACGCCGACGTCTCCGGCGCGGTGGTGTCGCCGCCGGCTGCGGGGGTGACGACGAGCTCGCCCGTCATCGACTGGTGGCCCGGCATCGCGCAGAAGTAGCGGTACACGCCGGGTTTGAGGTTGACCTCGGCCGTGTACTTGCCCCCGTTGGAATCGAAGGGGCTCGCGAAGATGTTGAGGCTGACGTCGTTGTTGTAGTCGGAGCTCGAGACGTCGAACGTCAACGTGTGCGGCATTCCGGTGGTGTTGCCGGTCGCCGCGCTGTTCTCGAACACGATCGTCGTCGGTCCGGCCACCGCGGTGGTGGGAGCCGACGCGTACTTCGTGTAGTCGTCGCCGGCCGTCCAGGTGAGCACCTGGTTCGCCGCCTTCTCGGACCCGCGGCTCGCCGCCGCGTACGCGGCCGGCACGGCCAGCGAGAAGGCCGCGAGGGCAACGGCCACCAGCGCAACCAGCACCGGATGGGCGCGGAATCGGTTGCGTGGCGCTGATCTTGAGAGGGGCGGATCCGTCTTGGCATGGAGCAGTCTTCTGAACACCGCTGCACCTTTCGCGAATTCGCTTGTGCGGCACCGCGCAGGGACTCGCGGTCCCGTCTAGTGGATGTCCAGCCGCCGGGATGAGCGCGTCGAGGGGGTGGTCTCCCGGACCCAACCTCTCTCAAAGTGCGGCAACGTTGGGAAGCTACCGGGCTTTTGACTACTCGCCAAGGTCTATGGCCACAATCCAACCAACTTTGACCTGAGTCTGGAAAAACTGGAGGGGCGCCCGCTACGGTGAGGCGGTCCCGAGGCGAATCCCGTTCGCCCAGCCGTCCCGATTCCCGCCGTATCCGGCACATCGAGCCAGGCCGGACGGCTGCCACCGGAGTCCGATCCGACGACCGCCCGCATGCCCCACGGGCCTGAAGCCCCGCGCACCACCGCCCACCGCCCTGACGGGACGGCTGCCGTCGGCGGCGGCTCACATCACCACCACGCGACGCCTTCGGGCCCGCACGCGTTCAGAGGATTGGAGAACGATGACCGACTCAGGCGCAGGTACGAGACGCTTCTCCCGGCGGGCCTTCGCCACCGGGGCAGCCGCTGCCGCGGTCGTACCCACGGTGCTCGGCATCACCGCGACCGCCGCCGCCCCGAAGGACAAGCCGGTGGAGGGGAACGGCCAGGGAAACAACAAGGGCACCGTCCGCAACCTGACCCTGTACATGGAGAAGCTGCCGAACGGGCAAATGGGCTACGGCCTGAAGCCGGGCGAGGCGACGATCCCCGGCCCGCTCATCGAGCTGACCGAGGGCGACACGATGAACATCGAGGTCGTCAACAACCTGGACGTCGCCGCGAGTCTGCACGTTCACGGCCTGGACTACGACGTCGCCAGCGACGGCACAAGGATGAACGACAGCGTCGTCGAGCCGGGCGGCCGGCGGACCTACGTCTGGCGCACCCACGCCCCGTCGAACCAGGGCGGGACATGGGAGGCCGGCAGCGCCGGCTACTGGCACTATCACGATCACAACGTGGGGACCGAGCACGGCACGGGCGGCATCAAAAAGGGCCTCTACGGCCCCGTGATCGTGCGCCGCAAGGGCGATGTGCTGCCCGACAAGCAGTTCACGGTCGTGTTCAACGACATGACGATCAACAACCGGGGCGCCCACGACGCGCCCACCTTCAAGGCCGTCCGCGGTGAGCGAGTGGAGTTCATCGTGATCACACACGGGGACTTCTTCCACACCTGGCACATCCACGGCCACCGCTGGGTGGACAACCGCACCGGTATCCTCCAGGGTCCGCAGGACGTGAGCCGGGTCATCGACACCAAGACGGTCGGCCCGGCGGACTCCTTCGGATTCCAGGTGATCGCGGGTGACCGGGTCGGCGCGGGCGCCTGGATGTACCACTGCCACGTCCAGAGCCACTCGGACATGGGCATGGCCGGCGTCTTCCTCGTGACCGAGGCCGACGGCTCGGTCCCCGGCGGCATGCCCCACCACATGGCCGAGGCCGACGGCTCGGCCGCCGACGGCATGCACCACCACTAGAAAGGCAGCGGCGGCGCCCTCGATCCGGGCTCCGCCCCCCAAGCCACGCCCGTCGTACCACCTGACGGTCCGACGGGCGTGTACGACTGCCGCCGGCCGGTCCTCACCCGCAAGGATCTGAGGCGAACCTGTCCTCGTCCCTCCGGCACCCGTCCTTCCCGGGCATCGTGACCGCCCGCCGAGATCCGCCTCACCCGGCGTGCGCCGGGTGAGGCGTCCGCGGCAGCCCTCGCTCCATCCCCTGATCACTCTTCCGTTGTCGGATCGAGTCAAGGAGCAAGCATGGGCAAGAGAGACCGGTTCGCCCTCTCACGACGAAGCGGAGCGCCGCCGTCGCGTCCCGCGCGGGCCTCTGGTCACGCGTGGTCCTGGCGCCGCGCCGTCGTCCTGCTGTCCAGCGCCGCGCTGACCGTGGGACTTGCCACGCTGCCGGCCGTGGAGGCGAACGCACAGCCGCCGTCCGGGACCGCCCAGGACGCCGGCGCCGAGAGCCAGGTGAACGTCCTGGTCTTCCACGGACCGGCCGCCAAGCAGGACGACCCCGTGAAGAAGGCCGCGGCGGCGATCGGGAACCTCGGCGAGAAGAACGGGTTCAAGGTCGTCGAGTCCGAGGACGCGGGTGTGTTCACCACCGCGAGCCTCGCCAAGTACCGAGGGGTGGTGTTCCTGTCGGCCGACGGCGTGACCCTCAACGCCGAGCAGGAGGCCGCGTTCCAGTCGTACATCAAGAACGGCGGCGGCTTCGTCGGTGTCCACGACGCCGCCCGGGCGCAGTCGGACTCCTCCTGGTTCACCGGGCTGATCGGCACCCGGCCCGCCCTGGGCCTGCCCGACGCCGAGAAGGTCGTCGAGAGCGCGGTCAACTCGGACAACCCGCCGAGCGAGACCAAGGACAAGCTGTTCGACGGCAAGGACGACACCAAGTGGCTGGCCCGTACGCCGACCGCCTGGGTCACCATGAAGCTGGACAAGCCGGTCGCGGTGGTCAACTACGCACTGACCTCCGCCAACGACTACCAGGGACGCGACCCGAAGGACTGGAAGCTCCAGGGCTCGCAGGACGGCCAGAACTGGACGACCCTGGACACCCGGAGCGGCGAGACCTTCCCGTCGCGTTTCCAGACCAGGCAGTTCCAGTTCTCCAACACCCAGGCCTACCAGCACTACCGGCTGGAGATCACCGCCAACAGCGGTGAGCCGCTGACCCAGTTGGCCGAGCTGCGCCTGTTCAACGCCAACCCGACGCCTCCGCAGGCCTCCAAGGTCCAGCAGGCCGTGGTCGACGTGACGGACCGCCAGCACCCGGCCAACGAAGGCCTGCCGCTCAACTGGACCCGCTCCGACCAGTGGATCAACTGGGACCCGAACCCGGTCGGCAAGGTCCACACCATCGCCCAGGTCGAGGAGTGGAAGTACAAGCCGGGAGCAGGCTCCAACGGCGCCTTCCACCCGATCTCGTGGTGCCGTGACTACGACGGCGGCCGGTCCTTCTACACCGGCATGGGCCGCACCGAGGAGAGCTACACCACCGACACGAAGTTCCAGAGCCACCTCCTCGGCGCCATCCAGTGGACCACCGGTATGGTCCGCGGCGACTGCCAGGCGACCATCGCCTCCAACTACAAGACCGAGCGGCTGACGGCCCAGAACCAGGCGGGGCAGCTCGACCAGATCGGTGAGCCGCACGGTCTCACCATGGCCCCCGACGGCAAGGCCTTCTACATCGGCAAGGCCGCCTGCCCGTCCGGCCCGATCGCCGACTGGAACGACCCCAAGGTCGGCCTGGGCTGCGGCACCATCCACCAGTGGGACCCCAAGACCAAGAAGGTCAAGCTGCTCACCACGCTCGACGTGATGGGCAACCGGGGCAGCGGTAGCGAACTGGTCAAGAACGAAGAGGGCCTCGTCGGCATCACCCTCGACCCGAAGTTCGAGAAGAACGGGTGGATCTACATCTACTGGATGCCGCACGAGTCGATCGACCGCGACAAGCGGATCGGCCAGCGGACGGTCTCCCGGCTGACCTACGACTTCGCGTCCGAGTCCATCGACCAGGGCACCCGCAAGGACCTGCTGCACTGGGACACCCAGATCCACAGCTGCTGCCACGCCGGTGGCGGCATGTCCTTCGACAAGGACGGCAACCTCTACATCGGCTCCGGCGACAACAACTCCTCCGAGGGCTCCAGCGGCTACTCCGGTAACAACTGGACCCAGGACTACAAGGGCGTCTCCTTCCAGGACGCGCGCCGCACCTCCGGCAACACCAACGACCTCAATGGCAAGATCATCCGCATCCACCCCGAGTCCGACGGCACCTACACCATCCCCAAGGGCAACCTCTTCGCGCCGGGCACGGCCAAGACCCGCCCGGAGATCTACGTGATGGGTGTCCGCAACATCGCGCGGCTCTCCATCGACCCGGTGCACAACTGGCTGAACGCCGGCTGGGTCGGTCCGGACGCGGGAGCCTCCAACCCGGAGCTGGGCCCGGCCAAGTACGAGACGGCCACGGTCATCACCTCCGCGGGCAACCAGGGCTGGCCGTACTGCATGGGCAACCGGCAGCCCTACCGTGACCGCAGCAGCACCGACGCCAGCGTCCTCACCGGCTGGTACGACTGCGACCACCTCAAGAACGAGTCGCCGCGCAACACCGGCCTGGTGGACATCCCGCCGGCCCGCGACAACATGATCTGGTACTCGCCCCAGGGCGGCGGGCCGGTCTTCCCCGAGCGCTCCGACGGCAGCGGCGTCCCCAGCTACGTCGACAGCGAGGCCACCTACACCCAGCCGTACCTCAAGGGCGGCGGCCAGGCCATCATGTCCGGTCCGACCTACCACCGCTCCCAGGTGGACACCAAGAGCGGTGTCGCCTGGCCGGCGTACTGGGAGGACAAGTGGTTCATCGGTGACGAGTCCAACGCCAACAACCGGGTCGCGGTGACCCTCGACCCCGACCACATCAAGGACCAGGGCGCGCCGGCCTTCGGTGAGGACGTGCGCAGCATCATCGCGCCCGGCAGCGGCGCCACCCAGCTGCAGAGCTGGATGGACGCCAAGTTCGGTCCCGACGGTGCCCTGTACATGCTCGACTACGCGGGCGGCTTCTTCAGCCTGCACAACAACCAGAAGCTCATCCGCATCTCCTACCAGGGCGGCCCGGCCACCCCGAAGCCGCAGGACGCGGGGGCGCGGGTCATCACCCAGAGCAAGCCGAAGGCGGTGGCGTTCTCCAGCGCCAAGACCGGCGGTGTGGCCTGGGAGTGGGACTTCGGCGACGGCAGCAAGCCCTCGCACGAGGCCAACCCGACGCACACGTACGCCGACTACGGCACGTACCACGCGAAGCTGACGGTCACCTACGCCAACGGCGAGAAGGCCACCGCGACGCTCGACGCCAAGGCCGGCTGCCCGGCTCCCGACGCCCGGCCGACCGTCCAGCTGCTGGACACCGACACGGGCGTCACCAACCACAAGGCCGGAGGCGGCTGCACCGTCAACGACCTGATCGACGACGAGGCCTCCTGGTCGAACCACGGCGAGTTCGTCAGCCACGTCAACTCCGTGGTCAACGACCTCCGCAAGGAGGGCGTCCTCGACAACCAGGAGTCGGCGGCGATCAGCAAGGCGGCGGCGAAGTCCGAGATCGGCAAGGTCGCCGGGTACAAGTCCATCTTCGACGGGACCGCGGCGAGTCTGTCCGACTGGCGGCAGGCGGGCGCGGGCTCGTTCTCGGTCCAGCCGGACGGCACCATGCGCACCTCCGGCGGCATGGGCATGCTGTGGTACGCCAAGCAGGAGTTGAAGGACTTCTCGGTCAGGCTCCAGTTCCGGGACGTGGCTCCGGATTCCGCCAACGCCAACAGCGGGGTCTTCGTCCGGTTCCCGGACCCGAGGACGCCGCTGGCGGAGCGCCCGGCCGGCAGCTGTGGGACGGTCGGCTCGGCCCGTACCGCCCCCGAGTGGGTCGCGATCTACTGCGGCCACGAGATCCAGATCTACGACGGGGCCACGGGCGAAGTCCAGAAGACCGGTTCCGTCTACAACTTCAAGCCGGTGGGCCTGGACAAGGCGGGGGTGACCCCGAAGGGCCAGTGGAACGACTACGAGGTGCGTGCGGTCGGACAGCACTACACGATCATCCGCAACGGCGTGGTGATCAACGAGTTCGACAACACGCCCGGCAAGTCGTCGTCCCGTGCGGGTGACCCGCCCACGGACCTGCGTCAGTTCCTCAGCGGGTACATCGGGCTGCAGAACCACAGCAACACCGATCTGACCGAGTTCCGCAACATCCGGGTACGAAGCCTGTAGCCGGACAGTAAAAGGAGCCGGGCCCGGGGCGGTCGCCCCGGGCCCGGCTCTTCCTTTTCCCGCTCCTGCGCCGGCGGCTCGAAGCGTGTGAGCGGTCAGCCCAGTCGGGCGTCCAGCCACTGCAGGACGTCGGGGGTCACGGGGTCGGTGATGTCGGCGAACTCCTCGTGCCTCTTCAGGAACTTGGCCACGTACGGGCAGACGGGCACGATCCGCATTCCGGACTCGCGTACGTCGGTGAGTGCCTCCTGGACCAGTCGGGAGGCGAGGCCCTGTCCGGCGAAGGCGTCGTCGATCTCGGTGTGGTGGAAGACGCGCTGTTCACCGCGGTCGCGGTAGGCGGTCAGTCCGGCGCGCTTGCCGTCGACCAGGATTTCGTAGCGGTGCTCGGCGTCCGCCCGCCGGACGGTCGCAGCGGTGGAGGACTGGCTCATCGGGTGCCTCTCGGATGGGGTCGGTGACACGTTGAACGAATCAGTGGCGCGGTGGATTCCTGCGCGGCGTGATGACGGCGTTCGGCAGCGCGGGGGCGGGAAGCCGGTCCCCCGGGTACCCCTCGACCGCGCCGAAGCGATCGGAGGAGTTCTGCCAGTCGTCCCGGGCCTTGGCGATGTCCTCGTGGCTGCGCCCGATGAAGTTCCACCACATGACGATCTCCTCCTCGAACGGGGTTCCGCCGAGCAGGACCGTCCGTGCGATGTCGTCCGACTCGTTCGTCAGCGTCAGCGCGTCGACGCCCGGATGGGCGTAGCCCATCTCCGCCGGAGCCACCAGGGTGCCGGCCAGGCGCACCTCTCCCCGGTCGACCAGGAGGCCGTGCTCGAAGCCGGGGTCCACGGCGAGCGTGAGGGCAGCGCGCGGCTGGAGGACGATCTCGGCGCCGAGCAGGGGCGTGAAGGTCCGCACCGGGGAGGCGTGGCCGGCCAGGGAGCCCAGGAAGACCCTGATCTCGGCCCCGTCGATCCGCGCGGGCTCGGGTACGTAGTGCTGGAAGTCCCGTGCGGCGTCGCGGTGCTCCCCCGGCAGCGCCACCCACAGCTGGACGCCGTGCAGGACGGTGGTCCGCGGGGTGGAGACCTCCGAGTGGCAGATGCCGTACCCGCCGGTCATGAGGTTCAGCTCGCCGGGCCGTACGTAGGCGTGGCTGCCCAGGCTGTCCCGGTGCTCGATCTCCCCGCTGAACAGCCAGCTCACCGTCTGGAGCCCTGTGTGCGGATGCGGGGCGACGTCCATGCCGCCCGTCACCGAGACGTCGTCGGGGCCGTAGTGATCGGCGAAGCACCAGGCGCCGATCAGGGTCCGGGCGCGCTGCGGCAGGGTCCGCCGCACGGTCATCGCCCGGGGGCCGCCGAGGGGCACGTCCCGCGCGGTCAGGACGTCGACCCGGGCCGTCTCGGTCGGCCGCTCGCCGTCCGCCGGGCCGCCGCACCGCACTTCCATGGGTTTCGTCTCGGCGTTGCTCACCGTGGACCGCCTCTCTCAAGAATCGTTTTACATTCAACTATCATGCCGCGATAATAGGTCGGCGACACCGGCAGGTACACACGACACGACACACCACACGACAAGGGAGCCGTACAGGCCCCGGAGGAGTCCCAGGTTGAGCACCCACACGACGGAGTCCGCGGACCGGCGGATCTTCATCGACAAGCAGAGCCCCACCGCCTACCGCGCGCTCGTCCAGACCGCGGAAGCGGTCCGTACGGTCGCCACCGAGGCGGGGCTCGACCGGACGCTCGTGGAACTGGTCAACCTGCGCGTGTCGCAGATCAACGGCTGCGCCTACTGCCTCAACGTACACACCAGGGCGGCCGTGCGGGCGGGCGAGACCACACAGCGGATCGGGGTGCTGGCGGCCTGGCGGGACACCGAGCTGTTCACCCCCGACGAGCGCGCGGCGCTCGCGCTCGCGGAGGCGACCACCGACCCCGGTGACGCGGCCCTTCAGGAGACCGCGTACGACACGGCCCGCGAGGTGCTCACCGACGACCAGATCTCCGCCGTGATCTGGGCGGCGGTCACCATCAACGCGTTCAACCGGGTCTCCATCATGAGCAAGCATCCGGTGCGGCCGCAGTAGCCGGCCCCCGGCCGGGACGGCTCAGCGCTGCCGCAGGTATTCCGCGCCCAGCGCCCGCAACCGGTCGTGGACCCCGGTGTAGGCGCGGGCGCCGCCGAGGATCCGCTTGGGCAGCTTGGCGACCATCGTGTACTGGGTGTCGCAGACGTTCGCCGCCGGTGCGAGACCGGCCTGGCTGACCAGCTGGTAGGCGTCCAGCTGGTCCAGTCCCAGCAGATCCGCCGTCCACTGCACCAGGTCGTGCTGGCTGATCCGGAAGGCGTCCTCCAGTGGGCGCGCGTGGCCCGTGCTCAGCAGGAAGTCGTCGCTCTCCAGCCGCGGCACCGCGGGCGCGCCGCCCTTGACGAGATCCACGGCCACGACCGTGTTCATGGCGGTCTCCACCGCGGTCCCGCACACCTCGCCCTCACCCTGCCGGGCGTGGCCGTCGCCGATGGCGAGCATCGCGCCCTCGACGTTGACCCCGAAGTACGCGGTGGTTCCGGCGCGCAGCTCGGGCGTGTCCATGTTGCCGCCGTGCACACCCGGCGAGATGGACATCAGCCGTTCGCCCGCGGCGGGGGCGACGCCGACCGTGCCGTGCATCGGATCCAGCGGCAGGTCCACCGCGAAGCCGCTTCGGCGGGCCTCGAACCGGCAGGTGCCGGCCTTGGCGTCGATGGCGTAGAGCCAGACCCGCTCCTCCAGCGCCGGATGCAGCATGGCGGTGGTATGGGTGGCGGTCAGCGCGCCGAAGTGCGGGAAGGTGCTGGACACGCCCCAGTCACGGGCCGGGGAGATGTCCACGAAGTGCACCGCCAGCGCGTCGCCGGGTTCGGCGCCGGCGACGGCGATGGGACCGGTGACCGGGTTCAGGTAGGGGAAGGTACACACCTTGCTGGGCAGGTCGGCCGTTGCGCGTACCCGGCCGCCGAAGCAGTCCTCGGTGGTCAGCTCCACGATGCTGCCGGGCGGCACCGTCACTACGGGCGACCCGCCGCCGAAGGAGTAGGCGTACCGGTCCGGGTCCGTGGGGATGCTGATCACCTGGGCGAGCGTGTTCAATGCGACTCCTTGCTGCGGGGAATACGGGATGCGGCGTGGGCGAGCGGCGCCTATCCGTCGTGCGGCGGTGTCGCCGCCGGCTCGTCCGCGGTCTCCATGACGGCCAGACGCGGTCGGCGGCCGGTCAGCAGCAGCCCGGCCAGTACCGCCACACCGGCGCCCAGCCAGACGAACCCCAGTCGCTGCGCGGCGATGTCGGCGTTCACCACGACGTAGGCCAGGATCGCGAACCCGATGGCGGGCGCGATCAGATGCCGCCAGTAGTCACGGCTGCGCCGGCGGATCAGGTAGTGGACGACCACGGACACGTGCAGGACCAGGAAGGTCGTCAGCGCACCGAAGTTGATCAGGGTGCTCAGCAGAGTCACGCCGTCGTCGCGGGAGTTCATGTAGAGGCCCAGCACCAGCGAGACGGCGGCCGTGAGCAGGGTCGCGTTGACCGGAACCCGGTGCCGTGGGTGAACCCTGGCCAGGAAAGAGGGCAGTTGCCGGTCCCGTGCCATCGCGTAGAGCAGTCGGGAGGTGGCGGCCTGGGCCACCAGCGAGTTGGCGAAGCCCCAGGCCACGGCGGTGGCCGCGGCGGTCAGGGTGGCCAGCCACTCGCCGGAGGCCACGCGGGCCGCATCGTAGAAGGCGGTGCCGTCGGGGTCGCCCCGGTCGATGAGCTTGTCCGGGTCGGGCACCAGCAGGGAGGCCAGCCAGGTCTGGACGATGAACAGGGCGCCGGCCAGCAGCAGCGCCGCCACCATCGAACGACCGATGGCGCGGGCGGATTCCTTGTTCTCCTCGGCCAGCATCGAGATGCCGTCGAACCCGAGGAAGCTCAGCACGGCGATGGAGACGGCGCCGAAGACCAGCCCCCAGGAGAAGGTCCCGCCGTTGTAGACCGCGGTGAAGTCGAAACCGCGGCCCTTGCCCTGGGCGAGCGCGATCACGCCGATCACCACGAAGACCGCCAGCACGACGAGTTCGGCCAGCAGCATCACCTTGTTGACCCGCGCGGTCATCCGGATGCCCGTGTAGTTGACCGCGGTGTTGAGCACCACGAAGCCCAGCAGCCAGAGCCACACCGGGACGGCCGGGACCAGCGAGTTCATGGCGATCCCGGCGATCAGGTACAGCAGTCCGGGCACCAGTACGTAGTCGAGAAGGATCATCCAGCCGGAGAGGAACCCGACGGGAGCCGCGATGCCCCGTCCGGCGTACGCGTAGACCGAGCCGGACATGGGGAACGCCCGGGCCATCTGCGCGTACGACAGCGCGGTGAACATCATCGCCACCATGCCGATCGCGTAGGTCAGGGCGACCATGCCGCCGGACCCCTGGAAGACGCTGCCGAAGATCCCGAAGGGCGCGATGGGCACCATGAAGACCAGTCCGTAGACCAGCAGGTCGCGGAAGGTCAGGGAGCGGTGGAGTTCTTGCCGGTAGCCGTAGTTCTGGAGCGAGTCGGGAGGCGGATGTTCGGCCATCGCGTTCTCCTCACTGCTGGGTGCCGGAACTGCGGGGAGAGCGTAGGGCCAGTCGGTTCCTGACGGAAGCGTTACGGTGGGGACGGGCCGGTCGCCGGCCGGTCGCGCCCGGCCGCGTGGCCGCCGCTCATGGGCGAGGGCGATCCGAAGAGCGCCCCAGGTGACGGTCCCCAACAGGCCGCGCGCGCCAGACCCAGTCGAGTGCGCTGGTCGCCACATGGTCCCCAGGAACGATCGAGGGGCCTTCTCAGATGTCCTCTGAAATGGCCCCTGACCGGCGACTTCGCAAAGTCGGGACGACAGGATTTGAACCTGCGACCCCTTGACCCCCAGTCAAGTGCGCTACCAAGCTGCGCCACGTCCCGGTGCGTTCGTGCGGGGATCCGCCCGAACGCGCAGGTGAACCCTACCTTACGCGGGCGGGTGCGGCCGATTTCCGGCTATCCCTCCGCGCCCGTGTAGGCGGCGGTGGTGCGGTCGGCGGCCTCGCGTGCGCGTGCCGGGTCCTCGCCGCTCGCGACGTTGGCCGCGTACCACCCCTCGCTGCTCGCGGCGACGAATCGGCGGCCCTCCTCGGAGCCCACCCAGGCCATGGCCTCGCGGGAGTCGACCGGAGCGCCGCTCGACAGGTGGAGGGTCAGACCGATGAGCATCATGTCCCAGCCGACCCCGACCGCGCCGGGGCCGAACTCGCCCCACTTGGTGTCGTCGACGCGGAAGAGGTGGTCCAGCTCGAAGCGCGTGCCGCCGCCGTCCCGCGCGGTCAGGCGCAGCTCGATCCAACTGGTCTCGCCGCCGTACTCCCAGGTCGCGGCGAAGCCCTTGGGCGGGTCGCAGCGTTCGACCGTGCCGCCGGCGTTGCCCTCGAGCTGGTAGCGGCCGCCCAGGCGGAGTTCACCGGTGACGGGGAGGAACCAGCGCGGGATGCGCTCGGGGTTGGTGCAGGCGTCCCAGACGTCGTCGAGCGGGGCGTCGTAGGACTGGCTCACGGTGACCACACGGGCCTCGGCCGCCTTGAAGACGCGGCGGCCGACCTCGCGGTCCACGGCGTTGATCTGATGGGTCACGTCGATCATGGGGTGCTCCTCGGGGGGTCGTCGGCACCGCGCAGCCGGCGTTCGCGCCTGCCGCGGGCCAGCTCGGTGGCCAGCGCGTCCAGGGGCTGGGCCCAGAAGCCGCGGAACCGGTCGAGCCAGGCGTCGACGTCCCTGAGCGGTGCGGAGTTCACCGCGTACAGCCGCCGGGCGCCCTCGGGACGGACGGTCGCGAAGCCGTTCTCCCGAAGCACCTTCAGATGCTGCGACACCGCGGGCTGCGAGATCCCGAACTCCGCCGTGACGGCCTCGCAGACGGCGCCGGAGGTCTTCTCGCCGTCGGCGAGCAGTTCCAGTATCCGCCGCCGGACGGGGTCGCCGAGGACGTCGAACGCGTGCATGGCCGCCAACGTATCACCCACCACTTATATAAGTCACCACTGATACGCCATCCGGCGCGGACCCGGGTCCGGCAGGCCCTCAGCGCGTGCGCCGGGCCGCCTCGGCGGCCTCGTGTTCACTCTCGACGTCCTTGGCGTAGACGAGGAAGTCGTCGACCATACGGTGGAAGAGCCCTGCGAGGCGGCGCAGGTCCTCCGGGGACCAGTCGGCCAGGGCGAGCTGCATACCGCGGGCCCCGACCTCACGGATGCGGGAGATGGCGTCCCTGCCGAGGTCGGTGAGCCGGATGCGCTGGGCACGGCGGTCGTCGGGGTCGGGAATCCGGATCACATGGCCGGACCGCTCCAGCTGCTGCACCGTGCGCGTGACGTGGGAGGCCTCCACACCCAGGCGATTGGCCAGCTCCCCCGGCCGCTGCGGCTCGCAGTCGGCGATCTGGCGCAGCAGGGCGACCGCCGCCCGGTCCAGCGGCACCCCGGCCAGACTCATCAGCCTCTCGTGCTGCCGGGCCCGTGTCCCCAGGTAGGTGATGCGCATCAGGGCGCGCTCGATCTCGGCCACTTCGGGCGAGACGGGTCCGGTGGGCAACGATGGAGTGACCATACGGTCGACTTTACCATATCATTGCCTTACTCAAGTAATTTGCCGCGCCCCCGGAGCGCGGTGCGGCGCCGCGTGCGCGGAGTTTCCCCAACCGGTCACACCCCGGACCCCGTCCCCGGGGACGGCTGGGACGTCCCCGGGGACGCGGGGACGGCATCGCGGAGGCGTGGCGCGGAAACGCTGGGCGGCATGCGATCACGACGCGTGATCGCAGGAACGACAGCCCGGAGGTTTCCATGATCCGACGGACCCTCACCAGCGGTGTGCTGGCCGCGGTCGCGACGCTCGCGCTCGTGCCCACGGCGGCCGACGCCGCCCCGGCCGGCCCCGGCTCGCGCCCGGCCGTGTCGGCGGTCGCCCCGCACCTGCTTCCCCCGATGCTGCCCGAGCCCGCCCAGCCGGCGCGTCACGTCAACCGTTGGGCGACGCACCACCGTTCGATCCACTCCCTCGGGCGCGTGGTCACGCACCGCCGGGCACTGAACGTCCGCTCCGGCCCCAGCACCCGGTACCGGGTGGTCGGCGTCCGGCACGCGCACCGTCTGGTGGCGCTGAAGTGCCGGACGCGCGGATCCTGGGTGGGCGGCACCCGGCAGTGGTACCGCCTCGCGCACGCACGGGGTTACGTCTCCGCGCACTACGTACGGGTACGGAGCACCTTGCCGTGGTGCTGACGCGCCGTCACGCGCCTACGCGGTGACCGGCGGGGCCCGTCCAGGAGCAGCGCGCTCCCGGACGGGCCGTCCGTTCGAGGTGTGTCGGTGCCCTCAGCCCGGGAAACCATCCCGACAACCGGGGCGAAACGCCCAAAGCGGGAGTGGAGTCGGGAGCAGCAGCATGCGGCAACCCCAAGGAACGGCAGCATCAACCGGGCAGTTGACGACAGCCCTGCGCGAGCTGCGGGACCGTACGGGTCTGAGCCTGGCGGCCCTGGCCGCGCGCACTCCGTACAGCAAGTCCGCCTGGCACCGCTATCTGACCGGGGCCAAGCGCCCTCCCCGGTCGGCCGTGGAGGCGCTCGCCCGGCTCGCGGGCGCCGATCCGGTCCCGGCGCTGGCCCTGTGGGACGCCGTCGGCGAGTCGCCTTCCGCGGCCGCCGAGCCCGATCCCGGGCCTGATTCCGATCCCGGACCGGATCCCGGACACGAGTCCGGAGCCGAGCCCAGTCCCCGTCCCGAGTCCGAGTGCGCGTCCGAGCCGGTGAATCCGCCCAGGGCGCGGCTGGGACGCCT
Organism: Streptomyces sp. NPDC001204; assembly: GCF_053598035.1. Lineage (NCBI taxonomy): Bacteria > Bacillati > Actinomycetota > Actinomycetes > Kitasatosporales > Streptomycetaceae > Streptomyces > Streptomyces sp. NPDC001204. The sequence goes on along the minus strand of NZ_JBSFJL010000004.1, from coordinate 128,737 downwards.
GCCGCTGCTGACGGCCCTCGTCCTGCCCGCCGTGGCCACCGCGGTGGCCACGGCCCTCCTCACGCCCTCCCCCGGCAAACCACCGGGCGCCCGGGTGGTGATGGCGTCGCCACGCTGTCACAGCGTCTCCTGTCAGGGCGAGTTGCCCGATGCCTCGTCGTGTGCCGGGGACGCGCGCACCCAGAGCGTCGTGGCGGGCGCGACGTACACCGTGTGGCTGCGGTACTCGCCCTCCTGCCGTACCGCCTGGTCCCAGGTGCGGGTACGGGGCGCGGTCGCCCGGGAGATCTCCGTACGGGTGGGCGGGAACGTCCTGTCGGCCACCTACGCCGCCGCCGACACCAGCGGCGACACGAGCCCCATGATCAGCGTCTCCTCCCCGCGGGGTGTGGAGGCCTGCGCCGAGGTCGAGGGAAAGCTGGCCTGCACCGGCCTGGACCCCGACGCGCCGGACCACCCGTGACGCCCACGCGAAGGGCGGGAGTGTCAGCTCGCGGCCAGGAGGTCCTGGCGGGAGCTGCTCCGCGCGGGGTCCTTCCGGGTACGCAGGGCCGCGATGCCGATGAAGACCATGGAGGAGACGCCGGCCAGCGCGAAGGCCGTGAAACCCCAGTCGCCGCGGTCGGCGGCCAGCAACTGGCCGCCGAGCCAGGGCCCGAAGACGGCGCCGAAGCGGCCCATGCCGGAGGTCCAGCCGACGGCGGTGGCGCGGTTTCCGGCGTTGGAGCGGATGGAGACCGTGGCGTAGATCATGGTCTGCGCACTGTTGAGGAACACGCCGGTGAGGAACACCACGGTGAACGTCAGCGCCGGCGGCATGTGGACGCTGAGCAGGAAGACCCCGGCGGCGGTCAGCGCGAACCAGATCGCCGAGACGCGCGGGGCGCCGAAGTGGTCCGAGGCGCGGCCGGCGACGAGCATGCCCACGATGCCGCCGAGGTTGAACAGGACCACGAAGGTGAGCGCGGAGCCCAGGTTGTAGCCCTCGCCGCGCATCAGGGTGGGCAGCCAGGTGGCGACGCCGTAGACGAGGAGCAGACCGCCGAAGGAGGCCAGCCAGTACAGCAGGGTCTGGATCCACTCGCCGCCGCGGAAGAGGCCGGCCAGGGCGGCCCAGCGGTCGGCGCCCTCCTTACGGGCGGGCGCCGCGGGCAGCTCCACCTCGTAGCGGGCGGCCAGTTCACGGGCCTCGTCGGCGCGGCCCTTGGCGACGAGGAAGCTCAGCGACTCCGGCATGGCCTTGGCGAGCACCGGCACGAACAGCAGCGGGGCCACGCAGACCCAGAACGCGGCGCGCCAGCCGACGGGCTCCACGAGCCACTTGGCCACGTAGGCGGAGAGGATGCCGCCGGCATGGTGGGCGGTCATCAGGGCGCCGACGGTGAGAGCGCCGCGGCCGCCCCGGGCGTAGTCGGTGACCATGCTGATCGCGGTGGGCAGCAGACCGCCGAGGCCGACGCCCGCGATCGTCCGGCCGAGACCGAACACCGCGACGCTGCCGGAGACCGCGCACAGGCCGGAGGCCAGCGAGAAGAGCGCGACACAGGCGACCATGAGCTTCTTGCGGCCGATCCGGTCGGCGACCGTGCCCGAGGTCAGCGCGCCGACGAGCATGCCGAAGGTGGCGTAGCTGCCGAGGTCGCCGGCCTGGCCGGGGGTGATCCCGAGGGCCTTCTGCTCCAGCATGTGCGGCAGCACCGAGCCGTAGATGAACATGTCGAGGCCGTCGAAGAGCACGGCCAGCCAGCCCAGGCCGACGACCAGCGCGGCCAGTCTGCTGCCGCGCCCGGACAGAGCGGTGGAGGAGGACATCGTTGCTACCTCTCGTACGTGGGTGCGCTAGACGCTAAGGAGCCCCGAAAAACGAGTCAACGTTTTTGTCAACAATCTCAGCAACAATCAGGTCGCGAGGTCCGCGGTCTGTGGCGTCGCAACCGAAGGAGGGCCGCACACCACCGTGTGCGGCCCTCGCTCGTCCCTTCCGTCTCAGCCGACGGGGGGTGTCCCGTGGGTGTGGAAGGACTCGATGGTCCGCAGGCCCCAGGCCTGCCCCTTGGCCCGCTCGGCCTCGGTCCAGGTGATCAGCGGCCAGTCCGGCGCCAGCACCAGCCGGGTGAGCGGGTTGCACAACTCGACGCGGTTGCCGCCCGGTTCGTAGACGTAGAGGAAGAACGTCTGCTGGATGGCGTGCTTGTGCGGACCGGTCTCGATGAACACTCCGCTGTCGATGGCGAGATCGGCGGCACGCAGGATGTCCTCGCGGGTGTCGGTGGCGAAGGCGATGTGGTGCAGGCGACCGCTGGAACCCGTCCAGTCCTCGGTGTAGACGACGTCGTAGGACTTGTCGGTGAAGGTCAGCCAGCGGGCCGCGATCCTGCCGGAGTCAAGCCGTATCTGCTCGGTGGGCCGGGCACCGAGCACCCGCTGCTGGAACTCGGCGTTGGCGAGCACGTCGGCGGCGAGGAAGTTGACGTGGTCCAGACGGCGCACGCCCACGCCCCGGTTGGGCTTGGCCTGGGGCTGGTTCTTCAGCGCGGGCTTCAGCTCGTCGGGGGCCCGATGGTGCTCGCTCTCCCAGTAGAGCGCGTGCTCGTGCCCGTCGGGGTCGGTGGTGACGTACAGCCTGCCGAGTCCGGGTTCGTCCTCGGTCCAGCGGCCGGGGCGGCCCGTCTCCTCGATCGCCTTCACCCGGCGCTGGAGGGCTTCCTCGCTGGACGTCCGCAGGGCGAGCCTGCCGAGACCGGGCTGGTCGCGGGCGGTGAGCACCAGGCTGTGGTGCTCGTAGTCGTCGAAGGTGCGCAGGTAGACGGTGTCGCCGTGCCGCTCGTCGACGGTGAGCCCGAGGTAGTCGGTGAAGAAGGCGACGCTGGCGTCCAGGTCCGGGGTGAACAGCTGGGCGTGGCCGATATGGGCGATGTCACGAAGGGGCGGAGCCATCGTTGCCTCCAGGGGTTCGTGCGGGGGCGGGGGCGGGGGCGGCGGGAAGGGCACCGGCCGGCCGGGGGAAGACGGTGCCGTCGAAGATCTTGCGCGCGGTGCGCACCACGGCGGTGCGGCGGGCGACGGGAGGGGCGTCACCGGCGCCGGGTACGACGTCGGTGTCGACCTCCAGGAATCCGGTGGGGTGTTCGATGCGCATACGGTGCCCCTCGACGGGCGGCCGTGCGATGCCCTCGGCCACGCTGCCGGGGAGGGCGATCGCCGCCGCCACGCTCGCGGCGCCGAGGACGCCGATGGAGGTGTGGCAGCGCACCGGGATGAAGGTCCGGGTCGTCACGGCACCGCCGTTCCGGGGCGGCGCCAGCAGGCTCAGTTTGGGCACGGTCGCGGACCCGACGTCGCCGAGGCCCATGAGCGGGCCGGCCGCCAGCCGGATCTCCCCCAGCCGGTCGGCCAGTTGCCGGTCCTCCTCCAGTTCCGCCGGATCCTCGTAGCCGGTGACCTTCAGCGCGGTGGCGGGGATCAGCACGGTCGGCATGCCGTTGTCCACGCATGTCACGTCCGTACCGGCGATCGTGTCCCGGACCCGTCCGGTGGGCAGCAGCGGGCGGCCGGCGGCCGGGAACTCGATCACCACCGGGGCGGCGGTGCCGGGCACCCCGGAGATCGCGGCGCCGCCGGTGTGGTCGACGCGCCCGCCGGGAGTGGGGAAGGTCGCGACCGCCGACTCCCCCGTGTTGCGCATCCGGATCCGTACCGAGGTCTCGCCGTCCCCCGGAGGCACGAGTCCGCGCTCGACGGCGAACGGCCCGACTCCGGCGAGGATGTTGCCGCAGTTCTGGCGATCCGTCACTTGGGCTCGGTCGACGCCTACTTGGAGGAAGAGGTAGTCCACGTCCGCCGTGGGGTCGGCGGAGGCGGAGACCACGGCGACCTTGCTGGTGAGCGGGTGACCGCCGCCGAGACCGTCGATCTGGCGCGGGTCGGGGCTCCCCATGATCCGCAGCAGCAGGTCGTCCCGGGCGGCGGGGTCGGCGGGCAGGTCCTCGGCCAGGAAGTACGCGCCCTTGGAGGTGCCGCCGCGCAGGAGCGCGCACCGGACCCCCTCGGCCCCGGTCACTCCCCGGCTCCGTCCCGCAGGTGGTCGTCGTACGCCTGCCAGGTCACGCCCAGTTGCGCGAGAGCGTCGCGCAACCCGTAGCGGTCCAGGCCGAGTTGGCCGTCCAGGAAGGCGGCCCGGGAGGCGGCCTCCTTGGCCTCCCTCGCCTCGGACGCCGCGACCGCCCGCCGGGTCCTCTCACGCGCCACGACCACCACGCCGTCGTCGTCGGCGACGATCACGTCGCCGGGCCGGACCACCTGACCGCCGATCGCCACGGGTACGTTGACCGAGCCGCCGGTCGCCTTCACGGTGCCCTGCGCGGACACGGCGGCGGCCCAGGCGGGGAAGCCCATCCCGCGCAGCTCGGCGACGTCCCGGACCCCCGCGTCGATGACCAGGCCGCGCACCCCGCGCCGCTTCAGCGCGGTCGCGAACAGCTCGCCGAACATGCCGTCGGTGGAGGGTGAGGTGGTGGCGACGACCAGGATGTCGCCCTCGCCGCACTGCTCGACGGCGGCGTGGATCATGAGGTTGTCGCCGGGCCAGGACAGCACGGTCACGGCGGTGCCGGCCACCCGTACGCCGTCCTGGACCGGACGCAGGCGCCCCGGCAGCAGACCGGTGCGGCCCATGGCCTCGTGGACGGTGGCCACACCGTACCCGGCGAGCGCCCGTACGTCCTCGGCGTCGGCCTTCGGGGGGTTGGTGACGATCACGCCGCTCATGCCAGCTCCTTCGTGACCTGCGGGTAGGGGCGCATGTAGGCCTCGGCCATGGTCTTGTGCGGCAGGCCGAGGTTGGGGCCGGCGTTGCGCTTGAGCTGAACGCCGCGGCGGACGGCGAGGTCGGTGTAGTAGTCCCACAGGTGCCGCTGGGCGCCCAGGCACTCCATCGCCTGGCGCTTGGTCTCCCACACCTCGGTGATGTCCAGCAGCACTTCGGGCCTGAAGCCGCTCATCTCCGGCTGGTGCGGCTCGAAGTAGAAGACGGGCGGGGCGCCGATGATCTCGCCGGGGCCGGGGTAGCCGATGGCCTGCGCGAGTACACGGGCCTCCAGCGCCATGCGGTTGGCGGCCGGATGGTCGCCGTTGTACGGGTCCTCCACCGGGTGGGTGAGGACCACGTCGGGCTGGGTCTCGCGGTGGACGGCGACGAGCCGGTCGGTCAACTCGGCCGTGGGAACGAGGGGGTAGTCGCCGGCGTCGAAGAAGAGGATGCCGGCGCCGAGCGCGGCGGCGGCCTGCTCGGCCTCCGCGCGCCGTATCTCCTTGATCTCCTCCAGGTTCCTCCCCTCGCGCCAGGCCTTGGCCGACTCGCCGCGCTCACCGAAGGTCAGGCAGGCGATGGTGACCTTCTCACCGCGCGCGGCGGCCAGTGCGATCGCTCCGCCCGCCCGCCACACGAAGTCCCCGGCGTGCGCGGTGACGACGAGGGTCGATCGCGGCCGGGACCGGGGCCGCCCCTGGTCGAGCGAAGTCGAGGGCTGGGGCGAGGGCGCGCCTGGATGCGTCATTGCTCATACTCCGTGCCTTGGTGGACAGGTGTGCGCCCACGGCTCGCCGCCGTACGCGCGACGCACGGTCGCGCGACCTCCCTGCCGGGCGACGCGTCAGTCGCGCAACGCGTCGATCACGCTGGTGAGGTGGGCGCGGACGGCTGCCTCGGCCGCCTGCGGGTCCCTGGCCCCGATCGCCTCGATCATGGCCAGGTGCTCGCTCAGGGACTGCTGTGGACGTCCCGGCCGCAGCGCCAGCTGAAAGCGGTGCCGCACCAGTTGGGCGTTGAGCCGTTCCAGCAGTTCCACGGCCGTGCGCTGGCCGGAGAACTCCCGGATCCGGGCGTGCAGTTCGTGGTTGAGGTCGGAGTAGGTGACCGGCTCGCCCTCCTTCACGGCCCTCTCCATCGCCGCGCCGAGGTCCACGAGTTCGGCCAGCTGCTCGTCGCTCGCCGCGACGGCCGCCTTGGCCGCGCACAGCCCTTCGAGGACCATGCGGCACTCGGTGATGGCGACCGCTTCCTCCACGGTCACCACCCGTACCCGCGAACCCCGGTTGCGGATCCGCTCGACCAGGCCCTGAGCCTCCAGATCGATCAGCGCCGCGCGGATGCTGGCCCGTGTCACACCGAACTGCTCGGCGAGTTCGTTCTCCACCAGCCGCTGAGCCGGTGCCATCTCGCCGTGCAGGATCGCCTGCCGCAGCCGCGTGAGCGCATGCTGCTTGGCCTGCTCCCCGCTGCTCGGACGGGCTTGGTTCGGCATCGTGCCCTCCCTGAGTGAGTGCGTGTCGAACCTAAATCTAGCGAGACAAGATTGTCAACAATTTTGTTGGTCATATGCTTCCCGCAGGAAGCGACGAACTGTCCTTGGGCCGGGGCCGATCCCCCACACTCTGTCAACGTTCCCGTGCCGTCCGCCCCGGCTAGGGTCACGGCATGACGCACAGTTTCGTTCTGCATGTTCCCGACGCCGACCTCGTGCCCGAGCCGCTCGAACCCGAGCAGATCGTCTCCGGGACGCCCGAGGTGACCGGCAAGGTGGTCTGGGAGTCGGCCGACGGCCGGCAGATCCGCGGGATCTGGCAGATCACCCCCGGGGTCGTCACCGACGTCGAGGCGGACGAGTTGTTCGTGGTGATCAGCGGCTCGGCGACCATCGAGGTCGAGGGCGGGACGACCCTGCACGTCGGCCCCGGCGACATGGCGGTGCTGCGCGAGGGCGACCGCACGACGTGGACGGTGCACGAGACGCTGCGCAAGGCGTACGCGATCAACCTGTGAGGCACGTCGCGGGGTTCAGCCGGCCACCGGGTGCGGCGGCATGTTGTACGGGGTCACCACCTGGATCGCCGACGGAAGCGTCGGTCCCGCGGGCGGCAGGGCGCCGTGGGCCCGCATCACCAGGTGGCAGGCCTCCCGCATGTCCTGCCGCAGGTCGTGGTGGAGCACGGCGGACAGGCGGTGCTCGCGCAGCAGGCGGGTGTTGTCCTGGTCGAGGTCGTGCGCGATGAACACCTCGCACTCGCGGCCGAGGTCCGCGAAGGCCCGCAGGGTGGCGATGTTGCCGCCGCCGATCGAGTAGACCGCGCGGATCTCCGGGTCGCGCTCCAGGGCGGCCCGCACGAGGTCGTACTGGGTGGCGTCCAGGCCCTGCCCCTCGGCGATCTCCACCAGCGCCCGCCCGGGGTGGCGGGCGCGCATGGCGCCGCGGAAGCCCATCTCGCGTTCCTCCTCGTTGCGGAAGAAGCCGCTGCTGAGGCTGGTGAGCACATTGCCGGGCCGGTTGCCCAGCCACTGGCCCATCAGGTACGCGGCCGTCGCACCCGCCGCCCGGTTGTCGCTGCCGACGTAGCCGAGCCGGGCGCTGGCGGGCAGGTCGGTGACCAGGGTGACGACCGGGATGCCGGCCGCCACCAGCCGGCCGACCGCCGCGGTGACCTCGGGGACGTCCGGGGCCTTGAGGATCACGCCCTGCGAGCCGCGCCGCGCGATCCGGTCGAGTACGGCGGTCTGCTCGCGCACCGGACCGGTCTCGCGGAAGTGGAAGCGGGAACGCACCACGGCCGGGTGCAGGGACGGCAGTTCGGCCTCCAGGGCGGCCCGTACGGCGGTGCTGAACCGCTCGGGCGCCTGCATCACGATGTCGACCATGAAGGTGCGGCCCACCAACCGGACCTGGGTGCGCTGCCGGTCGAGGTCGGCGATGGCCCGGTGCACCTCCCGCGCGGTGCTCTCCCGCACCCCGCCGCGGCCGTTGAGCACCCGGTCGACGGTGGCCTCGCTCAGCCCTGCCTGACGTGCTATCTCGCGGATCGGGAAGGGGTGGCCCATGCGGCAGGCTCCTTGGGAGGTTCCCTGAGGGGTTTTTGATGGCTCGCTGCTGGTTGTTCGAGGTGTTTGTACTGACAAGAATGGCAGGACGCGACGGCCCTCGTGGCCGGGTCCGCCGACGACCGTCCCCGTGACCGAGTCCGCCCGTCACCCTCCCCGAGTCCACCCATGACCGTCCCCGTCACCGAGCCCGCCCGACGACCGTTCCCTCGGCCGCGTCGCCCGACGACCGAAAGGACGACGATGTCCTCCACCCCCGTACACCGCCGCGTCCGGCTGTCCGAGCAGGACTGCGACCTCGACTCCTTCCGCGCGCTCGTCGAGCGGGCGACCGGTGCCGCCGACTACCCGCACGCCTCGTCGGTGGACCACGACGTCCTCGTCTACGACGCCGAGCGGCTCCGCGGGCCCGCCGACCCCGCCGCCCGCGACGCCCTGCGGGCCGAACTGGTCCACGCCCTGGACGAGGGCCCCGGCATCGTGGTGTTCCGGGGCGCCTTCCCCGACACCGCGGTGGTCGACCGGGCCACCGCCGTCTTCCGCGCCCTGATCGCCGAGCAACGCGCCTCGGGCGCGGGCGCCGGGGACCACTTCGCCAAGCCGGGCGCCAACGACCGGGTGTGGAACGCCCTGGAGAAGGCGGCGCTGCACGACCCGGAGACGTTCGCCGACTACTACGCGAACGACGTCCTGGCGCTGGTCTGTGAGGCCTGGCTGGGCCCCGGCTACCAGGTCACCTCGCAGATCAACGTGGTCAATCCGGGCGGCGCGGCCCAGACCGCGCACCGCGACTACCACCTGGGATTCCTGGCCAACGAGGTCGCCGCCGCCTACCCGGCGCACGTCCACCGGCTCTCCCCCGTGCTGACCCTCCAGGGCGCGGTCGCGCACTGCGACATGCCCGTGGAGTCCGGTCCGACGATGTACCTGCCGTACTCGCAGCGGTACGAGCCGGGATACCTCGCCTGGCGACTGCCCGCGTTCCAGGCCTACTTCGAGGACCACCACGTGCAACTGCCGCTGGCCAAGGGGGACGCCGTCTTCTTCAACCCGGCGCTCTTCCACGCCGCCGGGACGAACCGGTCGGCGGACGTCCGGCGCATGGCCAACCTGCTCCAGGTCTCCTCCGCCTTCGGGCGGGCGATGGAGACCGTGGACCGCGAGGCCGTCGCGGGCGCCGTCTTCCCGGTGCTGCTCAAGCGCAAGGCGGAGGGTGCCGACGCCGCATGGCTGGACCGCGTCGTCGCCGCGAGCGCCGAGGGCTACCCGTTCCCCACCAACCTCGACAGCGATCCGCCGGTCGGCGGTCTGGCCCCGCCCTCGCAGGCGGACCTCGTACGGCGGGCGGTGCGCGAGGAGTGGACACCGGACGCGCTCCGCGCGGAGCTGCGGGCCGCCGCCGGGCGACGCGAGAGCTGAGGAGGGTCATGGGACTTGTCGACGGATCCACGAACGGCCTGCTGCACGGCAAGGTCGTCCTCGTCAACGGCGGCAGCCAGGGCGTGGGGGCCGCGATCGCGCGGGCCGCCGTCCGTGAGGGCGCCGTGGTCGCCGTGACCGGGCGGCGGACCGGGCCGGGCGAGGACCTGGTGGCGGAGCTGACGGCCTGCGGGGGCAAGGCGATGTTCGTCCGGGCCGACCTGGCCGACGCGGAGCAGGCCAAGGGGTCGGTGGCGCGGGTGGTCTCCGCGTACGGGCGGATCGACTGCCTGGTGAACTCCGCGGGGCTGACCTCGCGCGGCACGCTCCTCGACACCACGCCCGAGCTGTTCGACGCGCACATCGCGGTCAACCTCAAGGGGCCGTTCTTCGCGATGCAGGCGGCGGTGGCCGACATGGTGGCCCGCGGGGCACCGGGCACGGTCGTCAACATCATCACGTCCTCGGCGCACGGCGGACAGCCGTTCCTTGCGCCGTACGTCGCCGCCAAGGCCGGCCTGGCCGGGCTCACCCGCAACGCCGCGCACGCCCACCGCTTCGACCGGGTGCGGATCAACGGCCTGAACATCGGCTGGACCGCGACCGAGGGCGAGGACGCCACCCAGCGTGCCTTCCACGGCGCCGGTGACGACTGGCGGGAGCGGGCCGGAGAGCGGCTGCCGATGGGCAGGCTCGGCCGGCCCGACGAGATCGCCGACTTCGTGGTCCTGCTGCTGTCCGAGCGGTCCGGCGTGGTCACCGGATCCGTGATCGACTGGGACCAGAACGTGCTGGGCGGACTGGACTGACGTACTGCCGCACCACTCGCGCGACCACGCACCCCCCACGCACGACCCACGCACCGAAGGAGCATCAGCCCCCATGCGCATCGGAATCCTCGGCCTCGGCCGGATCGGCGCCTTCCACGCCGAGACCCTCTCCGGACTCGACACGGTCGAGTCGCTCGTCCTCGCCGACCCGTTCACGGACGCCGCCAAGACCGCCGCCGAGCGGTTCGGGGCGGAGGTGGCCGACTCGGCCGAGGCGGTACTGGCCGCCGGGGTGGACGGTGTCGTCGTGGCCGCCGCGACCGACGCCCACCCGGCGCTGATCCTCGCCGCCGTCGACGCCGGTGTCCCCGTCTTCTGCGAGAAGCCGGTGGCCCGCACCATGGCGGAGGGCGTCGAGGTCCTCAAGGCGGTCCAGGGCAGCGGTGTGCCCGTGCAGATCGGCTACAACCGCCGCTTCGACGCCGGTTTCGCCGCCGCCCGGGCCGCCGTGCGGGCGGGCGAGCTGGGCAGGCTGCACACCGTGCGGTCCACCACGCTCGACCCGGCGCCGCCGCCGGCCGCGTACATCGCCGCCTCCGGCGGGATCTTCCGGGACTGCTCGGTGCACGACTTCGACATCATCCGCTGGGTGACCGGGCGGGAGGTGACCGAGGTGTACGCCGTCGGCGGCAACCGGGGCGCCGACTACATCAGGGAGGCGGGCGACGCCGACACCACGGGGGCGGTGCTCACCCTGGACGACGGAACGATCGCGGTGGTCTCCAACAGCCGCCACAACGCCCGCGGTTACGACGTCCGCATGGAGCTGCACGGCTTCGAGGACTCGATCGCCGTCGGTCTCGACGAGAAACTGCCGCTGCGCTCCGTCGAACCCGGGGTGTCCTTCCCCGCCGGCACTCCGCACGATTTCTTCATGGACCGCTTCACCGCCGCCTACCGCGCCGAACTCACCGCGTTCACCGAGGTCGTGGCCGGCCGGCTGCCCTCCCCGTGCACGGTCGCCGACGCCCTGGAGGCCGGCTGGATCGCCGAGGCCTGCACCCTGTCCCGCCACGAACACCGCCCGGTCCGCATCGATGAGGTACGAACCGTCTGACCCACCGGGACGAGACCCGTGTGACCGACCCCGCGGTCCACGTGACCCGACCATGCGGCCCGCTGCGGGCCGCGTGGTCAGGTGGGCGGGCCCGCCCCCGCGAGTGCGGCGCGTTCGCGGGCCGTGCGGACCGTTGTCGAGAGGGTGGCGATGTCGTAGGCGCCGTGGTGGCGGCGGCCGTTGACGAAGAAGGTCGGGGTGCCGGAGACGGCGCTGAGGTCGGCCGACTCCACGTCGTCGGCCACCCGCTGCGCGCCCGTCCGCTCCCGCAGGTCCCGGCGGAAGCGGTCCACGTCGAGGCCGATCTGCTCGGCGTAGCGCAGCAGGTCCCTGGGGCTCAGGTCGCCCTGGTGGCTGATCAGGACGTCGTGCAGCTCCCAGAAGCGGCCCTGCCGGGCGGCGCCCTCCGCGGCCTCGGCGGCGAGCTGCGCGTTCGGGTGGACGTCGGTCAGCGGCAGGTGCCGCCAGACGTAGCGCACGTCGTCGCCGAAGTCGGCGAGCAGCTCCCGCACGACCGGCTCGGCGAGCCCGCAGTACGGGCACTCGTAGTCGCCGTACTCGACCAGGGTCACCGGGGCGTCGAGCGGCCCGCGGACGTGGTCGCGCTCGGGGTCGACGGGCTCGCCGAGGTCGACGATGACCCGGCCCCGGCCGAGCAGCGCGCGGGCGCGACGGCGCGGGGACAGCAGGGAGAGGAGCCCGGTCACCAGCCAGGTGACGGCGAAGGAGCACAGGACGGTCGCCAGGATGCCGATCTTCGCCTCCTCCAGCCGCGTCCCGCGGAAGGCGAGGGTGGCGATCAGCAGGGACACGGTGAAGCCCACCCCGGCCAGGCCGCCGCCCGCGGTGATGGCGCCCCAGCCGATCGGCGGGCGCAGCCGGCCGCGGCTCAGCCGCACGGCGAGCCAGGTGGAGCCGACGATGCCGATCGGCTTGCCGACGACGTAGCCGAGCAGGATGCCGACGGTGACGGGTGAGGTGAAGGCGTCCGCGAGCCGGGCCGCGCCGAGCGGGAGACCGGCGTTGGCCAGCGCGAACAGCGGCACGATGAGATAGCTGGTCCAGGGGTGGAGCATGCGCTGAAGCCGCTCGTTGGGCGACAGCGCGGTGGCCAGGCCCCGGCGCAGGGTGCGTTCCAGCTCGGGTGTGGGCTGCTCGCGAAAGCGCCGGAAGAGCCGGCTGGCGCGTTCCAGGGCGTGCCGCTGGGCCGGGTGGGCGTAGGTGAGCAGGCCCATGACCAGTCCGCTGACCACCGGGTCGACGCCGGAGCGCAGCAGCGCGCCCCACAGGACCAGGGCCACGAGCGCGTACACGACGGAGATCCGTACGCCGGCCACGCGCAGCGCGATCAGCACGGCGAGGACGCCGAACGCGGTGACCAGGGCGGGCACGTAGAGGGTCCCGCTGTAGGCGAAGGCGATGACGGCCAGTGCGAGGAAGTCGTCGGCGACCGTGACGCCGAGCAGGAAGACGCGCAGGCCGCCCGGCAGCCTGGAGCCGAAGACGGCGAGGATGCCGAGCGCGAACGCCGTGTCGGTGGACATGGCCGCGCCCCATCCCCGGGCGGTGGCGTGGCCCGCGTTGACGGCCAGGTAGATCGCCACGGGTACGGCCATGCCGCTGATCCCGGCGATCGCCGAGAGCGCGAGCCGTCTGCGCTCTCTCAGCTCGCCGATATCGAACTCCCGGCGGGCTTCCAGGCCGACGACGAAGAAGAACAGCGCCATCAGCCCGCTGTTGATCCACTCCCGCAGTCCCAGGGAGACCCCGGTCGAACCGACCATGAACGACACGTGGGTGCGCCAGAACGACTCGTAGGTTCCGGGCGAGACGTTGGCCCACACCATCGCGGCGACGGCGGCGGCGAGCAGCACGGCGGCGCTGCCGGTCTCGGTGCGCAGGAAGGTGCGCAGCGGGCCGTACGCGCCGGCGCCGCAGGCGGTCTGCCCGCTCATGGGCGGCTGTTCCGGAAGTGTGGTCGGGGCCCGGGACACGTCGTCAGTCCATGGAGGGGCCGGTCACCGGGCGGCTGCCCGGGCCGGCAGGTCGAAGACGTGCTCCGGGGTGACGATCTTCGTGATCGCCTCGCCGAGCAGGGTGCTGGGCTCCGTCCCCTTGTCGTCGATGTCGCTGTTCAGCAGGACGACGAGAGTCGTCCGCGCCGGGGGGAGGTAGACCGTGAGGGACTCGTAGCCCGGCAGCGAGCCGTTGTGGCCGATCCAGCCCCGCACGTCGAAGACGCCGAGGCCGTATCCGGCGCCGGGGACCGAGGTCGGGGGTGTGGTGAGCCGCTGCCTCTGGGAGGCGGGGCTGATGAGCCTGGTGCCGTCGGGCAGGACGCCCGTGGCGACGGTGCGCGCCCATACGCGCAGGTCGTCGAGGTTGGAGACCATCGCTCCGGCCGCCCAGGCCCAGGAGGGGTTCCAGTCGGCCGCGTCCCGCACCTCGCCGTTCGCCGTCTGTTTCGTGTAGCCGTGCGCGTGCGGCCGGGGGAACCGCGCCCCGGCCGGGGAGAAGGTCTGATCGAGTCCGGCCGGCCGCAGCACATGGGTGCCGATGTAGTCCGCGAGCGTCCGGCCGCTCGCCTTCTGGACGACCAGGCCCAGCAGGATGAGGTTGGTGTTGCTGTAGTCGAACTTCCGGCCCGGCGGGAAGAGCACGGGGTGCTTGAAGGCGTGGGCGAGCAGCTGCTTCGGGGTGAAGGGCCGGCGCGGATCCGAGGTCAGCGCCTTGCGGAAGCCCGCGTCGGCCGTGTAGTCGGGCAGTCCGCTGCGCATCCCGGCGAGCTGCCGCAGGGTGATCCCGTCCCCGTTCGGCACACCGGCGACGTACTTGCCGACGGGGTCGTCCAGGCCCACCTTGTGCCGGTCCACCAGGTGCAGCAGCGCCGTCACGGTGAAGGTCTTGGTCTCGCTGCCGATCCGCATGTACAGGTCGGGCGACATCTTCCGCCCGGTGCTCTTGTCGGCGACGCCGAAGGACTTGACGTACTGGCCCTGGTCCGGTGTCCACAGCCCCACGGTCACCCCGGGCACGCCCGCCTGCCGCATGACGCGCAGCACGGCCTGGTCGAGCTGCCGGACCACGTCGGGACTCAGTCTCCGCACTCCGGTCGGGGACAGCCCCGAAGGCGCGGTGGCGGTGACGGCGCCGGGGCGGTTGGCGGGTCCGGCGGAGGCGATCCCGCCGGTGGGCGGCACCACGAGGATTCCGACGGCGGTCGCGGTGACGACTCCCCGTCGCAGTCGTGGACACGCGTGGGTCATGCGCCGGCTCCAAGCGCGTGGGAACGAGCCCGCGGCCGTCCCGGACGAGCAGGGGACGAGGGACCGCCGCGCGATTCCGTCGGCGCACACCGACGGAATCGCGCGGGCGATGACCCGCGCCGCACTTCAGCTTAGGAGCGCCCCCGCGGCACCGCCTGTCGGCGACGGCTACGCGCCCCGCCATACGTTGGCGAAGGCCGCGTCCTCGATGGCCCGGCGCTGGCGGACGGCCTCCAGTTCCATCACCGCGTCATGGACGACCGCGAGGACGGTGAGGACCGCGTCGTCGGTGACGCCCGACTCGGCCGCGGCCATCTCTTCGCGGATCCCGACGGCCGCGGCGAGGGTGAGCAGCACCGGTTCGTCGGCCGCCCAGCGGTAGCCCGCGCGGCGCCGCGCCTCGGTGTCGCTGAGGACCGAGCGGCCGCCCCGGAAGGGCAGCCAGCGGCTGCGTTCCCAGGTGACCTGGCCCTCCTGTTCCAGTGCGGTCAGATAGGCCCGGGCCAGGCCGCGCCCGCGCCGCCAGAGCCAGTCCTCCAGGGTTTCGTACGGCACCTGGCGCACCAGCGAGGAGGCGGCCTCGTCCAGCAGCCGGTCGTCGAGCTCCGGCAGGGGCCGCGGCACGATCCGGTCGGCGACCAGCTCCAGCACCTCGGCCCGCAGCAGGTCGTACGCCTCGGCGCCGGCCAGCGCCAGGGAGAGGTCCCCGCGCTCCAGCGACCGGCCGGGTTCCAGGTCCAGGGCGACGATCATCAGGTCACGCGCTGTGCTCATCACGCTCCCCGTCGAGGAGTTGCCCGCCACTGCGCACCGGCGGCCGGACGCGGCGTTCGGTTCTTCGCGTACGCCCCGACTGTAGCGCGGCGGGCGAGGCGCGCGGCGGGTGTCATCCGTACAGTGCCGGGCGTTCCGGCAGCTCCACCTCCACCCGGCCGCCCTCGGTCAGGGACCGGACGCCCGCCGCGCTGACCGCGGCCGCGGCGTAGCCGTCCCAGGCGGTGGGACCCGTGGCCGTGCCGTGGCGGACGGAGTCGATCCAGGCGCGCAGCTCGCGGTCGTAGGCGTCTTCGAAGCGTTCGAGGTAGTCCTGGGCGATGGTGCCGCCCCAGCGGCCCGCCGTCTGGGTGACCATGGCGTGGCCGTCGCCGACGCGGGCCGTGCCGCGCTCGCAGACGGCCTCGGCCTGGACCTGGTAGCCGAAGCCGCAGTTGACGAAGATCTCCGCGTCGGCGATGACGCCGCCGTCCGTCTCGAAGACGACGAACTGCGGGTCCTGGATGCCGTCGGGGGCGTCGCGGGACGGGGTGGGGCGCAGGACCGTCACCGCAGTGATCTCCTGGCCGAGCAGCCAGCGGGTCACGTCCATCTCGTGCACGAGCGAGTCGCTGATGAGCAGCTCGCCGGCCCAGCCGGGCGGGGAGGCCACGTTGCGGTGGCGGTGGTGCAGCAGCAGCGGGCGGCCCAGCCGGCCGGTCCGCAGGAGCTGTTCGAGCCGGAGGTATTCCGGGTCGTAGCGCCGCATGAAGCCCACCTGGATGCGCCGCCGGCCGAGCCGCTGCTCGGCTTCGAGCACGCGCAGGGCGGAGGCCGGGTCCGGGGTGAGGGGTTTCTCGCACAGGACGGGCAGGTCGTGGGCGAGCGCGGCGAGCAGTGCCGCCTCGTGGGCCGGGCTCGAGGAGGCCACGAGCACCGCGTCGACGTCGGCCGCGGCCAGCGCGGCGGCCGGGTCGGTGTACGCGGCGCAGCCGCCGGCGCGGGCCGCGACGGCCGAGGCGCGTTCCGCGTCGGCGTCCACGACGGCGCTGACCCGGGCCCCGCTGACGACCTCCTGGATCCTTCGCACATGGTCGGCGCCCATCCGGCCCACACCGATGACGGCGACGTTCAGCGTCGATGACCGGGCCATCGTCGTCCTTCCTCGGCGGGGTCAGGCACCGCAGGACTTCAGGAACCTGCGTGTGCGCACCGCGATGGGCAGCGGCTTGTCCGGTTCGCACGGGTACATGTCCTGCTCGACGATCGCGAAGAGGTCCACGCCGAGTCCCTGTGCGGCCGTCAGGACCGGTTCCAGCGCCGGTACTCCGGCCGGCGGCTCGCACATGACGCCCCGCTGGACCGCCGGCCCGAAGGGGACCTCGTGCGCCACCACCTCGGCGAGGATCTCCGGGTCGACCTGCTTGAGGTGCAGGTAGCCGATGCGTTCGCCGTACGTCTCGATCAGCTTGACGCTGTCGCCGCCGCAGTAGGCGTAGTGCCCGGTGTCCAGGCAGAGGTTGACGAGACCGGAGTCGGTGGAGTCGAGGAAGCGCTCCACGTGGGCCTCGGTGTCGATGTGGGTGTCGGCGTGGGGGTGGACGACGATGTCGAGGCCGTACGTCTCCCTGACCTGGTGGCCGAGCCGTTCCATGCCCTGGGTCAGGTGCGCCCACTGCTCGCCGGTCAGCTCCGGCTGCTCCAGGATCTCCGCGGTCTTGTCGTCGCGCCAGAAGGAGGGGATGACGACGAGGTGGCGCGCGCCCATGGCCCGGGTCAGTTCGGCGACCTGGCTGACGTGTTCCCAGGTGGACTCCCACACCGACGGGCCGCGGTGCAGGCCGGTGAAGACGGTCCCCGCCGAGACCTTGAGGTTCCGCTTGGCCACCTCGTCGGTGAGGCGGGCCGGGTCGGTCGGCAGATAGCCGTAGGGGCCGAGTTCGATCCAGGAGTAGCCGGCCTCGGCCACCTCGTCGAGGAAGCGTTCCCAGGGCACCTGCGCGGGGTCGTCGGGGAACCAGACACCCCAGGAGTCGGGGGCGGAGCCGACCCGGATGCGGTCCAGCACGGGGGCCATGTCATCAGTTCCCTTCGGTGGGTGCCGGTGCGGGCGCGGTGGGCGCGGCGAGGTCCTCCGCCTCCGGGAGCTCCTCGGTGTCGACACCGCGGACCTGCGACAACTCGTGCTTGAGGGCGGCGAGTTCGGTGCCGCCGGCCATGTGGTGGGTCAGCTCCTCCAAGCCGACGTCGCTGCGGCCGGCGCTGAGTTCGAGGGTGCCGAGGCGCAGCACGCTGAAGTGGTCGCCGACCATGTAGGCGTGGTGGGGGTTGTGGGTGATGAAGATGACGCCGAGGCCGCGGTCGCGGGCGGCGGCGATGTACTTGAGGACCACACCGGACTGCTTGACGCCGAGGGCGGCGGTGGGCTCGTCGAGGATGAGGACGCGGGCGCCGAAGTGGACGGCGCGGGCGATGGCGACGCACTGGCGCTGGCCGCCGGAGAGGGTGCCGATGGGCTGTTCCAGGTCGTCCAGGACGATGCCCATGTTGCGCAGTTCCTCGTCCGCGGTCCGCTTCATCCGGGCGATGTCGAGGCGGCGGACGGGCCAGGGGCCCTTGGTCATCTCCGAGCCGAGGAAGAAGTTCCGCCACACCGGCATGAGCGGGACGGTCGCGAGGTCCTGGTAGACGGTGGCGATGCCCTTGGCGAGGGCGTCGCGCGGGCTGGAGAAGCGCACCGGTTCGCCGTCGACGAGGAACTCGCCCTCGGTGTGCCGGTGCAGCCCCGAGATGATCTTGATGAGGGTGGACTTGCCGGCGCCGTTGTCGCCGAGCACGCAGGTCACGTGCCCCGGGTGGACGGCGAGGTCGACGCCGTGCAGGGCGCGGATGTTGCCGTAGGACTTGCCGGCGCCGCGCAGCTCGACGACGGGCCCGTCGTGCGCGGGCGGGGTGTCGGGGAGGACGGCTCCGTGGGCCGCCGCCTTGTCGGTCGTCATGTCGGTCACCTCCGGGTCGCCGTGCGCCGGACCCACAGATTGATGAGGACGGCGCCGAGCAGCATCACGCCGAGGAAGGCCTTGAACCAGTCGGGGTTCCAGCCCGCGTAGACGATGCCCTGGTTCACCATGCCGAACATGAAGGCGCCGAAGACGGGGCCGATGGCGGAGCCGTAGCCGCCGGTGAGCAGGCAGCCGCCGATCACGGCGGCGGCGATGTAGATGAGCTCCTGACCGACGCCCTCGCCGGACTGCACGGTGTTGAACGAGAACAGCTGGTGCATGCCCGCGAACCAGGCGCCGAAGCCGACCAGCATGAACAGTGTGATCTTGGTGAAGGTGACGGGCACGCCGACCGCGCGGGCGCTGTCCTTGTTGCCGCCGACCGCGAAGATCCAGTTGCCGTACTTGGTGCGCAGCAGGACCCAGGTGGCCAGTGCGGCGAAGACCAGCCACCACACCACAGTGATCTTCACCTCGACACCGCCGACGTCGAAGGACGAGGCGAAGACGGCCTTCGCCTGCTCGAAGCCGTCCATGTCGCTGATGTCGTCGGTGGCGACGTTGCCGGTGACCAGTTTGGTGACCGCGAGGTTGACGCCCTGGAGGATCAGGAAGGTGCCCAGGGTGACCAGGAAGCTCGGCAGGCCGGTCTTCACCAGCATCCAGCCGTTGAAGGCGCCGACCCCCAGCGACACCGCCAGGGCGACGATCACACCCGCCCACACGTTCATCGTGAGCTGGTAGCTGAGCATGCTCGCGGTGAGCGCCGAGGTGATCACCGCGACACCGGCGGAGAGGTCGAACTCGCCGCCGATCATCAGCAGCGCCACCGGCAGTGCCATGATCCCGATGGTCGACGACTGGTAGAGGACCGTCGCCATGGAGCCGCCCTGGCGGACCGAGGGCGCGACGGCGAGGAAGAACACGAGCACGGCGACGGCGCCGAGGAAGACCCCGACCTCCGGGCGGGCCAGCAGCCTGAGCGCCAGCGGGCGCCGTACGGTTCGGCCGTCGGTCTGCTGGGAGCCGGGAGCCGGCGGTGTGCTCACCGCCGGTGCGGCCTGCTGGGACATGTCGCTCACCGGGTGCCCTTCGCGGCGAACCCCGCGATCTTCTCGACGTTGGACTTGTCGACGAAGGCCGGTCCGGTGAGCACCGGCTGCTCACCGCCGCCGCTGTAGTTGCCGTTGTTCTTGTACAGCCACAGACCGTCCACGGCCAGGTAGCCCTGGAGGTAGGGCTGCTGGTCGACGGCGAACTTGATGTCGCCCTTCTTGACGGCGCCGGCCAGCTCCTTGTTGAGGTCGAAGGTGGCGACCTGGGCCTTGCTGCCCGCGTCGCCGACCGACTGCACCGCGGTCATCGCGACGGGGGCGCCGAGGGTGACGACGTGGTCGACGGAGCCGTCCTGCTTGAGCTTGGCGGTGATGGTCGACTTCACCGACGGCATGTCCGCGCCGTTGACGTAGAGGTTCTCGATCGAGCCCTGGAAGGTCTTCTTCACGCCGTCGCAGCGCTGGGTCAGGCCGACGTTGCCCTGCTCGTGGATCACGCAGACGGCCTTCTTGGCGCCGACCTCGTTCAGCTTCTTGCCGAACGCCTCGCCCGCCACCGACTCGTCCTGCCCGAAGAACTCCAGCAGGTTGAGCTTCTTCCAGTCGTTCAGGCCGGAGTTGAGTCCGACCACGGGTATGCCGGCCTGCTCGGCCTTGGCCAGCACGCTCCGCATCGCGTCCGGCTTGGCGAGGGTGACGGCGATGCCGTCGACCTTCTGGTCGATGGCGTTCTGGACGAGGTTGGCCTGGGTGCCGGCGTTGGGGTCGGCGGAGTAGACCAGCTTGATGTTGTCCTTGGCGGCGGCCGCCTCGGCGCCCTTGCGGACGATGTCCCAGAAGGTGTCGCCGGGCGCCTGATGGGTGACCAGCGCGACCGTCATCCGGGGCGTGCCGGCCTTGCCCGCGGTGCCGCCGCCGTCCCCGCCCTCCTCGGCCTTCTTTCCGCCCGAGCCGCTGGAACAGCCGGCGAGGGCCAGGGCCGCCGCCGCGGTCACGGCCACGAGGGGGGCGACTCCGCGGGAGCGGCGAGAAGAGCGGTCCATCTTTCCTGCACCTCACTGTGGTTCGGGGAAAGCTCGGGGAGAACTCGGGAAACTCGGGGGAGGGTAGGGCATCGGGAGGTCCGGGACCCAGGGCCGGCAAGGACGGATCCGGGGCCGCGTGCCGCTTGCGCGGCTGGTGCGTTGGGACCGGATCCAATCCCCTGGCGCGCCTGCTGTCAATACTTTGTTAAGACATCCGTTCACGAGCTAGTCCGAATGTAAGTACAAACTCTTGACAGCGTGGCCGTCCGCGTCCTACATCTGGGAGGCGGCAGGCCCCGGGATCCGTGTCCCCACCGTCGCGGGGCCCCCTGGGATCCGCACCCCAGCCCAGCCCGAGGAGCGTCGCGCATGGCAGAGCCCGCTGAGTCCGCCCAGTCCTTCGACCTGATCACCATGGGACGCATCGGAGTCGATCTCTACCCCCTGCAGTCCGGCGTACCCCTGGCCCGCGTGGAGACCTTCGGCAAGTTCCTCGGCGGTTCCGCGGCCAACGTGGCCGTCGCCGCGGCCCGGCTCGGCCGCTCCACCGCGGTGATCACCCGCACCGGCGACGACCCGTTCGGCACGTATCTGCACGAGGCGCTGAAGGACTTCGGCGTCGACGACCGCTGGGTCACGCCGGTCGCCGCGTACCCGACCCCGGTGACCTTCTGCGAGATCTTCCCGCCGGACGACTTCCCCCTGTACTTCTACCGCCGGCCCAAGGCCCCGGACCTGGAGATCCACACCGACGAGCTGGACCTCTCCGCCATCCGCGCGGCCCGGATCTTCTGGATCACCGGCACCGGCCTGAGCGAGGAGCCGAGCCGCTCCGCCACACTCGCCGCCCTGGCCGCGCGCGACAAGGCGGGCACCACCGTCTTCGACCTCGACTGGCGCCCGATGTTCTGGCCGGATCCCGCCCGGGCCCGCCCGTACTACGCCGAGGCGCTGCGGCACGCCACCGTGGCGGTCGGCAACGTCGACGAGTGCGAGATCGCCACCGGCGTGCGCGAACCCGAGGCCTGCGCCGAGGCGCTGCTGGCGGCCGGTGTGGAACTGGCCGTCGTCAAACAGGGCCCCAAGGGCGTCCTCGCGGTGCACCGGGACGGCACCCGGGCCGAGGTCCCCCCGGTGCCCGTCGAGGTCGTCAACGGCCTCGGCGCGGGCGACGCGTTCGGCGGCTCGCTCTGCCACGGCCTGCTGTCCGGCTGGGACCTGACGACGGCCATGCGGTACGCCAACGCGGCCGGCGCCCTCGTCGCCTCCCGCCTCGCCTGCTCCTCCGCGATGCCCACCCGTGCGGAGGTCGACGGCCTCCTCGCGCGAGCCACTGCCTGAACGGAGCCTCGTCTTGAGCCTCAGCATCCCCGACCTGACCGCGGTCCGTGCCCGGCACCCCGAGGCCGTCGCGGAGGCGGCCGCGCGCCGGGTGCGCCGCCCGCTGATCGGCGACAGCGGCCGGCTGATGATCGTGGCCGCCGACCATCCCGCGCGCGGCGCGCTCGGGGTCGGCGACCGCAGACTCGCCATGGCCAACCGGGCCGACCTGCTCGAACGTCTCTGCGTCGCGCTGTCGCGGCCCGGCGTCGACGGGGTGCTCGCCACCGCCGACGTCCTGGAGGACCTGCTGCTCCTCGGGGTGCTCGACGGCAAGGTCGTCATGGGCTCGATGAACCGCGGCGGCCTGTCCGGCGCCGCCTTCGAGATGGACGACCGCTTCACCGGGCACCGCGCCCGCGACATCGCCCGGCTCCGCTTCGACGCGGGCAAGCTGCTGCTGCGCATCGACTACGACGACCCGGGCTCACTCACCACGATGGAGTCCACCGCGCGGGCCGTCGACGAGATGGCGGAGCTGCGCCTGCCGGTCTTCGTCGAGCCGTTCATCGCGCGCCGCGCCGGCGGCAGGGTCGCCAACGACCTGTCCGCCGAGGCCGTCACCCGCTCCATCGCCATAGCGTCGGGCCTGGGCGGCACCTCCGCCTACACCTGGCTGAAACTGCCCGTCACCGAGAACCCGGACGACATGGCCGAGGTCCTGCGGACCTCCACGCTGCCGGCCGTGCTGCTCGGCGGCGAGATCGGCGACGACCAGGAGGGCGCCTACGAGCGCTGGAGCAAGGCCCTCAGACTCCCCACCGTGCAGGGCATGGTCGTCGGCCGGTCACTGCTGTACCCGGCCGCGGGCAGTGTGGAGAGCGCGGTCGACACGGCCGTGAGCCTGCTGTGACCGGGCCCTTCCGGTCCGGGCCTTGCCCCGGCCCCGCCCACGCTCTGCCCCGGGCCCGCCCCGGCCCCCGCCCACGCTCTGCCCCGGGCCCGCCGCGGCCTCGCCCACGCTCCGGTCCGGGCCTTGCCCCGGCCCCGCCCACGCTCTGCTCCGGGCCCGCCGCGGCCTCGCCCATGCTCCGGTCCGGGCCTTGCCCCGGCCTCGCCCATGCTCCGGTCCGGGCCTTGCTCCGGCCCCGCCCACGCTCTGCCCCGGGCCCGCCCCGG
Source organism: Streptomyces sp. NPDC001204 (assembly GCF_053598035.1). NCBI lineage: Bacteria > Bacillati > Actinomycetota > Actinomycetes > Kitasatosporales > Streptomycetaceae > Streptomyces > Streptomyces sp. NPDC001204. The sequence continues at coordinate 105,961 of NZ_JBSFJL010000004.1, read as the reverse complement.
CCCCCGCCCGCGCTCCGGACCGGGTCCGCCCCCGGCCCCGCCCACGCTCCGGCCGTGACGCCCGTGCTCCAGCCGTGATGCGCCGTGATTCGCAGTTGTCCCGCCGCGACAAGGAGGCATTTCGTGACCAGCCCGTACCACCTCCCCGCCGGAAAGGCCCTCGGCGGCCCCTACGTCGTGGACGTGAGCCCGGAGTCCGCCGGCTGGGGCCACGCCGGCCTGCGCGTCCTGGAACTGCCGCCCGGCGGCTCGCACACCTTCGCCACCGGCGACAGCGAGTGGATCGTGCTGCCGCTCAGCGGCGGCTGCACGGTCGCCGCCGACGACGACTTCGGCAGTGACACGTTCCAACTGGCCGGCCGCGAGAGCGTGTTCAGCGGTGTGAGCGACTTCGCGTACGTGCCCCGCGACGCCCGCGCGACCGTCTCGTCCACCGGCGGCGGACGGTTCGCGCTCACCGGCGCCCGCTGCGCCCGGCGCCTGCCCGCCCGTTACGGTCCGGCGTCCGGCGTACCGGTGGAGCTGCGCGGCACAGGGAACTGCTCCCGCCAGGTCAACAACTTCGGCGCGGCCGCCCCCGCCGGAGGCGCTGACGGACAGGGTTTCGAGTGCGACAAGCTGATCGCCGTGGAGGTGATCACCCCGGGCGGCAACTGGTCCTCCTTCCCGCCGCACAAGCACGACGAGCACCGGCCGGGCGAGGAGTCGGTCCTGGAGGAGATCTACTACTTCGAGTTCGCCGCCCACGACGGGACCCCCGGCCTCGGCTACCAGCGGGTCTCCCCGTCCGGTCCCGGCCGGGAGACGGACGTGCTGGCCGAGGTGCGCGGCGGTGACGTGGTCCTGATCCCCAACGGCTGGCACGGGCCGTCGATGGCCGTGCCCGGCCACCACATGTACTACCTCAACGTCATGGCCGGACCGGACGCCGAGCGCGCCTGGCTGATCTGCGACCACCCCGACCACGCGTGGATCCGCGACACCTGGCCCGAGCAGCCCGTCGACCCCCGCCTCCCCCTGTACACCGCCCCTTCCCCGTGAGGTCACGATGAGCCACTCCACGATCCGCCTCACCGCCGCCCAGGCGCTGGTGCGGTTCCTCGCCGCCCAGTACACCGAACGGGACGGCGTACGGCACCGGCTGATCGCCGGCACCTGGGGCATCTTCGGCCATGGCAACGTGGCCGGTCTCGGACAGGCGCTGATGGAGGCGGGCGAGGACGTCATGCCGTACCACCAGGGCCGCAACGAGCAGGCCATGGTGCACGCGGCGGTCGGGTACGCCCGGCAGCAAGGCCGGCTGTCCACGCAGGCGGTCACGACGTCCATCGGACCGGGCGCCACCAACCTCGTCACGGGCGCGGCCCTGGCCACGATCAACCGCCTCCCGGTGCTCCTGCTCCCCGGCGACTACTTCGCCTCGCACGCCGCCGACCCGCTGCTCCAGCAACTGGAGCACCCCGTCGAGGCGGACGTGTCCGTCAACGACACCCTGCGCCCGGTGTCCCGCTGGTTCGACCGGATCACCCGTCCCGAGGCCCTGATCCCCTCCGCCCTGAACGCCATGCGGGTGCTCACCGACCCGGCCGAGACCGGGGCGGTCACCCTCGCGCTGCCGCAGGACGTGCAGGCGGAGGCCTTCGACTGGCCCGAGGAGTTCTTCGCCGAGCGGGTGTGGCGGGTACGGCGTCCCGCTCCGGACCCGGCCGAACTCGCCGACGCGGTACGGGCCGTGCGGGCCGCCCGGCGTCCGCTGGTCGTCGCCGGTGGCGGCGTCCACCACAGCGGGGCCGAGGACGCGCTGAAGGCGCTCGCCGACGCCACCGGCATCCCGGTCGCCTCCACCCAGGCGGGCAAGGGCTCGCTGCGGCACGACCACCCGGCCGACCTCGGCGGCATCGGCCACACCGGCACGGCCGTCAGTGACGACCTGGCCCGCAGCGCGGACCTGGTCATCGGCGTCGGCACCCGCTACACCGACTTCACCACGGCCTCCGGCACGCTCTTCCAGAACCCGGAGGTCCGTTTCGTCAACCTCAACGTCACCGCGTTCGACGCCCACAAGCTGGCGGCCACCACCCTCGTCTGCGACGCGCGGACCGGCCTCACGGCGCTCAGGGAGGCACTGGCCGGGCACCGTGTGGACGCCGGGTACGAGGCCGGGTACCGCACCGGCAAGGAGCGCTGGGAGCGGGTGGTCGAGGCGGCGTTCCGCGCCGACGACGACAGCGCCGTACCGACCCAGAGCCAGGTGCTGGGCGCACTGGACGCGGTCGTGGGCGACGACGACGTGGTGATCAACGCGGCCGGCTCACTCCCCGGTGACCTGCACAAACTGTGGCGGACCCGCTCCCCGCGCCAGTACCACCTGGAGTACGGCTACTCCTGCATGGGCTACGAGATCCCGGCCGCGATCGGCGTGCAGCAGGCCGCGCCGGACACGCCGGTGTGGGCGCTGGTCGGCGACGGCACCTACCTGATGATGCCGACGGAGATCGTCACCGCCGTCCAGGAGGGCCTGCCCGTCAACGTGGTGCTGGTCCAGAACCACGGGTACGCCTCCATCGGCGGCCTGTCGGAGTCGGTGGGCGCCGAGCGCCACGGCACCGCCTACCGCTACCGCGCCGCCGACGGCTCCTTCACCGGCGCGCCCCTCCCCGTGGACCTCGCCGCCAACGCCGCCAGCCTCGGCATGGAGGTGCTGCGCGCCAAGACGGTAGGCGAGCTGCGCCGGGCGTTCGGCGCGGCCCGCGCCTCCGACCGGCCGACGTGCGTGTACGTCGAGACCGACGTCGAGCGTCCCGCCCCGGCCGCTCCCCCGGCCGAGGCCTGGTGGGACGTGCCGGTGGCCGAGGTGTCCTCCCGTGAGCCCGCCGTCCGGGCCCGCGCGCGCTACGACCGCGAGGTGGCCGCCCGCCGCCGCCATCTGTGAACGCGCCCCGGCCGGGGCCGCTCCGGCCCGTGTCCCACCCGACCCGACCCGAAGGGGGTGCCGCCATGGCGACGACCGGTGACCGGTCCCGTCCCGGGGCCGTCTGCGCGCTCGATTCCCTGGACTTCGCGCTGGACCGGGGCAGTCCGGTGCCGCTGTACCACCAGTTCGCCCAGCAGCTGGAGGCCGCGATCGAACGCGGGCTCCTCACCCCGGGGAACCTCCTGGGCAACGAGATCGACCTGTCCGCGCGCCTGGGCCTGTCCCGCCCCACGGTCCGCCAGGCCATCCAGTCCCTGGTCGACAAGGGCCTGCTGGTGCGGCGGCGCGGGGTGGGCACCCAGGTGGTGCACAGCAGGGTCCGTCGCCCCCTGGAGCTGAGCAGTCTGTACGACGACCTGGAGGCGGCCGGGCAGGGACCGACCACCAGGGTGCTGCGCAACGAGCGGCTGCCCGCGACCGCCGACGTGGCCGCCGCGCTCGGCCTCGCGGAGGGCACCGAGGTCACGGTGCTGGAAAGGCTGCGGTTCACGCACGGCCGGCCGGTGGCGTTCCTGTGCAACCACCTGCCGGCGGCCCTGCTCGAACCGGACACCGCCCGGCTGGAGTCGACGGGCCTGTACCGCGTGATGCGCTCGGCGGGCATCACCCTGCACAGCGCCCGCCAGACCATCGGCGCCCGCGCGGCCACCGCCGAGGAGGCCCCCCTGCTCGACGAGCGGGAGGGCGCCGCCCTGCTCACCATGCAGCGCACGGCCTACGACGACACGGGCCGCGCGGTCGAGCACGGCACCCACGTGTACCGCGCGTCCCGGTACACCTTCGACTTCCAGCTGCTGGTGAGGTCGTGAGGGGAGCCGGACTTTCCGCTCCTCCACAGCCGCGGCATTCGCCACCGACTCGGAAACGATCAGCGCACGGTCCTGATCACCGGCACCACGCCAACGATGGTCGTCACTCTTCGTTACCGTCGAAGACCGGCAGTGCCGAACGTTTTACCGCCCCTCGTGAGGCCGCGGCGTACGACCGCGCCCGCTGCTGCGGCGCCGAGGGCTATGCCGGAGGCGACGAGCGCGGGGTGGCGGGCCAGGGCGGCCTCGAGGGACCGGCTGTGCGCGCGGTTGTCGAAGATGCCGTGGGCGCCGTGGTCGCTGCCCTCCACCCGGTCGACGGGCTCGTAGAGGTTGCTCCGGCCGCTCGGGGGCCTTTGGTCGGTCTGCTGGGAGTCGAAGCCGGTGCGGGCCAGGTAGCGGTCGAGCAGGGCCGGGGCCAGACGGTTGGCCCAGACGGTCGCCGGGGTGGTGGCGCCGATGTAGTACTGCTTGCGGCCGGGGTGCTCGGCGGCGTGCACCACGCCCCGGGCGGCGACCTCCGGCTGGTAGATCGGCGGGACGGGCTGCGGGTGCTTGGGCAGCCGGGACCGTACCCAGGAGAACTGCGGGGTGTTGACGGCGGGCATCTGGGCGATCGTCACCTGCACGTTGCTGCCGCGGTGCAGCAGCTCGGTGCGCAGGGAGGAGGTGAAGCCGTTGATGGCGTGCTTGGCTCCGCAGTACGCCGACTGCAGCGGGATGGCCCGCTCCCCCAGTGCCGAGCCGACCTGCACGATGGTGCCCCGGTCGCGCGGCAGCATCCGCTTCAGCGCGCTGCGGGTGCCGTTGACGAAGCCGAGGTAGGTCACCTTGGTCACCCGCTCGTACTCCTCGGCGGTGATCTCGTCGAAGGGCGCGAAGACGCTGGTGAACGCGCAGTTGATCCATACGTCGATGGGGCCGAAGGTCTGCTCGGCGGTCGTGGCGGCCGTTTCGACCTGCTGGGCGTCGGCGGTGTCCGCGGTCTGCACCAGCGGCTTTCCGCCGAGCTCCTCGATCTCCTTGGCTGCGGCCTCCAGGCCGGCCTGGCCACGGGCGATCAGAACGACGTTGGCGCCACGCTTGCCGTACAGGCGGGCGGTGGCCCGGCCGATGCCGGCGCTGGCGCCGGTGATGACGACGGTCTGGGGCATGGGTCAGCTCCTCCTTGCTCGGCGGCGCGCGCCGTCCTGGTCGGGGTCCTCGGCCAGACGGGCGGCGGTCTGAAGCAGCAGGGCGTGGACGAACGCCTGCGGGAGGTTGCCGCGCAGCTGGCGCTGGGCGATGTCGAACTCCTCCGCGTACAGTCCCGACGCGCCGCAGGCGCCGCGGTTGCGTTCGAACCAGCGGTGCGCCTGGACTTGGTGGCCCTGCTCGTGCTCGGCCAGCGCCATGAAGAACCCGCACAGCAGGAACGCGCCCTCGGCCTCGTGAAGGGGCCGGTCGTCGTGGCGGAAACGGTAGACGAAGTGGTCCTGGGTCAGTTGTTCGCGGCAGGCGGCGAGGGTGGCGCGGGTACGCGGGTCGTCGGCGGGCAGGGCGCCGCGCAGGGCGGGCAGCAGCAGGGCCGCGTCGACGGCGGGCTCCTCCGGCGTGCGCTGCCAGTACCCGTCGGGATGCACACTGGTGGCCGAGACCACGGCGAGCAGGGTGTCGGCGAGGCGGGCACAGGTGGAGGCGATCGGACGGTGGGGTGCGGCGTCCGCCAGGGCGCGCAGTCCGGCGATGCAGCTGAGCCGGCTGTGCGTCCACGGGCGGGGGTCCAGCTCCCAGATGCCGGCGTCGGGTTCCCGCCACCGCTCGCCGATCGCCCCTACCGCGAGTTCGGCGGCCTTCCAGGCACCGGCGTCCAGCCGGCCTTGGCGTTCGGCGGCGGCGAACAGCAGCAGTGCCTCGCCGAAGCAGTCCAGCTGGAACTGCTTCTCCACGTGGTTGCCGATCCGGCTGAAGCCGCCGGGGTAGCCGGGCAGGTCGAGTTCACGCTGATCGGGGACGGGCGTGCCGTGCACGGTGTAGGCGGGGGCCAGGTGAGGGCCGTCGGCGAGCAGTCGTTCGCTGACGAAACGCACTGCGGCGTCCAGGAGTTCGGGTGCGTTGACGGCGGCCGCCGCCTGACCCGCGTAACTCTGGTCGCGGATCCAGACGTACCGGTAGTCGTAGTTGCGGCCGGCCTCGGCGCGTTCGGGCAGGCTCGTGGTGGCCGCGGCGACCATGCCGCCGCCGTGGGTGGTCAGCCCGCGCAGGGTGGCGTGGGCGCGTCGGGCGTCGCGCGGGGCGATGGTCTGCTCCAGCGAGGGCACGCCCTGCCGCCAGGCCTGTTCGGTGGCAGCCCACGCCCTCTCGGCCCGGGGAAGCGTGTGCGGCAGCGGGGAGTCGGAGCACTCCAGGACCAGGTCGCGGCGCTCGCCGGGCCCCAGTACGAGGTCAGCGGTCAGGCCCTCGGCGCCGGCGGTGGCCGATGCGGCGCCCTGCCAGCGCAGGCGGTGACGGCCGGTGTTGAGATGCCATACGCCGTCGTCGCCGCGGTGCGGGGAGGTCCGTGGGGCGCGGCCGTAGTCGGCGCACGGGTCCAGGACCACGCGCAGGTGGGCGGTGCCGTCGACGGCGGTCAACTGGCGTAGCAGGACCAGGCGGCCGGCTTCGCCAGGGAAGGCGAGGGTCTCGCGGCACTCGATGACGCCGTCGGTGGTGATCCAGCGACTGCGCCAGATCAGGGTGCCCTCCTCGTAGTAGCCGCCGGGGACCCAGCGGCCGCGCGGGGTGATCGCGTAGACGCCCCGGCCGCCGATGAGGGAGGCGAAGACGGCGTCGTCGTGCCAGGTGGGGGCGCACAGCCAGTTGACGGCGCCGTCCGGACCGATCAGGGCGCCGCGCTCCCCGTCGGCCAGCAGCGCGTAGTCGTGCAGCGCGTGCGGCGGGAAGGGACCGATGGTGCTCATGCCTGTTGCCTCCTGCCTCCCGCCTCCTGCCTCCCGCCGTCAGGCCACGCGGTAGGTCTGTGCGCGCTCGGTGTCGAGGGTCAGTCCCAGCCCGGGCGCGCCGTCGGCACCCGGCGTGATGCTGCCGCCGCCGGGGTCCAGGACGCCGTCGAACAGCAGGCGCTCGATGCGTACGTGGTCGTGGAACCACTCCAGGTGCCGCAGGTTGGGCACCGCGGCGGCGGCATGCGCGTGGGCGTGTGGGGCGCAGTGGCCGGAGATGCCGATGCCTCGGGCCTGGGCGAGGGCGGCGACGCGCAGCCAGACGGTGATGCCGCCGCACCGGGTGACGTCGGCCTGCAGGCAGTCGACCGCGCCGGCGGCCAGCATGTGCTCGAAGTACGGCAGGGTGTAGCCGTACTCGCCGGCGGCGACGTCCAGGGTGAGCTGGTCGCGGATCAGGCCGAGGGTGGTGAGGTGGTCGGAGGAGACCGGCTCCTCGAACCAGGTCACCCCCTCGTCGGCGAGCGCCCGGCCGACGCGGACGGCCTGCTTGGCGTCGTAGCCGCCGTTGGCGTCGACGTACAGGTGCGCGCATTCCCCGATGACGGCGCGGGCCCGGGCGACGCGCCGCCGGTCGCGGTCCTCGCGCCGCCCCCACGACTCCGCGATCTTGATCTTGACGCGGGGTATGCCCTCGTCCTCGACCCAGCCGCGCAGCTGCCGCTCCTGCCGCTCGTCGTCGTACGTGGTGAAGCCGCCGCTGCCGTAGACGGGCACCTCCTCGCAGGCGGCACCGAGCAGCCGCACCAGTGGCAGGTCGAGCAGCCGGGCCTTGAGGTCCCACAGGGCGATGTCGACGGCGGCGATCGCCTGGGTGACCACCCCGGGCAGGCCCGCGTTGCGCGCCGCGCGGTGCATGGCCTCGTTCATGCGCGGCACGTCCAGCGCCGGTGAGCCGGTGACGACACCGGCGAGCAGGTCGTCGACGACGCGGGCGGTGGCGGCGGGTGCGTAGGTGTACCCGAGGCCGGTGACGCCCCCGCAGCGCACGGCGGCCAGGATCAGCGTGGTGCTGTCCCAGCTGAGGGTGCCGTCCGCTTCGGGAGCGTCGGTGGGGACGGTGAACACGGAGGTGTCCACCTGCTCCACGACGGGGGTGTCGCTCACTTGCCGTCCTCCGCGCCGGGCCGGTCCTCGCGGTGCCTGCCGCCCGGCAGGAACTCCTGCACCTTGGCCTTGAGACCCTGGCGGACCATGGCGGCACGGTCGGTGTCGCCCTTGAGGACGGAGGCCGCCGCGGCCTCGATCTGGTCGAGGCTTGCGTGCGGGGGGATGGGCGGCACGGCCGGGTCGGTGACGAAGTCGAGCACACAGGGCTTGTCGGAGGCGAGCGCGGCCTCCCAGGCACCCTGCACGTCGCCGGGCTTCTCGATGCGCATGCCGTTCAGGCCGATCAGGCGGGCGAAGTCGGCGTAGGCGACGTCCGGGATCGACTGGGAGGGCAGGAACTGCGGGGCACCGGCCATGGCGCGCATCTCCCAGGTGACCTGGTTGAGGTCCTGGTTGTTCAGGACGGCCACGATCAGGCGCGGGTCGCTCCACTCGCGCCAGTACTTGGCGACGGTGATGAGTTCGGCCATGCCGTTCATCTGCATCGCGCCGTCGCCGACCAGCGCGATCGCCGGACGGTCGTCGTGCGCGAACTTGGCGCCGATGACGTACGGCACTCCGGGCCCCATGGTGGCCAGCGTGCCGGACAGGGAGCCGCGCATGGCGCCGCGCAGCCTCAGGTGGCGCGCGTACCAGTTGGCGGCGGAGCCGGAGTCCGAGGCGAGGATGACGTCGCCGGGCAGCAGGTCGTTCAGGGCGTGGGCGACGTACTCGGGGTTGATCGGGTCGGCGTCGACGGCGGCGCGCCGCTGCATGACCTCCCACCAGCGGGCTGTGTCCTGCTCGACCTTCTTGCGCCAGCTGTTTTCCTTGTCCGCCTTGAGCAGCGGCAGCAGCCGGGTCAGGGTCTCGCGGGCGTCGCCCACGAGGTTCACCTCGAACGGGTAGCGCATGCCGACCATGTGCGGGTCGATGTCGATCTGCACGGCCCGCGCCTGACCGAACTCGGGCATGAACTGCGTGTAGGGGAAGGAGGAGCCGATGACGAGGAGGGTGTCGCAGCCCATCATCAGCTCGTACGACGGCCGGGTGCCCAGCAGGCCGATGGAGCCGGTGACATACGGCAGGTCGTCGTCCAGAGCGTCCTTGCCCAGCAGGGCCTTGGCGACGCCGGCGCCGAGCCGGTCGGCGATCGCCATGACCTCCTGCCGGGCCCCTCGGGCGCCCTGTCCTATGAGGATGGCGGCCTTCTCCCCGGCGTTGAGTACCTCGGCGGCGTGGGCGAGGTCGTCGTCGGCGGGCACCGGCGCGTAGTGCGGCATGCCGAGACTGGAGGGGACCATCTTGAAGGCGTGCTCGGGCGGCGAGTAGTCGAGTTCCTGTACGTCGGCGGGGATGATGACGGCCGTCACCGAGCGGCGGGCCAAGGCGGTGCGCATCGCCCGGTCGATCACGTTGGGCAGCTGTTCGGGGACGGTGACCATCTCGACGAAGTCGGAGGCGACGTCCTTGTAGAGACTGAGCAGGTCGACCTCCTGCTGGTAGGAGCCGCCCATGGCGCTGCGGTTGGTCTGCCCGACGATCGCGACGACCGGCACGTGGTCCAGCTTGGCGTCGTACAGGCCGTTGAGGAGGTGGATGGCGCCGGGCCCGGAGGTGGCGGCGCAGACGCCGACCCTGCCGGAGAACTTGGCGTATCCGACGGCCTCGAAGGCGGCCATCTCCTCGTGGCGGGCCTGGATGAAGCGGGGGTTGTCGTCGGCGCGGCCCCAGGCCGCGAGCAGGCCGTTGATGCCGTCGCCGGGGTAGGCGAAGACGTACTCCACGCCCCAGTCGCGCAGGCGCTCGAGGACGTGGTCGGAGACCTTCATCGACATGTTCGAAGACCTTTCCGGGGGTGGTCGCTTTCGTCGGGACGTGGTCACGGACGGCGCAGGTGCCGCAGGACCGGCCGGCCGGCGGCGGTCGCGGCCGTGGCCGTGAGGGCCGCGGCGCCGGTGGTCGCCAGCCAACGGGCCGCGCGGGAGGGCTCGGAGGGCCTCTCGGCCAGGCGTTCGGGCCGGCGGCTGGGCAGGTTCCCCTTGAGCCCGAGGGCAAGCACCTCGGCGAGGTGCAGGGCGCGGCGGCCGGTGTCACCCTGTTCGATCTGGGTGCGACAGCTGAAGCCGTCGGCGAGGACCAGGCTGCCGGGGGCGGTCTTGCGGACGGCGGGCAGGACGCCCTGTTCCGCGACGGCCATGGAGATCTCGTGGTGGCCGCGTTCGAAGCCGAAGTTGCCGGCCAGGCCGCAGCAGCCCTCGTCCAGGACATCGGCGTCGAGGTGGGCGCGGCGCATCAGTTCCCGGTCGGCTTCGAACTTCATGATCGCGTGCTGGTGGCAGTGGGTCTGCACGGTCGCCTGCCGGGTGAGCTTCGGCGGCTGCCAGCCCTCGGGCGCGTGGTGCACGAGCTGTTCGGCGAAGGTGCGGACCTGCCCGGCCAGGCGCTTGACGTCCTGGTCGGCGGGCATCAGCTCGGGCGCGTCGGCCCGGAACACCGCGGTGCAGGAGGGTTCCAGGCCGATGATCGGGGTGCCGGCCTCCAGGTAGGGCCGCAGCACGTCCAGGGTGCGCCGCAGAACCTTCTCGGCGGCGGTCAGCTGGCCGGTGGAGATCCAGGTCAGACCGCAGCACACGGGTTCGGTGGGTACGGCGACCCGGAAGCCCGCGTCCTGGAGCACCCGTACGGCCGAGATCGCGACGGACGGGTGGAAGTAGGTGCTGAAGGTGTCGGGCCACAGCACGACGGTCCGCGGGTCGGCCGGGTCGGGTTCTTCCTCGTCGCGTGCCTGCCACCACTGCAGGAAGGACTGCGGGGCGAACACCGGGGCCGACCGCTCCTCGGCCACGCCGGCCAGCCGCTTGCCCGCGCGCGCCAGGCCGGGCGCGTGCAGCAGCGCGTTGACCAGGGCCGGGGCGATACGGGAGAGCCGGGCCCACAGCGGCAGCCAGCCCATGGAGTAGTGGGCGGCCGGGCGCAGCCGTCCCTCGTAGTGGTGGGAGAGGAACTCCGCCTTGTAGGTGGCCATGTCGACGCCCACCGGGCAGTCCGACTTGCAGCCCTTGCAGGCCAGGCACAGGTCGAGGGCGTCGTGGACCTCGGTGGAGCGCCAGCCGTCGGTGATCGTGGAGTCCGCGTGCCCGTCGAGCATCTCGAACAGCAGCCGGGCGCGGCCCCGGGTGGAGTGCTCCTCCTCCCTGGTGGCCCGGTACGAGGGGCACATCACGCCGCCCTCGTGGGTACGGCAGTTGCCGATGCCGACGCAGCGCATCACCGCGCGGGTGAAGGAGTGCTCGTCCGCCGGGTAGCCGAAGTGCGTCTTTGGCGTGGCCGGCCGCCAGGCGGGGCCGAGGCGGAGCTGTCCGTCGACCGGGTGGGGGTCGACGACCTTGCCCGGGTTCATCCGGTTGTCCGGGTCGAACAGCGCCTTCACCTCGCCAAAGGCGGTCACCAGGCGTTCGCCGAACATCCGGGTCAGCAGCTCGCCCCGGGACTGGCCGTCGCCGTGCTCACCGGACAGCGAGCCGCCGTAGGAGGCCACCAGGTCGGCGGCCCGCTCGACGAAGCGGCGGTAGTCGGCGACGCCCTCGGCGGTCTTCAGCCCGAACGGGATACGGGTGTGCACGCAGCCCTGCCCGAAGTGCCCGTACAGCGAGGGATGGTCGTAATCGAACTCCTCGAACAGCTTCCTCAGGTCCCGCAGGTAGTCGCCGAGCCGGTCCGGCGGGACGGCGGAGTCCTCCCAGCCCTCCCAGGTCTCCCGGTCGTCCGGGGGCCGCGCGGTCACGCCGAGCCCGGCCTCACGGGCCTTGAGCATCTTCTGCTCGCGCTCGGGGTTGTCGGAGAAGGCCACGTTCGGGTCCTTCTCGCTGCGGCCGATGGCCCGCAGCAGGGCGTTCGCCTGCTCGTCGACGTCGTCCTGGCTGTCACCGCTGAACTGCACCAGCAGCCAGCTGTCGCCCTCGGGGAGGACATTGAGGGAGTCCAGGTAGGCGCCCTCCTCGCGCATCAGCTGCGCCATCCGCCCGTCCAGCGCCTCCATCTGGCTGGGCGAGCAGTACTCAAGCACGTGGGAGACATCGTCGCCGGCCCGGCAGATGTCCTCGTAGCCGAGCACCAGGATGGACTGGTACGCCGGCACGGGCACCAGTTCGAGTTCGGCGCGCAGTACGGTCACCAGGGTGCCCTCGCTGCCGACCAGGGCACGGGCGACGTCGAAGCCGTTCTCCGGCAGCAGCGAGTCGAGGTTGTAGCCGGAGACCCGGCGGGGGATCTTCGGAAAACCGCGCCGGATGTCCGCCAGGTACTCGGTGACGATGCGGTCCAGGCCGGCGTGGATCTCCGCCTTCCGGCCGCCCTCGGCCGCTATCCGCGCCCGCTCGGCCTCTGTTGTCGGGCCCACCCACATGCGCAGCCCGTCGTAAGTGAGGACTTCCAGCCGGCGTACGTTGTCGACGGTCTTGCCGTACGCCTGTGCGGACGCGCCGCACGAGTTGTTGCCGATCATGCCGCCCAGCGCGCAGTGGCTGTGGGTGGAGGGCTTCGGCCCGAACTGCAGGCCGTGGCCGGACAGCCGCTGGTTGAGATCGTCCAGGACGATGCCCGGTTCGACCACGCAGGTGCGCGCGTCGGGGGCGACGGATATCAGGGCGTGGCAGTACTTGGTCCAGTCGATCACCACGGCGGTGTTCGTCGTCTGTCCCGCCAGGCTGGTGCCGCCACCGCGGGACAGCACCGGCGCGCCGAACCGGGCGCACACCCGCACGGTCTCTGCGCCGGCCTCCACGGTGCGCGGGACGACGACGCCGATCGGCACCTGCCGGTAGTTGGAGCCGTCCGTGACGTACGCGCCTCGGCTCCCGGCGTCGAACCGTACCTCCCCGTCCACGGCCTCGCGCAGCGCCGCCTCCAGGCCGGCCACGTCCACCGAGGAGGCGTCGAGGGGGGATGTGCCACTCATCCGGGGCATCGGGGGCAACCGCCTTCCTGGAGCGTGCAGGACGTCCTGGGCCGTGCGAACGGCGGCCCTGCCGCCGTCATCCACCGCGAGTACCCACCCTCGCAGTGTGCAAGGGCGGCTTTTCGGGCGCTCGCCGACGGCGCCGAAGCGGCGGTGCGGTGCGGGCGGCACGGCAGTCCGGGACAGACCTCGGCGGCGCCGGTCCTATGGGTCGGCGTCGGGTGAGGTCCCCAAGAGAGGAGGCCCGGGGCTGCCGCCGGGCCGGCCGGGACGGCCCTCCCGAGCCCGACGGCCATCACCGCTCAGGCCGGGCAAGGACACTGGTCACCAGCCGGTCCCAAGAATGACCAAGGGCCGGTTCTCGGATGTCTCCGAAAACCGGCCCTGATCTGCGACTCTTTCGAGTCGGGACGACAGGATTTGAACCTGCGACCCCTTGACCCCCAGTCAAGTGCGCTACCAAGCTGCGCCACGTCCCGCTGCGCGTTCGTGCGGTGAACCACGTGATCGCGCGAACGTCACTTTACCCCACCTCGGGGGCCGCGCCGAAAAGGGGCACGGGGTCGGGGACAATCGGCGTATGAGCGGCACTTCCTCCGACAGGCCGGCGGGCGCGCGGGACCGGGACAGTGAGGGGCGGGCGCGCAACGCGCGGCCCCGGGACGGGCTCGGGCGGCCTCTGCCGTACGGCGCCGACGGTGTACCGAGGCAGCCCGAGGGCGTGGTGCGCACCCCGCCTGCGACGGTCGCCGAGGCTCAGGCGCTGCTGGACGCGGGCAAGCCGTTCCACGCGCACGAGGTCTTCGAGGACGCCTGGAAGTCGGGGCCGCCGGCGGAGCGCGCCCTGTGGCGGGGGCTGGCCCAGCTCGCGGTGGGGCTCACGCACGCGGCCCGCGGCAACGTCACCGGCGGCGCCCGGCTGCTGCGGCGCGGGGCGGGCGCGGTGGAGGAGTGGGTGGCGGACACCGGGGAGCGGACTCCGTACGGCATGGACGTGTCCGGGGTGGTGGCGTGGGCGCGGGAGCTGGCGGACGCCGTGGGCAGCGGGGCGGCGGGCGCCGTGGACGCGGCGGAGCGGGCGCCTCGGCTGCGCGGCGGCCGGGCGTAGCCCGCCGGCGGCGTGAGCGGTGCCCGTAGCGGTCGGTGCGACGCCGGTGGACGCGTTGTCAGTGCCGTACGGCAGACTCGGGGCGTGCGAAAGATTCATGTGATCGGCATCGGCACAGGCGACCCCGACCAGCTCACCCTCCAGGCGGTCAGGGCGCTGCGCGAGACGGACGTGTTCTTCGTCCTCGACAAGGGCGAGGCGAAGTCGGACCTCGTGCAGCTGCGCCGGGACATGCTTCGCACGCACATACCGGAGGGGACGTACCGCGTGGTGGAGGCGCGTGACCCGGAGCGGGACCGGACGGCGGGCGGTTCCGCCTACTCCCCCGCCGTCGGCGACTGGCGCAGCGCACGCGCGGACATCTACGAGCGGCTGATCACCCGGGAATTGGGCGGGGACGAGACCGGCGCGTTCCTGGTGTGGGGCGATCCGGCGCTGTACGACAGCACGCTCGGCATCCTCCAGGAGGTGCTGGCGCGGGGCACGGTGGACTTCGCGTACGACGTGGTGCCCGGCATCAGCAGCGTCTCGGCCCTGGTGGCCCGGCACCGTACGGGGCTCAACCGGGTCGCCCGGCCCGTGCAGATCACCACTGGGCGGCGGCTGGCCGAGGGGTTCCCGGAGGGCGTGGACGACGTGGTCGTGATGCTCGACGCCCACCAGGCCTTCCGGCACTGCGCCGACCAGGACATCGACATCTACTGGGGCGCCTACATAGGCACCCCGGACGAGATCCTCGTCTCCGGCCCGATCGCCGAGGCCTCGCCACGCATCGAGCGACTGCGGGCCGAGGCCCGCGAGCGCAAGGGGTGGATCATGGACACGTATCTGCTGCGCCGCAGGCCCGAGGGCCGGCCGGAGAAGGCGGAGTAGGCCGGGCGGCCCGGCCGAGGCGTTCCAGCACGGCCGCGACATCCGGTACGGCGGTCAGCTCCGGCGGCAGCGGCGGACGGCGTACGACGACGACCGGCAGCCCGAGTTCCCGCGCGGCCGAGAGTTTGGCCGCGGTGGCCGCTCCCCCGCTGTCCTTGGTCACCAGTACGTCGATGCGGTGCTCCCTGAGCAGCTCTGTCTCGCCGGCCACGGTGAACGGTCCGCGGGCGAGCACCACCCGTGTGTCCGGGGGCATCGGCGGCTCGGGCGGCTCGACCGAGCGTACGACGAAGCGCGTCTCGGCCAGGTGGGCGAAGGCGGCGAGGCCCAGCCGTCCCGTGGTCAGGAACGCCCGGCGCCCGAGCCGCGGCAGCAGCTCCGCCGCGGCGTGCAGGGAGGCGACCGGGTGCCAGCGGTCCCCTGGGCCCGGCCGCCATCCGGGCCGGCGCAGGACCACCACGGGTACGCCGGTCGCCGCCGCGGCCCGCGCCGCGTTCCGCGTGATCGCCTCGGCGAAGGGGTGGGTGGCGTCGACGACGGCGTCCACGCGGTGCTCGCGCAGCCAGGAGGCCAGCCCCTCCGCCCCCCCGAACCCTCCGACCCGCACATCCCCGTCGAGCGCCCCCGGCCGCGTCACCCGCCCCGCCAGCGAACTCGTCACCCGCACCCCGTCTCGCGCCGCAAGCACCGTGGCCAGTTCACGGGCCTCGGCGGTACCACCGAGAACCAGGATGTGCGAGGACATGGCATCGAGCGTAGGGGGTGACGGACGGGGGGCGGCACCAGGGTGCGGCGACGAGGGCACGAGGTCCTGCCGGGTGACGGGGCTCTCCGCGTGCGGTGCGTAGCCGCATACGGTGCGGCGCGTGGCATCGCCCCCGATGCGGACCCTCGATTGCCGCGGTTCGGTATCGCGCCGCGCCCGGCATCGCGTACCGGCGCTGCGCGGCGCGCCGCGGAGGAGAGCGTGCCCGCACGGCCATCGGCCGGGCCGTCCTCGGCGCCGTGGCCTGCCCTCAAGTCCCGTGGTCCATCGCGCGTCAGGCGCGCGCGCCCGGCCGCAGAGCAGCAGGCGCGAGGCGCCCAGAGGCTGAGGCGGGGCGGCGAGGCGCCCAGAGGCTGAGGCGGGGCGGCGTGGGACCCCGGAAACGGATGGACGGGCTCAACGCCGCCCGCCTAGGTGCAGGCCGTGTTCGGACAGGGGGCCCACCGACCAGCCGGCGTCGTGGCAGACGCGGAGAAGGCCGGGCAGGGCGCCGAGGGTTGCCTGCCAGGAGTCGGGGGCGGAGGCGTGGTCGGTGTCGTGCAGGAGGATCGTGCCGCCGCCGCGCAGGTCCGCGGTGACGGTCGTGCGGACGGAGGCGGGGGTCGCGTCCGCCGTCCAGTCGCGGCCCCAGGCGGTCCACAGCACGGGGCGCAGACCCGCGCGCCGGGCGGCGGCCCAGCGGCCCGCGGTGAGAATGCCGTAGGGCGGGCGGTACCACCGCGGCCGCAGGCCCGTGGTGTCGTGCACGGCGCGGGCCGCCCGCGCCGTCTCCCGGACGTCCCGGGCCGGAGCCGGCAGCCAGGGGCGGCTGTGGGTCCAGCCGTGCACGGCGAGCTCGTGTCCCCGGTCCGCGATGTGCCGGGTGAGGCCGGGGAAGCGGGCCGCTCTCTCGCCCAGGACGAAGAACGTGGCGCGTACGTGCAGCCGGTCCAGCTCGTCCAGGAATCGCGGCGTGGAGGCCGGGTCCGGGCCGTCGTCGAAGGTCAGTGCGACGTGGTCGGGGCGGCCGGTCCCGGCGAGGCCGGGGAAGCACAGAGCCCGGAAGCGGGGCAGCCAGGTGGCCGCCGGGACGATGTGGGCGGCCGCGACGGCGGCCACCGGCGTGAGGGCCGCCAGCGCGGTGCGCGCGGGACGGCTGCCTGGTCCTGCCACCTGCCGGCTCCTCCTCATCGATGCTCTGCCCTCCACCTGCCGACTCCTCCTCGTGCTCATGGCCTCACGGGTGCTCCGCCTGCGCCCTTCCCGGACCGGAGGCCGCGCCGACCGCCGATTCCGCGTCCCACTTGCCCGACACGGCGGGGGAACGGGACAGACCGACCGTCCCGGCCGCGAGCAGACCGATACCGATCGCCTCGGGCACCATGCGTACGCCCAGGGCGATGTGTTCCCCGAACAGCGCCCATCCCAGCGCCATGCTCGTCAGGGCGTCGCCGAGGGTGAGGGCCGGCTGGGAGGCGACGAGCGTGCCCGCCCGGAAGGCGCACTGGAGCAGTCCGAAGGCGGCCAGTCCGGTGATCGCCGTGGCGTACGGCGTCCAGTTGGACGCCAGCACGGCCAGGCCCTGCGGATAGAGGCCGGTCACCTCCTTGAGGAGGGCGGCCGTCGCCGCGAACAGCACGGCCGAGGCCAGACCGAGCACGGCAGCGCGGGCCGGGCCCTTGACCAGCCGAGCCACGCCGATCAGCAGGAGCACCAGGCACGCCAGGGCGACGCCGACGGGGATCCAGCGCGCCGCCTCGGCCGTGGCGCGTCCGGCGGACGGCGAGGCGGCGCCGAGGAAGACGGCCAGTCCGGCGGCCAGGGCGAGGAAGGACAGCCAGGTGATCCGGGCCGGCCGCCGGCGGAAGACGATGCTGCCCATCGCCAGCGTGAACAGAAGTTCGGTCGCCAGCAGGGGCTGGACGAGTGACAGGCTTCCGACGGCCAGCGCCGCGGCCTGCAACACCGCGGACACGGCCAGCATGGCCGCCCCGGCCAGCCAGAACCGCCGCCGCCTGACCTTGACGGCGTGCGGCGTACGCGCGCCGACCGGCCCGTTTCCGCCCTTCGCCGCACGGGGGTCCGGGCCGCCGCCCTCCCCGCGCCTGTCCGGTGGCCCGGCCGCCGTACCGCCGGTGCGCCGGTCGCCCCCTCCCCCGCCCTCCGGCGTCTCCGTTGCCGCGCGCCGCATCAGTACCGAGGCCGCGGCGTTGGCGCAGGCGGCGAACAGTGCGAGGACGACGGTGAGCACGTTCACCCCGTGCGTCACCCGAACCGTGCGGCGAGGCGGCGGTACAGGGCGGGCGCGGCGCCGCGCACCCGGCCCGGCAGCCGGGTCCAGCCGGGGACGTACACCTCGTCCCGGCCCCGCGACACCGCCTCCCACACCGCGTCGGCGACCCGGCTCGCCGGGACGGGCCGGGGCCGGGAGCGCCGGTAGGGCACTCCTCGGCGGTCGAAGAACGGCGTGTCGACCACCCCAGGCACCACGTGGCTGATGCCGACCCCCGTGCCGCGCAATTCGTAGCGCACGGCGTCGGCGAAGGCGCCCAGCGCGGCCTTGGCGGCGGAGTAGACGGCCTCGTCGCGGACACCGACCGTGCCCGCCAGGGAGCCGATGATGACCACGCGGCCGGTGCCCTGCCTGATCATCTGGGGCAGCAGCAGCCGTACCAGGCGCAGCGTCGCCAGCACGTTGACCTCGAACAGCTCGTCGATGGCGGGCTGGGGCATGGTGCTGAACGGCCCGGCCCACCCGATGCCCGCGCCCGCCACCAGCAGGTCGACGCGGCCGACGCTGTCGAGCGCGAACTCCGCCAGTCGCCGCTCGGCGCCCTGGCCGGACAGGTCCGCCGGGAAGGCCACGGCCGAGGTGCCCCGGGCGACCTCCTCCAGCCGTGCGCGGTCGCGCCCGTTGAGCACCAGGCGCCAGCCGCCCTCCGCGGCGAGCCGCCGTGCCACGGCCGCGCCGATCCCGGACGAGGCCCCGGTCACCAGCGCGCCCCCGCCCGGCGCCGCGGCACCGCCGGTCCGGCCGGGCGCGGCGCTCGGCGCCACCGGTGCCTCGACCGGCGTGCCGGAGCCGGACCGTACGCGGGAGGGGGCGTGGGACATCGGGACGCACCTCGAGGATCGGACGGACCGAGGGCCGCCGGTGCGGCCCCGGCGGTACGGGACGGCCTCCGGGCTGGTGAAGTATCCCGGAGGCTGTGCCCGAAACGTGGGACGGGCGCAAGGGTGTGCCCGTTCGTTTGACTGCGGTGGGTGAGGGTTACTCACTTCCAGTGTCGTCCGAATCGTCCGTGCCGCCACCGCTGCCCGCCGCCCGCGAGCCCGGTACGCGCCACACGCCCGCCCGGCCGAGCCCGGCGTCCCCGCCGGAAGCGGAGCGGCTGCTGGTGGTGACCGCGAGCATGGGGTCGGGCCACGACACGGTGGCCGCCGAACTGGTCCGCCGCGCCCGCGCCGCCGGCAAGGAGGCCCGTGTCGTGGACGTGCTGGCCCTGCTGCCAGGCGGTCTGGGAAGCGGCCTGCGCGGCTTCTACCGGACCGTCGTGCGTCGGGCCCCCTGGGTCTACGCCGGTATCTACGATCTGTTCCTCGCGCCCGGACCCCGGCCACGCCCGAGCGGCACCCCGCTGGCGCGGCTGGCCGGTGGGCGCCTGCTGGGCCTGGTGGGTGAGTGGCGGCCCGATGTCGTCGTGCCGGTCTTCCATCTGGCCGCCCAGCTCACCGGCCACCTCCGGGCGCGCGGCGCGCTGCGGGTGCCCAGCGCGGTGGTCGTCGTCGACTTCGCGGCGCACCGGCAGTGGCTGCATCCGGGCAACGACCTGCATGTCTGCCTCACGGACGAGACCGCTCGGGAGGTCCGGCGGGGCACCGGCCGAGCGGCGGAGGTGACCGGTCCGGTCGTGGCACCGGAGTTCTTCGCCGCGGGACCGGGGACGGCCGTGTGGCGGCGCCGGCTGGAGCGGCACGGCGGCGGGCGGCCCGCGGTGCTGGTCTCCGCGGGCGCCTGGGGAGCCGGCAGCCGGCTGGCCGACACCGCCCGGCTGCTCGCCGCGCACGGTTTCCTGCCGGTCGTGCTCTGCGGACGCAACGAACGGCTGCGCCGCACCCTGTCCGCGACGCCGGGTGTCCTCACCCCCGGTTGGGTGACGGACATGCCGGAGCTGCTGCACGCGTGTGCCGCCCTGGTGGACAACGCGGCCGGGCAGACCGCGGTTCAGGCGCTCGCCGCGGGCCTGCCCGTCGTCGGTCACCGCCCGCTGCCCGGACACGGCGCGGAGGGGCTGCGCCGTATGGCGGCCCTCGGCGTCTGCGACCACGCACCCGACCCGGATGCCCTGCTGCGCGCCCTGGCCCGTCTCACGGTGCCGGGCGCACCGCGTGAGGAGCGGATCGCGGCCGGGCGCGCCCTCTTCCGGCAGGACCCGCTCGACCTGGTCGTACGGGCCGCGGGGGCGAGCCGCCCTTCCTAGCTCTGCCCCTCCGGGGGCTTCTCAGGGCCGGTCGCCCCGGGTCTCGTCCCGCCGGAGGTCCAGGCGTCCTACGCGGGCGACGTTCTCACGGTCCTCGGTGTCCTCGCTCGGCGCGGCGGCGAACCAGGCGTCGAGGATCTCCTTGAGCAGCGGTTCGGAGGTCAGCCGCAGGCCGAGCGCGAGTACGTTGGCGTCGTTCCAGCGGCGTGCTCCGTCCGCCGTGTAGGCGTCGGTGCACAGAGCGGCCCGTACGCCGGGCACCTTGTTCGCGGCGATGGAGGCGCCCGTGCCGGTCCAGCAGCACACGACGGCCTGGTCGGCCCGTCCCTCGGCGACGTCACGGGCCGCGGCGGCCGAGCACGCCGCCCACCGGGGGTCGTCCCCGGGGCGCAGCGCACCGTGGGTCACCACCTCGTGACCGTGCTCGCGCAGCAGGGCGACGAGCGAGCGGGCGACGGGTTCGGCCATGTCCGAGGAGACGGAGATCCGCATGTGCCGGAGACTACTCAGCGCGCCGTCCGGACTCCAAGGGCGCCCGCACGCTCCGGCCGGCGGCCGAGCGCGCCGGCTCGCCCACCCGCGGGCGTGTCTAGGAGAACCAGGCCATCCCGAGGAGCAGCGCGGAGACGAAGAGGACGGCGCCGCCCACGACGGCGGCGGCACGGGAGTGGCGGCGCAGCGAGGAGCGCACTCCGGGTCGGCGCGGGGGCACCCGGTGCACGCTGGTGTTCCAGCCGGAGTCCATGCCTGCGGCCCCCGACGCGACCCCGGCGCGAGCGGGGGCGGGAGCGGCGGCTGCGCGGCGGTGCGCGGGAGCCGTGCCCCGCTGGCTCGGACCGCGGTGCTGCCCGCGTCCCCCGCCCCCGTCCCACTGCTCCGGGGGAAGCGGTTCGGGAACGCCCCGCCACGCGCCGCCCGCGAACCAGTCCGCTGCCTGCCGGGCCGTGGGCCGTTCCTCGGGCTGTTTGGCCAGCATGCTCAGCAGGTACGCCTCGAAGGCGGGCGGCAGCGTCGCGCCACGCTGGTGCGGCGGTACGGGCGGGGAGTCGACGTGCTGGTAGAGCAGCGCGGTCGCGGTCGACGCCTCGAAGGGCGGGGAGCCGACGGACAGGTGGTAGAGCACGCAGCCCAGTGAGTACATGTCGGAGGCCGCGCTCGCCGGGGTGCCGATGGCCCGTTCGGGCGCCAGGTAGAGACCGGTGCCGACGATCTGCCCGGTGGTGGTGAGCGCGCCGGAGGGGTCGTCGACGAAGCGGGCTATGCCGAAGTCGGCGATGCGGACGGTGCCCTGGTGGTCGCTGAGCAGGTTGCCGGGTTTGACGTCCCGGTGCACGATGCCCTGGGCGTGCGCCGCGGCGAGGCCCTCGGCGGAGTGCTGGGCCACCTGGGCCAGGCGTTCCGGCGAGAGCGGGCCGCCGGCGGTCAGTTCACCGGCCAGGCTGTCGCCCTCGATGAGTTCCATGACGAGGAAGCAGCGGTCCTCCCAGGCGCCGAAGTCGAGCGTCCCGACCACGTGCGGGTGGTTCAGCCGGGCCGAGGTCTGCGCCTCCAGTCTGAACCGGGCCTCGGCGGAAGCGTCCGACCCGTCGTTCAGCAGCAGTTTGACCGCGATCGGTCTGCCGAGCACCTCGTCGAGGCCTCGCCAGACCTCGCCCATTCCGCCGCGCCCGATGACCGTCTGCAGCCGGTACCGCCCCGCCACCAGCACCCGTAGCCCCGCCCTCAAGATCCCCGAAGTCCCGCCCTCACGACCGCTCTCCGCAGCGGGCGCGGCAGCAGCCGGGCAGCGCATACGGATCGCGGCAACCGCGGCTCATCTTAACGATCACTCAGGGTGCTCCCGACCCATGCCCGGCCCTCCCGGGCGGATTGTCCGGACAAGAAACCTTCCGGGTTTCGGACCGGGGCCCTCCGAGTGAAAAGCACGGAGTCGCCCGTCACACAAATATGTAGAGCTGATCACGTATGTCATCGTCGCCCTACCCGCCTGATCCACTCGGGAAGGAGAGGACGAACAGTGACCCCTCTTACATGGCTGCTCATCCCCCTGGCGGCGGTGTTCATGACGAGCGTCTGGGGCCTCCTCACGGGACGGCCGCGGCGCACCGACGACATGGCGGACGTGGAGCGCTACGACCGCCTCCGCGCGGCGCTGGCCCGCGCGGCCTCCTGACCGGACGGCCTCCCGCCCCGGGCGGCCTCCCGACCGGACACCTCCCGACCGGATGACCGGCTAGCGCAGCAGCAGCTGCAAGCCGCCCACGACGGTGGCCGCGATCACCAGCTGCTCGAACAGCCGCTGGTTGATGCGGTGCACCGCCCACTTGCCGAGCAGCGCACCGGGCACGACGAAGACCACCAGCACGGCGTCCAGGAGGAGCGAGCGGCCGTCGATCAGTCCGAGGCCGGCGCTGAAGGGCACCTTGGAGACGTTGACGATGAGGAAGAAGAAGGCCGACGTACCGAGGAAGCCGAGCTTGCGGAAGCCCGCCGACAGCAGGTACAGCGACATCACCGGGCCACCGGCGTTGGCGACCATGGTGGTGAAGCCGCCGAGGACGCCGTAGAAGCGGGCCTTGAGACGGCCCGGACGGGTGGTGACCGAGTCCGGCTCCTCCCCCCGGTCGGCGTTGCGGCGCCGCCACACCGTCACCCCCGCCATCAGCAGCAGGATCGCCCCGATCGACGTCCGTACGATGCCGTCGTCGGCCCACATCAGGAACAGGGTGCCGACGACCACCCCCGCCGCGACCGCCGGGAACAGCCGCCACAGCGTGGGCCAGTGCGCGTGCCGCCGGTAGGTGAGGACGGCGAGTACGTCGCCGGCGATCAGGACCGGCAGCAGCACCCCGGTGGAGGCGCGGGCGGGCAGGACGGCCGCGAAGACGGCGAGGCTGACCGTGTTGGCCCCGCTGACGGCGGTCTTCGAGAAGCCGACGAGCAGGGCCGCGAAGGCGAGCGCGGCGAATCCCCACCCCGATATGTTCCAGAGCGTCATCGTGTTCATGCGGTGACCGATGCTATGTCCTGACAACCGGGGGCGTAAGGACCGTCTCACCTGGAGGAGCCATGGCCGACGTCCGCGAGCACGTGCTGACCGGCGTCCGGGGCGCACTCGCCGTCCGCGAGTGGCCGCGTTCGCGACCGCGGTACGTCGCCCTCGTGGTGCACGGGTACGGCGAGCACTCCGGCCGCTACGAGGAGCCGGCCCGCGCACTGGGCGCGCACGGAGCGGCCGTGTACGGCCCCGACCTCGTGGGCCACGGGAAGTCGGCGGGCGAACGCGTGGTGGTCGAGGACTTCGAGGAGGTCGTCACCGACGTGCACGCCGTGGCGGATCTCGCCCGTGCCGCGCACCCCGGTCTCCCGCTCGTGCTGATCGGCCACTCCATGGGCGGGCTGATCTCCGCCCGCTACGCCCAGCGCCACGGCGCGGAACTCGCCGCGCTCGTGCTGTCCGGGCCGGTCATCGGTGACTGGGAGCTGCCGGGCCGGCTGCTGGCCCTGGACGAGATCCCCGACACGCCGGTCAGCCCGGCCGCGCTGTCCCGGGACCCGGCGGTCGGTGCGGCGTACGCGGCGGACCCGCTCGTCTGGCACGGCCCGATGAAGCGGCCGACGGTCGAGGCGTTCGCGCGGACCTTGAAGGCCGTCGCCGAGGGCGGCGACGTAGGGGAGCTGCCCGTGCTGTGGCTGCACGGCGACGACGACCGGCTGGTCCCGCTCGGCGGGAGCCGGGCCGGGATCGAGCGGCTGGGCGGCGCGCTGACCGAGCGGATCTACCCGGGCGCCCGGCACGAGGTGTTCCTGGAGACGAACCGGGCGGAGGTGTTCGCCGGCATGACGGACTTCCTGGACCGCGTGCTCGCGCGCTGAGCACCCGTCTCCCGGCCGGAAAAGAGCGTCCGACCTGGGCGGGGCGGTTGTTTGCCCCCTTTCGACGAGGGCACTCGCGCCCCCATGGAGTGGTTGCGCGGTGCGCGTGGGACCGGCGAGGCCGAACGCATCGCACCGCTCCGTACCGCCAGAGACGACTCCCAGAGACGACTCCCCAAGGAGAACCACCGTATGACTGTCGTGAAGAGCACGATCCCCGAAGCGGCCCTTCAGGTCACCGGGGACGCACTGCAGAGCACTCTCGTGGACCTTCTCGGGCTCTCCCTGATCGGGAAGCAGGCGCACTGGAACATCGTGGGACCGCGGTTCCGGTCCATCCACCTCCAGCTCGACGAAGTGGTGGCGGCGGCCCGCGAGTTCGCCGACACGGTCGCGGAGCGCGCCGCGGCGCTGGGCCTGCCGCCGGACGGACGTCCGGAGACGATCGCCTCGGCCTTCACGCTGCCCGGCCCCAAGGACGGCTGGGTGCGCGACACGGAGGTCGTCGAGGTCATGGTCGAGTCCCTGGAGGCGGCCATCAGGCGGCTGCGCGAGCGCATCGACGCGACGGAGAAGCCCGACCCGGTCTCCCAGGACCTGCTGATCACGATCACGGCCGAACTGGAGAAGCAGCGCTGGATGTTCGCCGCCGAGAACGTGAGCGAGCACGGCTGAGCACCGCGCGGCGGCGGGCATGCGGGCCGGCGTGCGTACCGCCGTCACCCGAGCGGCCCCGTCCCGCGGCGGCGGGCATGCGGGACGGGAGCGCCGCGCCTAACGTCGAGAACGCACACCAACGGCGGTGTCCGGGACGGCCCCAACTCCGTCCACGGGTGCCGGTTCGGCGTGGGAGGCCGGTCAGCCAATGAGACTCACCGAAGCACGCCGCCGCGACCGGGACCGGCCGCTGCTCGTCAGCAGGTGGCACGAGACGGCGGACCGGCATCTGACCCCGCTGCGACGGTCGTTGCTGATCACGTGGATCTCCTTCGGGGTCACCTTCGGCACCGTCCGCGTCATCACGCACGGCATCCGGGGCGGCTGGCTGCCCTGGGGCAACATCTCCGCGGGTGGCGAGCACCTGCACCACTACAACTTCGGCATCGCCACCCTCGCCGGCGTGGGCCTGATCGCCGTACGCGGTGACGAACGCGCGGTCGGGCACCCCGCCGTGGCGGCCGCGTACGGCTGCGGCACCGCCCTCATCTGCGACGAGTTCGCACTCCTGCTGGATCTCCGGGACGTCTACTGGGCCAAGCAGGGCCGGATCAGCGTCGACGTCTCCCTCGGAGTCATCTCCGTGCTCGGCGCCTACCTGACGGCGAAGCCGTTCTGGCACGAGATCGGCCGTGTCACCCGGCACCACATCGTCGCCGCGGCCGCACGCCACGGCGGCGCCACCGCCTGATTCCCGCACCGCCCACCACGGCCCGGTCGCCGTCACGCACGCCGCGCGGGCGGTCGCACCCACCGTGAGGAGCAAGGCATGAGCCCAGCCGAGCGCCAGGAGCGCGGCACCGAGGCCTCGGGGCAGGACCCCGCCCCGCAGCAGTGCGGGGTCCCGGACCCGCCCGTGCGCACCCAGGCGGCGGGACCGGGGCCGTCCGCGATACGCATGCGCGTATCGCGGGCCGATCCCTGGTCGGTGATGTCGATGAGCTGCCTGGTGCTGCTGGGACTCGGTGCCTGCGTGCTCGTCACCATGCTGCTCGTCTGGGCCATGCTCACCGCGATGGACCCCGAAGCCTGGCCCTCCTTCGGCTGGACGCTCGTCATCGCCGCCGGTGTCGTCACCCTGGAGGTCGTCCTGGGTACGGCCCTGGCGACCCTGGGCGCGTTCCTCTACAACATGTCCTCGCAGTACGCCGGGGGTGTCCATCTGACGCTGGCCGACGACCCGGCGATGGTCCGCGAAGGCCGGCCCGAGCTGCTGCCGGACGTCGGCCGTGCGTTCCACCGTCTCCAGGACCGTCTGGGATTCCCGCCGCCCGGCTGCGGAGCGCGCTACGCCGAGTTCGCCGACCGCTGCGGCGACGCGTGGCGGCGGCTGCGCGGCCGGGCCGGCGACTGGCGGACCGCTCGGCAGGACAGCCGCCAGGACACAAGGCAGGACAGCCGGTCCGACACTCGGCAGGACGAGGACGGCCGGCCCGGCCCGGACGACGGCCACGGTCACGGCCAGGACGACCGCGACCGCAGGGACCGGGACGACCCGGACACCCGGGTCGAGGAGACCACTCCCGGCTGACGATCCGTGCTCCCCGCCGGCGACAACCGGGGCTCCCCCGCTCCGGGCACGCGACGGTCAGCCGCCGAGGCCGGGCGGCAGGTGCAGCAGGCGCGCGATGGTGCGCAGTACGCCGTTGTCGTTGTTGGAGGGGGCCAGGTGGCGGGCCCGGCCGATGACCTCGGGGTGGGCGTTGGCCATGGCGAACGACCAGTCGGCGGCGTCCAGCATCTCCAGGTCGTTGAGGTAGTCGCCGAACACCAGGGTCTGGGCAGGCGTGATCCCCAGATCCCGCTGGAGCCGGCGCAGCGCGGCGCCCTTGTCGGCGGTGCGGTTCATCACGTCGACCCAGTGCTCTCCCGAGACGACGACCTGGTGGGTGGCGGCGAACGGCGCCAGCGCCGGGGCGGTGGTCCGTTCGGCCGACCCGAAGTCGAACAGGGCCACCTTGATGACGTCGTCGTCGACGGCCGCCGCGTCCGGCACGATCCGGTGCCGTACGTAGTACTTGCGGACCTCGGCCAGGAAGGCCTCGTCGGTCCGCTCCACGTAGGCGGACCGCTTGCCGCAGACCACGGCGCCCACGTCCACGCCCTGGGCGACGAGTTCCCGTACGGCTCCGACGAGGCGGGCCGCGACGGCCGGGTCCAGGGGGTCGGAGCTCAGCTCCACGCCGTCCCGGACGACGTAGGTGCCGTTCTCCGCGATGAACACCATGCCCTCGTCGTGGCCGGCGAACTGCTCGGCCAGCGTGGCGTACTGGCGGCCGCTCGCGGGACTGAACAGCACGCCGCGGCGGCGCAGCTCGGCCAGGGTCGGCCACAGTCCGGCCGGGAGCCGCTTGGCGTCGTCCAGGAGCGTGCCGTCCATGTCGGTGACGATCAGCCGTATGCCGGCGGGGCCGGTGGCGGCTTCCGGGGCGGGTTCGGGGGTGGTGAGCAGGGGCGAGGGTGTGCTGGGCATGTCCGTTTTCCGTGGCGGGCGCGGCGGACGCGTCCGGGATCGTGGGGCGCCGGCTCCGTTGCCGTGCGCGGGGGCGGTGGTCGACGCCGTACCGGCTCCGGGACGTCGTCAGCCGGGTCGGCCGGGCCGCGCCGCCGCGCTGGAGCCACGGCCCAGACAGCCTAGCGGGGCGCCTCGCAGGGGTTTTTCCCGACCAGGTCCGGGGCCGCCCGGGGCCCGGGGCCGGCGGTCGTCCCGGCCGGCCGGGTTCGGCCGATTCCCGGACACGGTGATCACCGGGCGGCACAATGGCGGCGTCGGCCGCGGGCAGGGCGCGACCACGGCCACGGCAGTCACGAGACGGCACGCGACGAACCAGGAGTGCAGACGTGAGCGAGAGCCACACCCCGCCGGACGGGTCGCCGGGGCTGAACACCACGGTGGCGCACAACGCGCGCGTGTGGAACTACTGGGTCGGCGGCGAGGACAACTACGAGGTCGACCGGCAGGTCGGCGAGCACGTCGCCGGGATGTTCCCGGTGATCCGGGACGTGGCCCGCGCCGACCGCGAGTTCCTCGGACGGGCGGTCCGCCACCTGACCGCCGAGCGCGGGGTGCGCCAGTTCCTCGACGTCGGCACCGGGCTGCCGACGGTCGACAACACCCACGACCTGGCCCAGCGGATCGCCCCGGACGCGCGGATCGTGTACGTCGACAACGACCCGGTCGTCCTCGCGCACGCCCGCTCGCTGCTGACCAGCACCCCCGAGGGCGCCACCGCCTACATCGAGGCCGATGTGCACGCCCCGGAGGCCATCGTCGAGCGTGCCTCCGCGACGCTCGACTTCGGCCGGCCCGTCGCGGTGATGATGCTGGGCATCCTGAACTTCGTCCTGGACACCGACGAGGCGCGTGACATCGTCGGCCGGGTCATGGCCGCGGTCCCCTCGGGCAGTTTCCTGGTGCTGACGCACCCCACCTACGACGCCGGCCTCGGCGGCGGGGGCAACGTCCCGGCGATGGAGTTCTGGAACGCCAACGCCACACCGCCGATCACCGCCCGCTCCCGTGCCGAGGTGGCCGCCTTCCTCGACGGCCTGGACCTGGTCGAGCCGGGCCTGGTGCCGTGCTCGCGGTGGCGCCCGGACGGCGACTCCCCCGCCGCGGTACCGCAGTTCGGCGCGGTCGCCGTGAAACCCTGACTCGGGCGGTACCCGGCCGCCGGTTCGCCCGAGCCGAGCCCGTCGAGGAGGACCATGACCACCCTTGCCGACCCCGTCCCCGGCGGGCGTCCCGGTGACATCGAGCGGGCCACCGCGCTCAGCGGCGAACTCGCGGGGCGGGGCGTGCACGGAGTCGTGCTGGCCTACGTCGACACCGCGGGGATCGCCCGGGTCAAGACGGTGCCGACGGCCAAGCTCCCCTCGGCGGCGGCCTGGGGAGCGGGCATGTCCCCGGTGTTCGACACCTTCCTGGCGCACGACTCGATCGTCACCACCGACGTCCTCGGCTCCCCCGACGGCGATCTGCGGCTCTACCCCGACCTCGACCACCTGGTGGTCCTGTCCGGGCAGCCCGGCTGGGCCTGGGCCCCGGTCGACCGGATCACGCAGGAGGGTGAGCGCCACCCCGGGTGCAGCCGTACGTTCCTGCGCCGGATCACCGCCGACGCCGAGCGGCACCACGGCCTCACCTTCGAGGCGGCCGTGGAGGTCGAGTGGGCCGTGGGCCGGGGAGACGCGCCCGGCGGCGAGTTCGAGCCC
Source organism: Streptomyces sp. NPDC001204 (assembly GCF_053598035.1). Taxonomy (NCBI): domain Bacteria; kingdom Bacillati; phylum Actinomycetota; class Actinomycetes; order Kitasatosporales; family Streptomycetaceae; genus Streptomyces; species Streptomyces sp. NPDC001204. Next base: position 77,133 of record NZ_JBSFJL010000004.1, on the reverse strand, counting down.
GCGGTGTCGGGTCCGGCGTACGGGGCCGTCCGGCAGGTGGAGCTGAGCGACTGCGCCGCCGATCTGCTGGCGGCCCTCGCGGCGCAGGGCGTGGACGTGGAGCAGTTCCACCCCGAGTACGCGGCCGGGCAGTTCGAGGTGTCCGTCGGCGCGCTGGACCCGGTGGCGGCGGCCGACCGCAGCGTGCTGGTGCGGCAGACCGTACGGGCCGTGGCCCGGCGGCACGGGCTGAAGGTCTCCTTCGCGCCGGCCGTCCTCGCGCGGGGCGTGGGCAACGGCGGCCATGTCCACCTCTCGGCCTGGCGCGACGGGACCAACCTGCATTCCGGGGGCGACGGCCGCCACGGCATGACGGCCGAGGCCGAGTCCTTCACGGCCGGTCTCCTCGCCCACCTGCCCGCGCTGACGGCGGTGACCGCGCCGAGCCCGTCCAGCTATCTCAGGCTCAAGCCCTCCCAGTGGGCCGGCGTGTTCACCGCCTGGGGCCGGGAGACCCGCGAGGCCGCGCTGCGCGTGGTCACCGGGACCCGCGGGCAGGGCGCGCGGGCGGCCAACCTGGAGGTCAAACCGGTCGACCTCGCGGCCAACCCGTACCTGGCGCTGGGCTGCCTGATCGCCGCCGGGCTGGACGGGATGACGTCGTCCGCGTCCCTGCCCGAGGAGATCACCGGGGACCCGGCCCGGTTCGGCGAGGCGGAGGCGGCGGCGCGGGGCGTACGGCGCCTGCCGGTCTCGCTGGCGGAGGCGGTCGCCGCGTTCCGCGGGGACGACCTGCTGCGCACCGCTCTCGGAACGGTGCTCGCCGACGCGGTCACCGCCGTGCGGCAGGGCGAGATCGCGGCCGTCGAGGGACTGGACGACGAGCAGGTCGCGGCGGCGTACCGCTGGATCTACTGATGTGCGCGTCGGCCGGGGCCGGAGCGGTCCACGAGGCGCTGGCGGCGCTGCCGCTCGTGGACCACCACTGCCACGGGGTAGCCACCGCCGACCTGGACCGGACCGGTTTCGAGTCCCTGCTCACCGAGGGCGAGGTGTGGCCCGGCAGCGGCATCTCGCCGTTCGACAGCCCGGTCGGTGTGGCGGTGCGCCGGCACTGCGCGCCGGTCCTGGACCTGCCGCGCCACGCGTCCGCCGAGGTGTACCTGTCCCGCCGGGCCGAGTTGGGCGCGGCGGAGGTCAACCGGCGCTTCCTCGGCGCCTGCGGCACGACCGTCTTCTGCGTCGACACCGGTTTCGCCCCCGAGCCCGGCACCACTCCGCGGGAGCTGGCCGGCGCCGCGGGCGGCGGCGCGGTGGCGTACGAGGTCGTACGGCTGGAGCGCGTCGCGGAGGCCCTGGCGGCCGGGGGCGTCGAGCCCGGCGAGTACGGCGCCGCCTTCCGTGCGGCCGCGCAGGACGCCGTGCGGCGGCCGGGCGTGGTCGCGGTGAAGTCGGTGGCCGCCTACCGCACCGGATTCGACCTGGACCCGGCACGCCCCTCTCGGGAGGAGGTCGCGCGGGCGGCGGCCGGCCTGCTCGCCCGCGCGGGCGGCCGTCTCGACGACCCGGTGCTCGTACGGCATCTGCTGTGGACGGCCGTCGACCTCGGTCTGCCCCTCCAGCTGCACACCGGGTTCGGCGACAGCGACATCCGCCTGCACCGCGCGGACCCCGCCCTTCTGACCGACTGGCTGCACCTGACCGCCGGCACAATCCCGGTCCTGCTGCTGCACTGCTGGCCCTACCAGCGCCAGGCCGCCTATCTGGCCGCCGTGTTCGAGGGGGTGTACCTCGACGTCGGTCTGGCACTGCACCACGTGGGTCCCGCCCGGGCCCGGGCGGTCCTGGCCGAGGCCCTGGAGATCACTCCGTTCCGCAAGCTGCTGTACAGCTCCGACGCCTACGGCCTGGCCGAGTTCCACCACCTGGGCGCCGTGGCCTTCCGGCAGGGCCTGGCCGGGCTGCTGCGGGAGCGGGTGGACGCCGACGAGTTGAGCCCGGCGGACGCGCTGCGGATCGCCCGCTGGGCGGGGCGGGACAACGCCCGGCGGGTCTACGGACTGACCAGCCCCACCGGCCTCGACGACCCCGCTGACCCCACCGATCTCCCTACTACCGAACTCCCCCATTGAGCACCACTGAAAGTATGATCAAGCGATGTCTGACATGACCGAAACCACGCCCGGTTGGCTGACCACGGACGAGCTGGAGTCGGCACGCGCCCGCATGCCGATCCTGTACGTCGAGGCGGTACCGGTGCGCGTCGACGACAGCGGCGAAGTGACCAGCATCGGCCTGCTGCTGCGCATCGGACCGGACGGAACGGTCAGCCGGACCCTGGTCTCCGGCCGGGTGCTGCACCACGAGCGCGTGCGGGACGCCCTGCTGCGCCATCTGGAGAAGGACCTCGGGCCGGTGGCGCTGCCCCGGGTGCCGGCGTCCCTCCAGCCGTTCACCGTCGCCGAGTACTTCCCGACGGCCGGTATCACGCCGTACCACGACCCGCGTCAGCACGCCGTGTCGCTGGCCTACATCGTGCCGGTCGCCGGCGACTGTCGTCCCCGGCAGGACGCGCTGGACCTGGTGTGGTTCAGCCCGCAGGAGGCGGCCTCCGCCGCGCTGCAGAGCGAGATGCCGGGCGGGCACGGGGTGCTGCTCAAGCAGGCGCTGGCCCACGTGGGTCACGCGTACTGACGGGTGACGCGAAGGGCGCCTCCGGCATCACCGGCGGCGCCCTCCCCGGCATGGCCGGCTATCCGGCGGTCGCACGGGCCGCCGGGGCCGGGCCGCGGTCGTCCTCCGTCACGAGGTGGTCGGCTGGCCCGTCCGGGTCGAGGAGCCGGCCCAGCCGTCCCGGCACGTCGAAGCCGACGAGGACCACGACGATCATCGTCCCGGCGAAGGTGAGGACGGCCAGCGCGTGGCCCAGGTCCATGCCGGAGGCGAGGCGGGCGCCGAGGACGGGGGCCACGGCGCCGCCCAGGGCGCCCACGTTGTAGGTGAAGCCCAGCGCGGCGGCCCGGGTGTGGGTCGGGAAGTGGCCGCCGATGTACCGGGGCAGCAGGCCGGAGATGCCGAAGCTGGTGGCCTGGAGCACGAACAGCAGCACGCCGAGCAGCGGCAGGCTGTCGCGTACCGCGAAGACCGGGAAGACGAAGGCCAGTGAGGCCAGCAGCGTGAAGGCGTACGCCTTCCTGGTGCCGATCCAGTCGCCCATGAACCCGGCCAGCCAGCAGCCGGCCATCGTGCCGAAGCCCGCGTAGTAGAGCGCGTCGGTGACCTGGCCGGCGTCGTAGCCCAGGTCGGTCTTCAGATAGGTGGGCAGCAGCGCCTGGATGGGCCAGGAGTACAGGAACGCGAAGAAGATCGTGACGATCATCGACACGTACAGCAGCCAGCCGCGACGGCCGCCCAGCTGCACGGCGAAGGCGATCAGGCAGGCTCCGGCGAGCACCGACAGCACCGGTACGAGACCGTCGCCGAGCGGGGTGAAGACGGCGAAGAGCGAGACGGTGGCGGCCACCGCGAGCACCACGTTGACGGTGGCCCTGGCCCGGGTGGTGAACAGCGGGCGGAAGGGGTTGGGCCGCTGCTCCCGCTCGGCGACCGAGGCCTTCCAGTCGGCGGCCTCGGGCAGCGCGCGGCGCATCCACAGCGCGACCAGGACGGGGATCAGGCCGAGGTAGAACATCCAGCGCCAGCCGAGCGCCGGCACGACCCACTTGTAGACCTGGGCGGCCAGCACCGTGCCCACGGAGTAGCCGGAGATCAGGAAGCCGCTGGCCCGGTTGCGCATGTGCACCGGCCAGCTCTCCATGACGTAGGTGGCGCTGGACGAGTATTCGCCGGCCATGCCCATGCCGATGGCGAGCCGGGCGACGAACAGACTGGTGTAGTCCCAGGCGAATCCGCAGGCGAAGGTGCCCAGCGAGTACAGCAGGATGCTGACCACCATCGACAGCTTCCGCCCGAAGCGGTCACCGAGGGCGCCGAGGAGCGCGCCGCCGAGCCACCGCGTGATGAACGCGGCGGAGACCAGGCTCGCCGCCTGGACGGTGTCGAGGTGGAAGTCGGCGCTGATCTCGGTGAGGACCAGGGTGATCAGGACGAAGTCGAAGCCGTCGAGGACATAGCCGATCCAGGCGGCGAAGAACGACTTCCACTGACTGCGGCCCACCTGGTGGAACCAGGGCGGCTTGGACGGCTCGGTGTGGTGCACGGTTGCTCCAGGATGCCGGACGGACTCGTCGCCGAGCACCGTCGGAAGGTAAAGGCGCCTCTATCGACGTGTGAGGTGCGTCGCGAAGCGGTGGGTGAGGGCGGTCGGGGCGGTGATGGCGGTGCCGACGACCACGCTGTGGGCGCCCCGGGCGAGCGCCTCGGCCGCCTCCTCGGGGGTGCCGATCCGTCCCTCGGCGACGACCGGGATGCCGGTCGCGCGGGCGAGGGCGGCGACCAGTTCCAGGTCGGGGCCGGACTGGCGCGGGGAGCCGGGCGCGTATCCCGACAGGGTGGTGGAGACGAAGTCGGCGCCCTGCCGGGCGGCGAGAACGCCTTCCTCCAGCGTGGCGACGTCCGCCATGACCAGGGCGCCCGCGGAGTGCACCGCGGTCACGAGGTCGGCGAAGGAGCCGCCGTCCGGGCGCGGGCGCGCCGTGGCGTCCGCGGCGACCACGTGGGCGCCGGCCTCGGCGACGGCGAGGGCGTGGCGCACGGTCGGGGTGATGTAGACGCCGGTGTCGCCGTCCTTCCACAGCCCGATCACGGGCAGGGCGACGGCGGCGGCGACGGCGGCCACCACCTCGGGACCGTTGACGCGGACGGCCGCGGCGCCGCCGGCCTCGGCGGAGCGCGCCAGCCTGACCAGGGTCGCGGTGTCGCGCATCGGGTCGCCCTCGGGAGCCTGGCAGGAGACGATCAGGCGGCCGGCGACGGCGGTTACGGGCGAGGGGGTCGTGGTCATCGGGGTCCTTCCGGGGAGTGCGGGGACGGGGTGCGGGTGAGCAGGGCCGCCCCCAGTACGGCCGCGTCGGATCCGAGGCGCGGCGGCACCGGGCGCAGATGGCGCAGGGGGGCCATCAGCTCGGCGCGGAAGGCGTCGGTCAGCGCGGACCAGTACAGGTCGCCGATCCGTGGTACGCCGCCGCCGATCACGACGCGGTCCGGGCCGAGAGCGTTGGCCAGGCCGCCGACGGCGCTTCCCGTGGCCCGCGCCCCGGTGGTGATCGCCTGTCGTGCGGTGGCGTCGCCCGCGGCCGCGCGTTCCGCCACGGTCTGGAGGCGGTCGGCGGCCCGGCCGCTCAGGCGCTCGTACAGCGCGGTGATCGCGGGTCCCGAGGCGATCGCCTCGAGGTGGCCGTTGCCGCCGCAGGTGCAGGGCAGGCCGGTGGCCTCGGGGCTCGGCACATGGCCCAGGTGGCCCGCGATGCCGGCGCTGCCGTGCAGCATCCGGCCGTCCACCGCGACGGCGCCGCCGACTCCGGTGCCCACGGCGACGTAGACGAGGGAGGCGGACGGGTCGCCGGCCTCGGCGAGCTCGGTGGTGGCCGCGGCGCGTACGTCGTTGTCGCAGGCGACCGGCAGCCCCGTACGGTCGGCCAGGCCCGCGGCCAGCGCGGTGCCGGCCCATCCGGTGATGGAGTCGGTGGCGCTGGTGACGGTGCCGGTGCGCGGGTCCACGACACCGGCGGCGGCGACTCCGATCGCCCGGGCGCCGTCGTCCACCTCGCGGGCCGCGGCGGCGAGCGCGTCGAGCACGGCCCGCGCGCCCGCCCGCGCCGGTGTCGGGCGGGTGTGCCGGCGCAGCACCGTGCCGTCCGGGCCGACCAGGGCGGCCGCGATCTTGGTGCCGCCGAGGTCGAGTCCGATGACGGGAGCGGTGCCGGGGGCCGGGGGCCGCGTCATCGGACCGGGGTGAGCCCGGCGGCGCGCAGCCGCGCGTCGACCTCGGCGACGGGTGCGGCGCCCAGCTGGATCTGCGGGAAGGCGGTGTCGCCGCAGTCGATGACGCCCAGCAGGCGCAGGGCCGCCTTGAACGCGCCCAGCGCGGAGGAGCTGCGGCCCATCTCGGCCTCGGGGCCCGCGTCGACCATGGCGAACAGGCCGGCGAGCCGCTCCTGCTCCTTGACGGCCAGCGTCCAGTCACCCGTCCGTGCGGCCTCGTAGAGCCGGACGTAGCCGGCGGGGTCGACGTTGCCCAGGCCGGGGACGACGCCGTCGGCGCCGGCCAGCAGCGCCGCGTCGACGGTCAGTTCGGAGCCGGTGAGGACGGAGAAGGCGGGCGCGGGTCCCTCGGCGCGGCCCTGGCGTCCGCCGAGTGCGACGAGCAGGCGGCGCAGGGAGCCCTCGTCGCCGCTGCTGTCCTTGAGGCCGGCCAGGGTGCCGTCGGCGGCCAGTTCGAGGATCAGGGCGGTCGACAGCTTGCTGTGCACGGAGACCGGCAGGTCGTAGGCGAACAGCGGCAGGTCCACCGTCTGGCGGATCCGGCGGAAGTGGGCGGCGATCTCCCGGGGGTGGGTGCGGGTGTAGAAGGGCGCGGTGACCACCAGTGCGTCCGCGCCGAGCTGGGCCGCCTCACGGGCGTGGTCGAGGACGCGGGGGGTGGTGGTGTCGATGACGCCCGCGAGGACCGGTACCCGTCCGTCGACCGCGTTGACCACCGTCTCCAGGGCAGTGCCGCGCTGCTCGTCGGTGAGGTAGGCGACCTCGCTGGTCGAGCCGAGGGCGAAGAGCCCGTGGACACCGCCGCCGAGCAGGTGCTCGACCAGCCGGGCCAGGGAGGCCGTGTCGACCTCGCCGTGGGCGTCGAGCGGGGTGCACACGGGCGGGACGACTCCGCGCAGGGGTGCGGTCAGAGGCATGGGGGCTACTCCATGGGCTGGGAGACGGAACTGCTGATCGCGGCCGGCTGCTCCGCGAGGGTGACGTCAGATGTCTGACGTCTGAACAATAAGTCGCAGCCGCCCGGGTCGGTCAAGAGGGGGATGGCTCACACTCTCGATTCCGACCCGGGCGGCAAGTTCCCGCGAGGGGAACGACGTCCGGGGCCCGCCGTCGCGGGCCGGACCGCTCCGGTGACCGGTCAGGCGGTGCGCTCCACCTCGCCCACCGCACCCCGGCCCGCCTGCGCCTGAGCCTCCGTCAGCCGCCTGCGCACCGGCGCGTAGTGGCCGGACAGGGCGTGCACGAACCCCTCGGCGTCCCCCTGCCTGGCCGCCCGCACGATGGCGCGGTGGTCGGCGATGGTTCCCGCCTCGGCCTCCTCGGAGATGCCCTCCAGCTGCGGCGCGACGATGGCGTAGACGTCCCAGAAGGCCAGCGAGAGCTGGCTGACCAGCTCGTTCTGGAGCGGTTTCATCAGCCGCTCGTGGAAGGCCCGGTCGCATTCCGCGAAGCCGCGGTCGTCGTGGGCGCCGCGGCGGTCCATCTCGTCGACGAGGGCGTCGAGAGCGTCGAGATCCTCAAGCCCGAGCGTCGCCATGATGCGTGCGGCCATGCCGCGTTCGATCAGCTCGCGCACCTCGATCAGCTCGGACAGGATCCGGAAGTCGTCCTTGGGGCTGAGCAGACCGCGGAAGGCCAGACCCTCCACCAGCGCGGACAGGCTCAGCCGGCCGACATAGGTGCCGTGACCGCGCCGCACCTCGACGATGTCCAGCACCGCGAGGGTCTTCACGGCCTCACGGACGCTGGACCGGCTGGCACCGAGGGCGGCGCACAGCTCCGCCTCCGACGGCAGCGGGTCTCCCGGCTTGAGGTGATTGTCGAGGATGTAGCTCTTGATCGCCTCCGAGACCTCCTGACGCAGTGACGGCCTGACCGCCGCCCGGACCTCTTGCGGACGCGACGAATTCACCTCTTGACCCCTTCTGCTCAACGAAGCTACCTTCACAGCCTATCAAGGTCGGACATCAGACGTCTGATGGCGCGGCCCCAATTCCTCTACCGTTTCCTGGCTTTGTGCCGCCCCAGGAGGGACCCCACGTGTCGTACAAGACGCCCGTCGGCATGGATCGTCGCAGATTCCTGCGCTACGCGAGCGCCCTCGGGGCCGCCTCGGCCCTGACCGCCTCGATCTCCGCGTGCAGCGGCCCGGCCTCGACCGGCTCGGACACCGGCGCGAGCAGCGGAGGAGGCACGGACACCATCGAGACGGGTATCTCCTACCCGCTCTCGACCGGCTTCGACCCGATGATCGCCTCGGGCGCCACCCCGATCGCGGCCAACCTGCACGTCTTCGAGGGCCTGGTCGATCTGGACCCGGCCACGCTCCAGGCCCGGCCCGGTCTGGCCACCGCGCTGCCCGTCAAGGTGAACGCCACCACCTACCGCGCCACCCTGCGCGAGGGCGCCACCTTCCACGACGGCTCCGACGTCACCTCCGAGGACGTCGTCCACAGCTTCGAGCGGATCCTCGACGAGAAGAACGCCTCCCTGATGGCGCAGTTCCTGCCGTTCCTCGACTCGGTCGAGGCGGTCGACGCCAGGACGGTCGAGTTCAAGCTGAAGTACCCCTTCGCGCTGTTCCCCGGCCGCGTCTCGGTCGCCAAGATCGTTCCGAAGAAGCTGGTGGAGGCGGACCAGAAGGGCTTCGACGCCCTGCCCGTGGGTTCGGGCCCCTACCGGATGGTCTCGGCGACCCGCGAGGACAAGATCGTCTTCGAGGCGTACGACAAGTACAACGGCAGCCACCCGGCCAAGGCCAAGAAGATGGTCTGGCGCCTGGTCTCCGACCCCGCCGCCCGGGTCAGCGCCATGGAGTCGGGCCGGGTGCAGGCCATCGAGGACGTGCCCTACCTGGACGTGGACCGCCTCGCCAGGAAGGCGAAGGTCGAGTCCGTGCAGTCCTTCGGCCTGCTCTTCCTGATGTTCAACTGCAAGCAGAAGCCCTTCGACGACAAGCGGGTGCGGCAGGCGCTCCACTACGCGCTGGACACCGACAAGCTCATCACCACGGCCATGGCCGGCAACGGCTCGGCCGCGCGCAGCTACCTCCAGCCCACCCACCCCGACTTCCAGCAGGCCGCCACGGTCTACGGGCACGACGCGGCCAGGGCCAGGAAGCTGCTCGGCGAGGCCGGCGTCAAGAACCTCAAGGTCACCCTGCTCACCACCGACACCGGCTGGGTCAAGGACGTGGCCCCGCTGGTCAAGGAGAGCTGGGACGCCATCGGCGTGAAGACCACGCTGAGCATCGGCCAGTCCTCCGCCCAGTACGCCAAGGTGGACGCCGGCTCCTACACGGTCCTGCTCGCCCCCGGCGACCCGTCCGTCTTCGGCAACGACGTCGACCTGCTGATGCGCTGGTACTACTCCGGGCTGTGGCCCGAGAGCCGCTACGGCTGGGGCGGGACCGCCGCGTACAAGAAGGTCAACTCCCTGCTGGACAAGGCCGCCCAGGCCACCGACGAGGCCACGCGCAAGGACCTGTGGAGCCAGGCCGTCGACCTGGTCGCGGACGAGGCCGCCCTCTACCCCGTCCTGCACCGCAAGCTGCCCACGGCCTGGAACGACAAGGCGCTGAAGGGCTTCGAGCCGCTGCCGACCACGGGCCTGTCCCTCCTGGACGTCAGCCGCGCCTGACCCGCGTCTGACCCCGGAGCCGCGGCAGCCGCCCGGCCCCCCGCCGGGCGGCTGCCGCGCCCCGGTGCCCTCCCCTTCCCTAGGAACCCACGATGGTCACATTCCTCCGGCTCGCGCTGCGCCGACTGGCGATCATGCCGGTGATGGTCCTCGGCATCACGCTGCTCGTCTTCGTGGTGCTTCAGTTCTCGCCCGTCGACCCCGCCTACAACGCCCTGGGCGACGGCGCCTCGGCCGCGGCCCGTGCCGCCTTCGCCGAGGCCAACGGCCTCAACGACCCACTGCCGGTGCGCTACGTCCGCTTCCTCGGCCAGTTGCTGAGCGGCGACCTCGGCTCCACCGTGCCGCCCAGCCAGCCGGTGCTCGACCGGATCTCCGTCGCGCTGCCCCTCACCATCCAGCTCACCGCCCTGGGCCTGGTGATCGCGATCGTCCTCGCCCTCGCGCTCGGCGTGACCGGCGCGGTCTTCCGGGACCGCTGGCCCGACCAGCTCACCCGTGTGCTGTCGATCGCGGGCGTCGCGGTCCCGTCGTTCTGGCTCGGGGTGCTGCTCATCCAGCAGTTCGCCCTGAACAGCCCGGTGTTCCCCACCGGCGGCTACGTCAACCCGGCCGACTCCTTCAGCGGCTGGCTGAGGTCCATGACCCTGCCGGCCTTCGCCCTCGCCGTCCCCGTGGCGGCCTCGCTGGCCCGTCTGGTGCGGACCTCCATGGTGGCCGAGCTGGACCGCGACTACGTACGCACCGCCACCGGCAACGGACTGCCCCGCCACGTCGTCGTCCGGGGCGTGCTCCGCAACGCGCTCATCACTCCGCTGACCGTGCTCGGCGTACGGGTGGGCTACCTGCTCAGCGGCGCGGTCGTGATCGAGACGATCTTCGACCTGCCCGGCATGGGCAAGCTGATCCTCGAGGGGGTCACCGGCGGCGACGTCGCCCTCGTCCAGGGCACCGTGCTCACCATCGCCGTCGCCTTCCTGGTCGTCAACGTCGTCGTCGACCTGCTGTACCTGCTGGTCAACCCGCGTATCAGGACGGTGTGACATGTTCCCCAGAAGCGGTCTCGTCGCGAGACTGTCCCGCCCCGGCATCCGGTTCCGGGCGCTTCCCCTGTCCTCGCGCCTCGCCCTGGGCGTGCTGGGGATCGTGATCCTCGCCGCCGTGTTCGCGCCGCTGATCGCCGCCGATCCGCTCGCCACCGGCATCCCCGTCCAGGCACCCGGCGGCGCCCACTGGTTCGGCACCGACCGGGTCGGCCGGGACGTCTTCGCCCGTGTGGTCTACGGCGCCCGGTACTCCCTGATCATCGGCCTGGGCTCGACCGCCGCCGCCCTCGTGCTGGGCGCGGTCCTCGGCTCGCTCGCCGCCACCTCGCGCAAACTGGGCGACGAGTCGGTGATGCGCACGCTCGACATCGTCATGGCCTTCCCGCCGATCGCGCTGGCGGCCGTGCTGGTCACCGTCTTCGGCACCAGTCTGCCCGTGCTCATCCTGTGCATCGCCTTCGTCTACATGCCCTCGCTCGCCCGCGTGGTGCGCGCCAACGTCATGGCGCAGTACGGCGAGGACTACGTGGCCGCCGAGAAGGTGATCGGCGCCCGCCGCGCGTACATCGTCCTCCGCCACGTGGCCGTCAACTGCGCCGCGCCCGTCATGGTGTTCGCCACGGTGCTGGTCGCCGACGCCATCATCTTCGAGGCCAGCCTGTCCTTCATCGGCGCCGGTGTGCAGGACCCCGACCCGAGCTGGGGCAACGTCCTGTCCTACGGCCGGCAGATCCTGCTGTCGGGCGGCTGGTGGGCCACCCTGCTGCCCGGACTGGTGCTGCTGGCGACCGTGCTCGCCCTGAACATCCTGTCCGAGGGCCTCACCGACGCGGCGGCGGCACCGTCCGACGCGCGCGCCGACGACGGGGATCCGCGGTACGGGGCGTCTTCCGCGACGGGGTCGGCGACGTCCTCCGTGAGCGGGTCGGCCTCGTCCACGACGGGCGGTTCCGGCGAGTCCGCCCGTGCCGTTGATCCCGCCGGTGCCGCCCAGTCCGACGGCGGTGCGCGGCCGGGCGTCACCCCGGTCGATCCGGTCGCCGCGGCGGACGTCGACGCCGCGCTCGCCCGGCTGTCGGCGCGCGTGCTGAGCGGCCCGCCCGCCGTCACGCCGGTCGCCGGCGACGCGGCCGAACTCCTGGCCGTGAAGGACCTGACCATCCGTTTCCCCGACCGCTACGGCGACACCCGGGTCGTGGACGGCATCTCCTTCTCGGTCCGCGAGGGCGAGACCCTCGGCCTGGTCGGCGAGTCGGGCTGCGGCAAGAGCATCACCAGCCTGGCCGTCATGGGGCTGCTGGCCCGCAACGCCGAGGTCGGCGGGCGCGTCGAGTACCGCGGCCGGAACCTCCTGGAGCTCGGCCCCCGGCAGCGCCGGGCCCTCAACGGCCCGGAGATCGCCATGGTCTACCAGGACGCGCTCTCCTCGCTGAACCCGTCGGTGCTCGTCGGCCGGCAGCTGAAGCAGCTCACCAGCCGCGGCGGTACGCAGACCCCCGCCGAACTCCTCGAACTGGTCGGCCTCGATCCGCGGCGGACCCTGCGCAGCTACCCGCACGAACTCTCCGGCGGACAGCGTCAGCGCGTGCTGATCGCCATGGCGCTCTCCCGCAGCCCCCGCCTCCTGATCGCGGACGAACCGACCACCGCGCTCGACGTCACGGTCCAGGCCCAGGTGGTGGAGCTGCTCGAACGGCTCCGCGACGAGCTCGGCTTCGCGATGATCCTCGTCTCCCACGACCTGGCGCTCGTCGGCGATCTGTCGCACCGGATCGCGGTGATGTACGCCGGCCAGGTCGCGGAGGTCGCCGAGACCAGGTCGCTGCTGTCCGCGCCCGCCCACCCCTACACCCGCGGGCTGCTCGGCTCGGTGGTGTCGCTGGAGGCGGGCGCCGAGCGGCTGCACCAGATCCCCGGCATCGTCCCGGCGCCCCGACGATTCGGGGACGGCTGCCGGTTCGCCTCGCGCTGCGCCGCGGCGACCGATCTGTGCCGCACCACCCCGCCCCTGCCCGGCGGCGGGCCCGACCACAGCACCGCGTGCCACCACCCCGTGCCGGCCGCCCTGCTTCAGGAGAGCAACCGATGATCCGGCTCGACCACGTACACGTACGCCACAAGGCCCGCGGCGGCGGCCTGTTCGACCGGAGCCACGTGCATGCCCTGACCGACGCCTCGCTGGAGGTCGGGCGCGGGGAGATCGTCGGCCTGGTCGGCGAGTCCGGCTGCGGCAAGTCGACCCTGGCCCGGGTGCTCACCGGTCTGCAACGGCCCACCGAGGGCACGGTCACCTTCCACGGCGAGGACCTGTGGGCGATGCCCGGTGCCCGGCGGCGCGACGAGTTCGGCTCCTCCGTCGGCGTCGTCTTCCAGGACCCGTCGACCGCCCTGAACCCCCGGCTGCCGGTGGGCCGGATCCTGCGCGACCCGCTGGACGTGCACCGGCGGGGCGACGACAAGGCACGCGACGCCCGGGTCGAGGAGCTGCTGGAACTGGTCGGCCTGCCCGCGCACACCCTGCGGGCCCTGCCGGGACAGCTCTCGGGCGGGCAGCGCCAGCGCGTGGCCATCGCCCGCGCGCTCGCCCTGGAACCGGAGTTGATCGTCGCCGACGAGCCGACCAGCGCACTCGACGTGTCGGTGCGCGCGCAGGTCCTGAACCTGCTGGTGGACCTGCGGGACCGGCTGAACCTCGGCATGGTGTTCATCTCGCACGACATCCAGACCGTGCGGCACCTCGCCGACCGGCTCGCCGTGCTCTACCTCGGCCGGATCGTGGAGGAGGGTCCGGCGCGACGCGTCGCCGCCTCCCCCGCGCACCCGTACACCCAGGCCCTGCTGTCGGCCACCCCGAGCCTGATGGAGCGCAGCGAACGCATCGTGCTGCACGGCCCGGTGCCGTCGGCGGTCAACCCGCCGCCCGGCTGCCCCTTCAGCACCCGCTGCTGGAAGGCCGACGACGCCTGCGTGACCGCCTTCCCCGCGGCCGGGTCCGGCCCCGGCGAGTCCCACCGGTGGCACTGCGTCCATCCGCAGACCGAGGACGACCGGTCGTAGGGACGACTTCGCGTACGGGCCCTCTCCTCCACCTTTCCTTTCCGAGGTGGACGGGAGGGCCCGTGTGCAGGCCGGGTTCACGCTCCGCCGTCGGCGTCCCGTTCGCGATGTCCCCTACGAGGGCTGGATGAGCGCTGTGCCCGAAGGGGCGGAATCCGTCTGAGCGCTCTTCCCCCTGCGGCCCGGTGGTGTTCCGCCCGACCGGGGCCCTGAGGGTGACACCCCAGGCCCACCGCCCTCGCGGGCGCCGCCCTCCCGGCGCACATGAGTACTCGTACTCAGCACAGCCCCCGCCGCCCGGGGCTGGGTGCGGGTTCCCCAGGCGTAGGTCGGCTGCCGCAGCCAGGCCATCCGTGCTCAACCGTCGGTGATGGTCGGCGCCGCCAACAGGGCAAACCTTGCAACAGGGGCCGCCCAACGCGCTCGAAGACAGCAGGGCGCCGTACCGGCAGCCGTCCCGCAGTGGCACGGCAAACAGTGTTTCCGACTACCGTTTCAGCCGCCCGCGGATCGCCAGTACAGCGAGTCCGAGGAGGGCCGGCTCGACCAGTCGAGACGCCATCTCGGTGTAAGTACCGGCGGTGGTCAGCTTCTGATCGGAGGAACGGAAGATCACCAAGTTGACGACCGCCCGCAGGGACTTCTCGAACCGCCCGGTCGTCAAACGCTCGTCATACGGACCGTCCGGGTTGACCGGGCCGGGTATGTCGGTGGTCATCGTGATACGGCGGTCGGCCACCGTGCCGGTGCTCTTCGGCTTCGGATCGTTCTGCGGCAAGCCCCACAGCATCATCGCCAGCACAGTGGCGGTCATGGCCACCATGAGCCAGCCCAGGGCTCGCGAGGCTCGCAGCCCGTAGCCGGACAGCGCCCAGTACGCGGTGAGCAGGCTCCGCTCGGTCCAGGGGATGTCGTCGGCGTGGCGGCGCATCTCCATCTCGCCGTAATAGAAGTCAGCGGCACCCGGTTCGTGCTTACCGTCTTCGAAGGCCTTGCGCAGTTGTCGGTACACCGGCGCCAGTGCTGCCGGTTCCTGCACCTCTTCCCCACGTGGCGCGGGCGTCCAACCATCGGCGCCCCAGCCGCGGGCGGCACGCCAGTGGTGTTCTTCGGCCAGCGTTCGGCGCGGCGTCCAGCGCACGGGCCGCATCCCGCGTCGGCGTAAACCGGACGGGGCGGCAGCCAAGGTGTATCTCCCCTCGAGCCGCAGCTGATCGAGATGGATGGTTCCGGCGAAAAGGCATTCGGTGAGGTCCACGCTGGTGAGTACCAGGTGCGCGGCATCCACTCCCCGCAGCGACATGACCCGCACGCCGGCATCCATGAGGCCGGATTCGTCCAGCTCCTCACCGTCTACGATGAACGGCCGGGACCGGGCGGTGATGCTCAACGGATATTCGACAACCGCATCGCTCAAGTCCACGGCCGCGTACCGCAGTCGCAGCGCCGCGGTAGAGGCCCACCGCGTGCGCCGGCACCGCACGGCGGCTGCTGCCGCCTCCATCGTGACTGCGCCCCCGAATACCGCCTCGGACAGATTCAGCGTCCTACCGCACACCATCGGCCCGATCAGTGCAGCACCCTCGAACGCCGCTCCTGGAAACGACACCTGACCGCCGACCCTCAGCCCACGGAACGAGGCGCTGCCGCTGACATGGGCCCGGTCGAATCTGGCATCACCACCGAGGCCGACCTGGTCAAACGAGAAGTAGCCGCCGATCTCCATTCCTGTGAAGCATGCATCTCGCCCGATCTTCGCCCCGTCGAACACGGCACGGCCGCCCACGTTCATCCGATCGAACCAGGCATTGCCGTCGATCTCCGCCCTCTCGAACACAACGCGTCGGCGGACCTTCATCCGATCGAACGAGCCGTTGCCACCGATCTTCACCTGGCGGAAGAGGGAACGGCCGCTGATCTCTGCCTGGTTGAACGAAATATCCCCGGCGATCTTCGCCCCGTCGAACACAGCGTCGGCGTCGAACTCCACCAGGTCGAACCGTACATCGCCGCAGAAGGTTGCCCTCTCGAAACGGGCCTGGCCGATTCGCGGCCTATGCGTGGAGGGCTCCGTGAGCGCGGTGAGCAGTTCGCTCAGCAGTTCTTCGGTGAAGCGGGTGCCCCTGTGGTCGAGGTCTGCGCCGGGCCGGAGGCCCGCGAGGTAGGCAGAGCGTTCATCTCCGGGCAGATGAGCCAGGCATGCGGTGTGCGGCTCGACCCGGCGGCCACGACACTCGGCACCGCCTGGTAAGGCACCGTCGCAGTGCGGCCATGAAGCTGTGTCCGGTGCAGCCCGGTAAGGGACGACGGTCATGTCCCTGGGACGCGGAGCAGCAGGCAGCCGGTTGCAGCGGTCCACACCGAACACCGGCGTTCCAGGTTCCCCGCCGGCCTTGGTCTCCAAGGCGCGTGCGGCATCACACGGTCAACGTCGATTGACACCGATGACCACGGTTGGGATCGATGGACCACGTGGAACGGAAGTGGACTCCCACATTGCTCCCGCTCACGAAACAGGGGCCCTCCGAAGAGAGCCCCTTGCCTGCGGAAACTTCCGACATCACTGTCGGGACGACAGGATTTGAACCTGCGACCCCTTGACCCCCAGTCAAGTGCGCTACCAAGCTGCGCCACGTCCCGTTGCCCGCCTGACCTGGGGTTTCCCCTGGCCGAACGTGCAGGAAAACAATACCGCACTCAGGTCGGTGGTCGCGCACGGGTTTTGAACCGGGCGGTGCCGGGACGACCGGACTTGACCTCAAGTTTGGTTGAGGTCGCACCATCGTCGGCATGACGATCACCGAGGAGACCGAACGCGCCCACGGTTACGCCGACCTGCCCCGGCTGATGGGGCTCATGACGGGCGACGAGAAGCACGGACCGGCGGCCACGTCCACGCTGGACGTGCTCTGGGTGCTCTACGACCGGGTGCTCAGGGTCCGCCCGGAGCAGCGCGACGACCCGCACCGGGACCGGTTCCTTCTGTCGAAGGGGCACGGCCCGATGGCGTACTACGCGGTGCTCGCCGCGAAGGGCTTCGTGCCGGTGGACTGGCTGCCGGACTTCGGCGCCTTCGACTCCCCGCTCGGCCACCATCCGGACCGCACGCTGGTGCCGGGCGTCGAGATCGGCAGCGGGTCGCTCGGGCACGGACTGCCCATCGCCGTCGGCACGGCCCTGGGGCTGCGCGCCCAGGGACTGAACGGGCCCCGGGTGTGGGTGCTGACCGGGGACGCCGAGCTGGACGAGGGGAGCAACCACGAGGCCATCGCGTTCGCCGGCCCCGCGGGACTCGAACAGCTGCACACCGTCGTCGTCGACAACGCCTCCGCCGGCCATGCCCGTCCCGGCGGCATCGCGGCCCGTTTCGAGGTGGCGGGCTGGTCGACGGCGAGCGTCGACGGCCGCGACCACGAGGCGCTGTACGCCGCGTTCACCGCGCCGCATCCGGGCCGCCCGCACGTGGTGGTGGCCCGGGTGGAGCCGAAGAACCCCTGATCCGGAACCGCTGAGCAAACCCCCGACTTCCGCTGTTTTCCCTGACTTTCCCCGGCTTCCCCCCGGCTTTCCGACACAGAAGGGCTCGACCTCCATGGACACCATGCGTGACCGTCTCGCACCGGCCGTCTCGCGCCTGCTCGACGAGGATCCGCGGGTGGCGGTCGTCATCGCCGAGATCGGCAAGGACGGCTTCGCCGACGCGCGGCGCCGGCATCCCGACCGGGTGATCAACGTCGGCATCCGCGAGCAGCTCCTCGTCGGAGCAGGCGCCGGGCTGGCGCTGACCGGTATGCGACCGGTGCTGCACACCTTCGCGAGCTTCCTCGTCGAGCGCCCCTTCGAGCAGGTCAAACTGGATCTCGGGCACCAGGGCGCGGGCGCGGTGATGGTCAGCGCCGCCGCCTCCTTCGACTGGCCCGCGGGCGGCTACACCCACATGGCACCCGGCGACGTGGCGCTGCTCGACACCCTCGACGGCTGGACCGTCCATGTGCCCGGGCACCCGGACGAGGCCGAGACACTCCTGCGGCACGCGGTCGCCGCGGGCGACGACAAGGTCTACGTACGGCTGTCCGTGCAGTCGAACGCGCACCGCCGCCCGGTCGACGGCGAGCACTTCGTGACGGTCCGCGAGGGCCGCTCGGGTGTGGTGGTAGCCGTGGGGCCCCTGCTCGACACGGTGCTCACCGCGACGGAGGGCCTGGACGTCACCGTGCTGTACGCGACGACCGTACGGCCCTTCGACGCGGCCGCGCTGCGCAGGGCCACTCGGGCGGCCGGTACGGACGTCGTCCTGGTCGAGCCGTATCTCGCGGGCACGTCGACCTCGGCGGCGAACGACGCGCTCCTCGACGTCCCGCACCGCGTCCTGGGGCTCGGTGTGGGCCGCGCCGAGCTGCGGCGCTACGGCACCGCGGAGGAGCACACCGCCGCGCACGGGCTCGACGCCCGGTCGCTGCGGGAACGGATCTCGGCGTTCCTGGGGACCCGGGCCGGGGCGGGCACCTCGGGCACCTTGGGTACCTCGGGCGCCGCGGACACCTCGGGCGCCTGAAGGCATCCGCGTGGAGGCCGTGCGGATGCCTTCAGGCGCCCGTGCGGCGGTGGCCGGACCGGAGTGGCCGTCGTCAGTGCCGCTCGGGGTGTGTCCGCCCGGGGGCCGCGTCCGCGGTCCCGTCCTGCGCGTGCGGGCGGTGGGTGCCGCGCGCGTCGGCCCGTATGAGGCCGCGTATCGCGGGCACCGCCAGCAGGACCGTCGGTACGACGAGGCTCATCGCGGCGGACACCAGCAGCACATGGTCCGCGCCCAGGGCGGTGGCGGCCGGGCCGGCCAGGGCCTGGCCCACGGGCATCATGGCGAGGGAGCCCGCCACGTCGTAGGCGTGGATGCGGTTGAGGACGTCGGACGGGACCTGGGTCTGGACGCTGGTCGCCCACATCACGCCCCAGAACGACATGCCCGCCCCGGCGACGGCGGCGCCCGCCGCCATGGCCGGCACGCCGAAGCCGGCCCCGACCGTGGCCGGGAAGCCGACGAAGGCGAACAGGGCGAACGCGCCGGCGCGCAGCATACGGCGGGGACGCAGCCGCAGGGCGAGGAAGCCGCCGACGACGGTGCCGGCGCCGAGGGCGGAGTTGATCAGGCCGTAGGCGCGCGGGCCGTGCTGCTGCACCACTTCGGTGGCCACCAGCGGGACGGTCGGGCCCCAGACGGCGATCATGTAGAGACACCACACCGCGATGACGCCCCAGAGCCACGTTCTGGCCCTGAACTCCCGCCATCCTTCGACCAGATCCGCCCTGAAGGCACCGGTCGCGGTGCCGTCCGGGGTGCGGGCCGGGGCGCCGGTCCGGATGAGCGGGGGCAGCCGGAGCAGGAGCAGGCACAGGGCGCTGACCCCGTAGGTGGCGGCGTGCGCCGCGAACACCCCGCCGGGTGAGGCGAAGCCGACGAGCAGGCCCGCGGCGGCGGGGCCCGCGAGCTGGGCCGCGGACTCCGCGATCCGTATGGCGCCGTTGGCCGCCTGGACGTCGGAGGCGAGCCTGGGCACCGTACTGGCCACGCCGGGCTGGAACACGGCGCCCGCCACGCCGTTGACGAGGCCGATCACGCAGATCTCCCAGAGCACCACGTGCCCGGAGTAGAACAGCACGGCGGCCAGGGCCTGGGTGCCGAGCCGCACCAGGTCGGCCCCGATCATCAGCTTGCGGGTGCTGAACCGGTCGGCGATGACCCCGCCGAAGACCACGAGCCCGGCGAAGGCGGCGGCCGTCGAGGCCATGGCGAGGCCGACCGCGCCCGCGCCGTACCCGTGCTGGAGCAGGCCGGCGGCGAGGGCGACCGGCAGCATGGTGTCGCCGAGCCGGGCGACGGCCCGCGCGACGAAGAACAGCGCGAAGTCCCGCGACCACACCGGCCGCGCGCGACCGCCGTCGTCCACTCCGGCCGCGGCCCCGGCTTCACCTCGAATCCCGGCTCCGGCTCCGGCTCCGGCTCCGGCTCCGGCAACGAGGTCATCCCGCCCCGCCGCCTCCCCCGGCGACGACTGCGACGACGTCCCGGTCATCCTTTCGACGCTCCCCTCCCCGCCCGATCCCCCGCTCCCCGGCCGACCGCGGCCCCTACCGCACCGGCCGGCCCCACTGCCTCCGGATCATGCCACGGCCCACCGACAACGCCCGAGGGATTTTCAGCGGGTGGTGGGAAGTCCCAGCCCGGGATGGGCCTCCAGCAGCCGCGGCGGAGCCGCCTGGCGCCAGGAGTCGGCGAGGATGTCACGCAGCTCGTCCTCGTCCTCCAGCGCCGCGAGCCGGACCCGTACCCAGGCGAACTGCGCCTCGTGGCCGGCGATCCAGAACTTCTCCGGCTCGGCCACGACCAGTTCGTCGCGCTCTTCCTTGGGACAGCGCACGGCGATGGAGGTCTCCTCCTCCGGCAGTGTGGCGAACATCTTCCCCGCGACCCGGAACGTGGGCATGCTCCAGGCGATCTTCTCCGTGGTGTCCGGCAGGGACAGGGCGATACGGCGTACGTCATGGGCATCCGGCATGCCCCGCACGCTAACCCCTCGCACTGACAGCCACCCCCAAGGAAGCCTGGTGCAGGCTGGTGCGGCGGACCGCTACGCCTGCGCCGCCTCGTCCAGGGCCTGGAGCACCGGGCGGATCAGCGGGTGCCCCTCGGCTCCCCGGCGCACCGCCGCGAAGACCCGGCGGGTGGGCGCCACTCCGTCCACGGGGCGGACGACCACGCCCGTGAGGTCCATCCCGCGCAGCGCGGAGCGCGGCACGAGGGCCACCCCCGCGTCGGCCGAGGCGAGGGCCACGACGGCGCGGAAGTCGTCGGAGGAGTGTTCCAGGCGGGGCTGGAAGCCGGCGCTCTCGCAGGCCAGGACGACCACGTCGTGGCAGGGATTGCCGGGATACGGGCCGATCCAGGTGTCCTTGGCCAGCTCGGCGAGCGGCACCTCGGCGGCGCCGGCCAGCCGGTGGGCCACCGGGACGACCGCGTCGAACGGCTCGGCGTACAGCGGTACGTGGGTCAGCCGGGGGTCGTCGGCGGACGGCGCGCCCCGGTACTCGACGGCGACCGCCACGTCGACCTGCCGGTCCAGCACCATCGGCAGGCTGGCGTCACCCTCCGCGTCCTGCACGCGGATGCGGATGCCGGGCGCCTTCCCCGCCAGTCGGGCCACCGCGGGCGCCACCACCTGCGCGATGCCGGTGGCGAAGGCGGCGACCGTCACCGTGCCGGCCTCACCGGAGCCGTAGGCGGCGAGTTCGGCCTCCGCCCGCTCCAGCTGGGCGAGGACCGCGTTGGTGTGGCTGAGCAGGATCTCCCCGGCCGGGGTCAGCCGTACGCCCTTGGCGCCGCGCTCGACCAGCCGGTGGCCGGTCTCCTGCTCCAGGGCCGTGAGCTGCTGCGAGACGGCCGACGGCGTGAGGTAGAGCGCGGCGGCAGCGGCTGTCACCGTGCGGTGGTCGGCCACCGCACGGAGGATGTGCAACCGCCGCGCTTCGATCATGCGAACGATTATCGCAAGACCTGCGACCGGTCGGCCTCCGGCTCAGCCCTCCAGCTCGGCACGCGCCGCGACGAACGCGTCCACCGCTCGGTTCACGTCCTCGGTGGAGTGCGCCGCGGACAGCTGCACGCGGATGCGGGCCTGGCCCTGCGGCACGACCGGGTAGGAGAAGCCGATCACGTACACGCCGCGCTCGAGGAGCAGCTCCGCCATGCTGCCCGCCTTGGCCGCGTCGCCGATCATCACCGGGGCGATGGCGTGGTCGCCGGGGAGGATGTCGAAGCCCTCCTCGGTCATCCGGCGGCGGAACAGCGCCGTGTTCTCGGCGAGCCGGACCCGCAGATCGTCCGCGGACTCCAGCAGGTCAAGCACCTTCAGGGAGGCCGCCGCGATCACCGGGGCGAGCGTGTTGGAGAACAGGTACGGCCGGGAGCGCTGGCGCAGCAGGGCGACGATCTCGGCGCGGGCGGCGACGTAGCCGCCGGAGGCGCCGCCGAGCGCCTTGCCGAGGGTGCCGGTGATGATGTCCACGCGGTCCATGACACCGTGCAGTTCGGGGGTGCCGCGGCCGCCGGGGCCGACGAAGCCGACGGCGTGGGAGTCGTCGACCATGACCATGGCGTCGTAGCGGTCGGCCAGGTCGCAGATCTCGCGCAGCGGCGCCACATAGCCGTCCATCGAGAACACGCCGTCGGTGACGACCAGCTTGCGGCGCGCCCCGCCCTCGGTGGCCTCCTTCAACTGCCGCTCCAGGTCCGCGAGATCGCGGTTGGCGTAGCGGAAGCGGCGGGCCTTCGACAGCCGGATGCCGTCGATGATCGAGGCGTGGTTGAGGGCGTCGGAGATGACCGCGTCCTCGGGGCCGAGCAGCGTCTCGAACACGCCGCCGTTGGCGTCGAAGCAGGAGGAGTACAGGATCGTGTCCTCCTGGCCGAGGAACGCCGACAGCCGGGCCTCCAGCTCCTTGTGCACCTCCTGGGTGCCGCAGATGAAGCGCACGGAGGCCATGCCGTAGCCCCAGCGGTCCAGGGCCTCGTGGGCGGCGGCGACGACCTCGGGGTGGTCGGCGAGGCCGAGGTAGTTGTTGGCGCAGAAGTTGAGGACCTCGCCGGGACGGCCGCCCGCGGTGACCTCGACGGTCGCGGACTGCGGGGTGCCGATGACACGTTCGGGCTTGTGCAGCCCGGCGGCGCGGATCTCGTCGAGGGTGACGCGCAGGTCGTCGCGCACGGAGTCGAACATCAGGGTGCTCCTTGAAGGTGCCGGCAGAAGAGCGGCGGAAGAAGGGGGTACGCGGTCACACGGTCCAGTCGAGGATGATCTTTCCGCCCTTGCCGCTCGCGGCGTCGGCGAAGGCCGCCTCGAAGTCCTCGTAGCCGTACCGGCCGGTGACGACGGGGGCGAGGTCGAGGCCGCCCTCCAGCAGCACCGACATGGCGTACCAGGTCTCGAACATCTCCCGGCCGTAGATGCCCTTGATGGTGATCATCGAGGTGACGACGCGGGCCCAGTCGACGGGGAACTCCTGGGCGGGCAGGCCGAGCATGGCGATCTTGCCGCCGTTCGTCATGTTCGCGATCATGTCGCGCATCGCCTCGGGGCGGCCGGACATCTCCAGGCCGACGTCGAAGCCCTCGCGCAGGCCCAGCGTGCGCTGCCCCCCGGCGATCGTGTCCCGGGAGACGTCGAGGGCGAGGCTCACGCCGATCTTGCGGGCCAGCTCCAGCCGCTCCTCGCTCACGTCGGTGATGACGACGTTGCGCGCGCCGGCGTGCCGGGCGACGGCCGCCGCCATCAGGCCGATCGGGCCGGCGCCGGTGATCAGCACGTCCTCGCCGACCAGCGGGAAGGACAGCGCGGTGTGCACGGCGTTGCCGAACGGGTCGAAGATCGCGGCGATGTCGAGGTCGACGGGGACGCGGTGCACCCAGACGTTGGCGGCGGGCAGGGCGACGTACTCGGCGAACGCGCCGTCGCGTCCCACGCCGAGGCCGACGGTGGCCCGGCACAGGTGGCGGCGTCCGGCCAGGCAGTTGCGGCACTTGCCGCACACCAGGTGGCCCTCGCCGCTGACCCGGTCGCCGGGCTTGATGTCGGTGACGTCGGAGCCGGTCTCGACGACCTCGCCGACGAACTCGTGCCCGACCACGAGCGGGGTGCGGATCGCCTGCTGGGCCCAGCCGTCCCAGGCCCGGATGTGCAGGTCGGTGCCGCAGATGCCGGTCCGCAGGACCTTGATCAGTACATCGCCGGGTCCGATGGCGGGCTCGGGGACGTCCGCGAGCCACAACCCGGGCTCCGCCTTCTGCTTGACCAGCGCCTTCAACGCTACCGCTCCTGTGGTTCCGGCCCCGGGGCCGGGCATGCCGGGGCAGCCCGCGTCCGGGGAGAGGGGTGGATTCCGGTAGCAATCTGCCGCACGGCGGCACGCTGGTCCATCGAGGATTTCTTAAGCGCGGCCACAGCTCCGCTTCACGCCGTCCGCGAGCGCGCTCACGCGCGGTGCGAGGCCTTCGCCCGGCCGTCAGAACAGGAAGCCCTCGGTCTCCCGGCGCTCCAGCCGCGGGGCGAGCTCCGCCGCGGCCGCCTTGATGGTCCGAAGCCCCTCCCTGCCCCACGGCCGCGGCTCGACGTCGACGACGCACACCGTGCCCAGCACCATCTGCGTACTGTCGATGAGCGGGGCGCCCAGATAGGAGCGGATGCCGAACTCGTCCACGATCGGGTTGCCCGCGAACCGCGGGTAGTCGCTGACGTCCTCCAGCACCAGCGCCTTGCGCCGCACCACGACATGCGGGCAGAAACCGTGATCGCGGGCCAGGCGGCGGCCCACCTCGCGCCGGCTTCCGTCGCCGCCGGTGTCGACGCTGTCGACGGTCAGGACGTCGCGCTCGGGCCGGTGCAGTCCGGCGAAGAACTGCCCTTCCTCGTCGAGGAAGTTGACCATCGCGTACGGCGCCCGGGTGAACGCGGCGAGGCGGTCGGCGAAGGCGTCCAGGGCCGGCTCGGGCCGCTCCCCCAGCCCCAGCCGCCGCAGTCGCTCGGTGCGGGCGGGGGCGTCCTTGTCCTCGGGGGTCAGCAGGAGGCGACCGGCCGGGCGGGGCGGGTCGTAGCTCATGGCCGGGCTCCGTCGCTGTCGGCGTATGTCATGTACGGGCTCCGTGGCGGTGTGCGGGGGTCAGTGTGCCGGGGTCACCTGTGCGCGCCCTGGCTCTGTGCGGGGACGGCGGGTGCGTGGGCGATGAGATGCCGGACGAGGGTCAGCAGGGTCTGGATGCCCGAGCTGGAGATACGGGCGTCGCAGGGGACCACGGGGATCCGCGGGTCGAGGTCGAGGGCCGCCCGCACCTCCTCGGGGTCGTAGCGGTGGGCGCCGTCGAACTCGTTGACGCCGACGACGAAGGCGAGGCCGCGCCGTTCGAAGAAGTCGACGGCGGCGAAGCACTCCTCCAGCCTGCGGGTGTCGGCGAGGATCACCGCGCCCAGGGCGCCCTCGCACAGCTCGTCCCACATGAACCAGAACCGTTCCTGGCCGGGCGTGCCGAACAGGTAGAGCACGTGCCGCGGGTCCAGGGTGATGCGGCCGAAGTCCATCGCGACGGTCGTCTCGACCTTGTTCTCCACGCCGTCGAGGTTGTCCGTGGCCGCGCTGACCGTGGTGAGCAACTCCTCCGTGCTCAGCGGCGCGATCTCGCTGACCGCGCCGACGAAGGTGGTCTTGCCCACCCCGAACCCTCCCGCCACCAGGATCTTCAGGGCGGTGGGGAAGGGATCGAGGCCGCCGTCGTGGTCAGAGCTGTCGTCGTAGTCCATCGAGCACTGCCTCCAGAAGAGCCCGGTCGGTGGGGTGGTGTCGGTACGCGGGGGGCCTGGTGGTCAGCGCCCCGCAGTCGACGAGGTCGGACAGCAGCACCTTGGTCACCACGGCCGGCAGCTTCAGATGGGCGGCGACCTCGGCCACCGGGAGGGGGGCACGGCACAGGTCGAGTGCCTGGCCGTGCTCCGGGCCGAGGTAGGCCAGCGGTGTCGCCCCGGTGGCCATCACCTGCGACATGAGGTCGAGCGCGATGCTGGGCCGGGTGCGGCCGCCGCTGACGGTGAAGGGGCGCACCAGCCGTCCGGCCGCGTCGTCGAGCCAGGGCCTGTCGCCGGCCGCCGCCGCGCTCAAGGCCGCAGCGCCCGGGATTCGACGGAATGCTGCCGTGGCGCGGTCTCGAGGTAGGGGCGGACGCTCTTGACCAGCATCGCCATCTCGTAGCCCAGCACGGCCGCGTCGGCCTCCCGGCCGGCGAGCACGGCGAGGCAGGTGCCGGTGCCGGCTGTGGTGACGAACAGCAGCGTCGAGTCCAGTTCGACGACGACCTGCCGCACCTCGCCGCCGTCGCCGAAGCGGACGCCGGCGCTGCGGCCGAGGGAGTACAGGCCGGAGGCCAGGGCGGCCATGTGGTCGGCGCTGTCGTGGTCGAGGCCGTGCACGGACTTCACCAGCCCGTCGCAGGACAGCAGCACCGCGCTGGTGGTGTGCGGTACGCGCTGCACGAGGCCGCTCATCAGCCAGTCGAGGTCGGAGACACGGCCGGTCGACGCATCGTTCGCCATGGTGGATCGACTCCTTGGGGTCCGAAGGTCTGCGCAAGCGCTGGGGTCGGGAGTGGCGGCGGGGCTGGGCGGGCTGGTCATCCGGCCGGCTCACTCCCGTCGTGCCGGAGGGTGAGGTGCTGCCCTGGCAGGAGCACGGGCCGCGCCTCCGTGGCCCCGGACACGTCCTGGGGGTGGGCGCCACCCGGGGGGTGCGGGTCGTGCGGGCGGGCCGGCTCCGCGGCGGCCGGCTCTTGGCGCTGCTCCGACTCGGCGAGTCCCGTGCCGCGCCGGAAGGCCGCCATCAGCCCGGGGTCGTGGCCGGCGACGTGCTCGGACTCCTGGCGCGGCAGCGGGCCACCGCGCAGTTGCGGCACGAGGTGCTCCTGGGCGCGCCGCCGGGGCAGTCGGGGCCTCTCCATGGTTCCGCGCACCACTCCGGCGCGCGGAACGGGCGGCGCACCGGCGCCGGCCTCCATGGCGGCCCGCTCGGCGGGCCGGATGCCCGGCACGGCCTCCGCGGGAGTGTCCTGCCCTTCGCGCGCCGTCCGCCGCGGCAGGGGATCGAGGTGGTCGCCGTCGGCGGGCTCGACAGCCCGCACGTCGTCACCGGGCGAGGTGGGGGCGTGGGCGGGCAGCAGCTCGCCGCCGGGTCCGGGGATGGGCGTGTCGCCACCGGACATCGGCATGGGCATCGGCGTGTCGCCCCGTGGAGCGGGCACGGGTGCGGACATGGGCGTGCCGTCGCCGGACATGGGCGCAGGAACGGACACAGGCATGTCGCCACCAGACACAGGCCCAGGCACGGACATGGGCGTGTCGCCCCCGGACATCGGCGCGGGTACCGACACAGGCATGTCGCCACCAGACATCGGCCCAGGCACAGACATGGGCGTGTCGCCCCCGGACATCGGCGCGGGTACCGACACAGGCATGTCGCCCCCGGACATCGGCGCGGGTACCGACACAGGCATGTCGCCACCAGACATCGGCCCAGGCACAGACATGAGTGTGTCGCCCCCGGACGCAGGTGTGACGGGTCCGGGGGCGCCGTTCATACGGGGTACGGCGCGCGGCGGCAGGACGCCTCCGGCTGTGCCGGGGACGCGGCGCGCGTCGCGGGCGTCGGCGCCCGCCACGGGATGCATCCCGCCGTCGCGTCGGCGCGTGTCGCCGGGGCGGGCGGGGCCGCCGAGCAGGCCGGTGACGGGGCTCGGCGCGCGTCCTACGCCGGTGCCGTGCACACCTCGCACGGACTCCCCGCGACCGCCGGACACGGCCGGCGCGCGGTGGGTGCCGCCGCCGTTCAGGGCCGGCGCGACAGCGTGCCCGTGTCCGCCGTCCGGGAGCGACGGGGCGGCGCCCGACGGGTACGGCGCCGGGGCCGGGGGCCGCATGCCGGTGTCCAGCGCCCCGAATGACGTGCCGGAGGCTCCCGTTGACGTTCCCAGCAGGGTTTGCGGTACGAGGACGACCGCCTGCACACCGCCGTAGATGTTGGTCTGCAGGCGGACGGTGATGCCGTGCCGCCTGGCGAGCTGGGACACCACGTACAGCCCGATGCGGCCGTCGGCGAGCAGGCTCGCGACATTGACCTGGTCGGGGTCGGCCAGCAGGGTGTTCATCCGGACCTGCTCGCCGACCGGCATGCCCAGGCCACGGTCCTCGACCTCCACCGCGAGTCCGGAGGTGACGAGGTTGGCGCGCAGCAGGACCTGGGTCTGCGGGGCGGAGAACAGCGTGGCGTTCTCGACGAGTTCGGCCAGCAGGTGGATCACGTCCGCGACGGCGTGGCCGCGCAGCCGCCCCTCGATCGGCGGGGCGAGTTTGACCCGCGAGTACTGCTCGACCTCGGCGATGGACGAGCGCAGCACCTCCGTCATGCAGACCGGGTTGCTCCACTGCCGGCGGGAGACGGCGCCGCCGAGGACGGCGAGGTTCTCGGCGTGCCGGCGGACCCGGGTGGCGAGGTGGTCGACATGGAAGATGCCCTTGAGCAGGTCGGGGTCCTCGATGTCGTTCTCCAGCTCGTCGAGGGTGGAGATCTCCCGGTGCACGAGGGACTGGAGACGCCGGGCGAGATTGACGAAGACCTCCAGTTTCTGTTCGCTGCCCGTCTGGCTGGACAGCTGGGCTGCCTGCACGACGGCGGCGACGGCCTCGTCGTGGGCGCGCGCCAGGTCGGCCGCGAGCAGGTCGACCTCGTCGGCGCCCTCCGGCGGGCCGCCGTGCGGCTTTTGCGGCGGCGGGGCCTCGCCCTGGCGCAGGGCGTCGACGAGGGCGCGCAGTTCGGCCTCGCGGCGCGCGGTGCCGCGGCGCAGGACGCCGATCCGGTCGTGCACCGAACGGGCGGCCCGGCCGGCGGCGACGGCGGCGATCGCGATGCCCGCGAGCGTGACCGCGAACGCTCCGGCGAGCACGGCCCACAGGACGGGACCGGGGCGTGCGCCGGTGGAACGCACGGTGAAGAGCACGGCCGCTCCGGCGCCGAGGGCGACCGAGGTCGGCGGCAGCACCGCCAGGCGCAGCAGCTGAGGCCGTAGACGGGTCTCGGGCAGCGAGGGGACGGTGCGGGTGACCGGGCGCCCGTGCCGCCCGCCCTCACGGCGGTCTGCGCGGGCGGCCGGTGCACGGAGGTGAGACATCTTTTCCTCGTACGGGTCCGTCGGGCCTGTGTACTCGCGCCCGGGGGGCGAGCGGGCATGCTCCATCGATGTGCCGGTCGACAGCGGCGCGTGTACGGCGCCGCGTCGCCCCACGGACACTCACAGTAGTCACCAACGCACCAAGCGAGATGGAAGGTTGACGAAATCCCCCAGAAAGCGTCCCGCTCTGGTATGAGCGTTCGCACGACAGAGCGAGCACCCGCGCCGCCACGCGCCGGCGAGCCGAAATACATCGATCCCACCTGGTCGGAACCGGTCATGAACGGACGGCGGGGCCGGAGAGGCATCTCCTCTCCGGCCCCGCCGTCCACGCGGCCTCGGTCCGGTCTCATCCGGCCTCGTCCGGCCGGACCGATCTCGGCTCCTCCCCTGCCCCGACCAGCGCCCTCGGCGCCGTCACCCGCTCCGTCGGTCCCTGCTCAGGCCACCGGGGAGTAGCCGCCGCGAGGTGGTGGTGTGCCGCCGCCCGCCGCCCATCCCGCCGGCGGACACCCGCGAGGCGGTTCCGCCCCCGGGCGGACACGGGTGAGCAGCCCGAGTTCCGCGGCGCGCACTCCTGCCTGGAAACGGGACCTGGCGTCGAGGAGTTCCATGATGGTGGCGATGTGCCGACGATAGGTGCGCACGGAGATGGACAGCTCACGGGAGGCGGCCTCGTCCGTGGCCCCGGTGTGGAGGTAGTGGAGTATCTGCTGGACGAGTTCGACACGGGCATGGGCGCCGAAGCCCAGCCAGGCGGTGGCGTCGACCGCGTGACTCCAGACGGTGTCGAAGAGAGTCTGGCCGCACTGGGTCACGGAGGACGCCCGCAGGACGGACGCCTGGCGCTCGCCGGTCATCTCGGTGCACACCAGCGCCGTCCGGCCGTCGGCGATCAGGGCCGTCATCAGCGGAATGCGGGCGATACGGACGGCCTTGCGCCCCCTGCGGGCGAACTCCCGCACCAGGTCGTGGTTGAGCGTGGCGCGGGTGCACAGGATTCGGATCCGCAAGTCCCCGCGTCTCAGGAGCAGTTCGCGCAGCATCGCGTGGACGGCCTCCGCGTGGGAGGGTAAGGCGACCACGGCGTCGACGGTGTGTCCGGCCCCTTCCGCCAGTTCCACGGCGGCGGCCAGGATCTCGGGGTCGACCGGGTTCAGCCCGGTGGCGAGCGGTGCGCGGGACATCCCGTCCCGGTGCTTGGCCACCGTTGAGAGGATCACCGAATGCACGTCCAGGAGGGCCTTGTCCATGTCGTGCCGGACCACCCCCTCCCCGTCGGCTCCCCCGTGTTCGTGCGACCTTCCCCCGAACTGGTTCCGCATTCCTCACCCCGTCTGGCCGGATCTGGCTGCACCTGAGTGCTCGACCGTATGGCGATGGGCATGCCCGGTGAAGGCCGCGCCCGCGCCCCGATCGCGCACTGCCGGCCGCCGGGCCGCGCGATTCGGACTGGCAGGCGCCGGCGGTTTGGGCGCGAGCCCCCCGCCCTCATGGGACGTGGGGGCCCACCTGGGACACGTATGATGTCTGTGAACTGGATGGGACGCTAGTTCGGCAACATGTTCCACGTCAACGGCCCCTGGAACAAAGAAAGTTCTGCCGGGAAGTAAACCTCCGGAGACCGGTCGGAACCCCTCTCGGCTTCCCCGTGCGCGCCGTCCGCCGTCAATCCTCCAGCCGGATGGCCCGGGCCGGGCAGACCGCGGCTGCGTGCCGGACGTCGTCGGCGCGGTCGGCGGGCGGGTTGTCGTCGAGCAGTACGGCGATGCCGTCCTCGTCCCGCTGGTCGAAGACGTCGGCTGCGGTCAGCACACACTGGCCGGAGGCGACGCACGTGTCCTGGTCGATGAGCACCTTCATGACTTCCTCCTCGGAGAAGTG
The DNA here is from genome assembly GCF_053598035.1 of Streptomyces sp. NPDC001204. Lineage (NCBI taxonomy): Bacteria > Bacillati > Actinomycetota > Actinomycetes > Kitasatosporales > Streptomycetaceae > Streptomyces > Streptomyces sp. NPDC001204. The sequence continues at coordinate 46,836 of NZ_JBSFJL010000004.1, read as the reverse complement.
GCGCGACCTGAACGGGCCGAAGGCCGGGCCCGACCGCCCGGAACACCCGGAACACCCAGGACGCGAGAAGAGCTGATCCGTGCGGGCGTGGCGTCACCGCCCCGCGGCCCTCACCACCCCGCGCACAGACCAGCCCGCCGCCACCGGCTACTTGCCGGCCGCCGCCTCCATCTCGCGCACCAGGCTCAGCGGCCGCATGTCGGTCCAGTTCTCGTTGACGTACTCCAGGCACGCCTCCCGGCTGTCCCGGCCGTGCGCGACGGTCCAGCCCGCCGGCACCTCCGCGAAGGCCGGCCACAGCGAGTGCTGTCCCTCGTCATTGACCAGCACGTAGTAGTCGGCGTCGTTGTCCTCGAAAGGATTGGTGCTCATATGCCCTTCTCCATCCTGCGATGCGGTCCGCCTGAACCGGGTTGTGTCCACAAGAGATTGCGGGAAATCTTTCGTATCGGTGTTTTCGATCCTCCCGGACGGTTGGATTTCGAGCGGGGTAAGCGGCCGGGGAATGTCAGAGCCTGACGGGCAGGGCGGCCGGTGCCCTGACGAGCAGGGCGGGCTGATAACGCAGTTCCGACGGGTGCACGGCGAGACGGACGTCCGGGAATCGCTCGTAGACGCGCCGGATCGATATCTCCGCCTGGGCCCGGGCCAGATGCGTTCCGATGCAGTAGTGGATGCCGTGGCCGAAGGTGAGGTGCGCCGGCTTCGGCCGGTCGATGTCCAGTTCGTCCGGCCGGTCGGGGAAGGCCTCCGGATCGTGGTTCGCGCTGGCCGGGGAGAGCATCACGATCTCGCCCGCCGGAATCGTGGTGCCCGCGATCTCGACGTCCTCCAGGGTCAGCCGCTGAAGCGTGTACATCATGGGTCCGGCGAAACGGATCAGCTCGTCGACCACCTGGGGGATCCGGTCGAGGTCGGCCTTGAGCCGCGCGGCCTGCCCGGGGTGGGTCAGCAGCCCGACGAAGCAGCCGGTCACCAGCGCGGTGGTCGTCTCGTTGCCGCCGGTCATCAGCGCGAACGCGGTGGAGAGGATCTCCTTCGGGGTCAGCAGCTTGTCGCCCTCGGCGTGCACCATCGCGGAGACGAGGTCGTCGCTCGGGTGGCGCTCCTTCTCCGCGATCAGTTCGGCCATGTACGCGGACAGTTGCCTGGTGTGCTCGGCGAGGACGCCGGTCGGATCGGCCGCGTCGGTGGACCGCATCGTGTTCGACCAGACCTTGAACTGCCGCCAGTCGGACGCCGGAACGCCCAGCAGCTGGGCGATCGCGATGATCGGCAGCGGCTCGGTGAGACCGGCCAGCAGGTCCGGCCGCGGCTGCCCGGCCAGCTCGTCGAGCAGTTCGTCGACGACCTTCTCCAGGCTGGGGCGCATGTTCGCGACCCGTTTGGGGGTGAAGGCGAACACCAGCGCCTTGCGCAGCCGGGTGTGCCGCGGCGGGTCGGAGTTGGCCAGGTGGTGCGTGATCTCGTCGGCAGGCGTCAGCTCCTTGCCGATCTGCCGCCCGAGCGCCCTGTACAGGCTCCCGATGTCCCGGCTCATCCGGGGGTCGGCCAGTGCGTTGCGGACGTCCTCGTGCCGGGTGACCACCCAGGCCCGCGCTCCGTCGGGCGTCCGCACCATGGTCACCGGCTGCTCGGCGCGCAGCACGGCGAAGGTCGGATACGGGTTCTGGGTGTAGTCGTCACTGAACATCCAGTGCTTCGAAAGCGCTCCGCCGGCTGCCATCGATGCTCTCCCTGCGGTCGTCCGGTGCCTCCGCACTGTTCGCGGGGCACGTCCGGCCCACCAGCCTGGCCCGGCCGGATGCCGTCGTCAGCGCTGATGTGGAATCTTCGATGTACCGCTCCGGGCCGGGTCGCGAGTGCCGGAAAGGGCACCTCACCTCCAAGGGCCGGGTGATCCGGTCCCACGGCCGGCGAAGGCTGCCCCGGCCGGGCACGGCGGTCCGTGCTGATTCGAATTCTTCGTACCGACCTGGTGAACGCCGGTTCACCCCGGCTACGTTCGCCGAGGCGTGTGAATGATGCGCCGAATTCCAAGAGGAATTGCCGGCATGAGCGAGGAACATCGGTGCCGGCCTTGGTGATCGAACTCTTCCAATCCGTGCGCGGCCCGTTCGGGCCGGCGTCACCATCACGAGGGAGCAGGAGCGATATGACGACCTCTGCGGAGAGCACGTCCGAGAAAATCAAGGAAATCGTCTGCGACATTCTCGAGCTCGAGGAGGACGAGGTCACCGAGAGCAGCCTGTTCAAGGAGGACCACGGCGCCGACTCGCTGCGCGCGATCGAGATCCTCGCCGCCCTGGAGAAGCACTTCCACGTCGTCATCGACCAGGCCGAACTGGGCCGCATGGTCAACCTCAAGGGCGTGGAAGAGGTCGTCGCGGAAGCCGCCGGCAAGTAGCACCGAGCGAGCGGTACCACCGCGGCACCGCCGATCGAAACCGGACGGAGTGACCATGCGTGCAACTGCAACCAGCAACGGGTCGGCACCACCAGCGCATCGCGTGGTCCTGACCGGCTTCGGAGTCTTCTCGAGCATCGGTGTGGGCGCGGTCGAGTTCGCCGAGGGGCTGCGGGCCGGGCTCAGCGGCGCCAAGCCGATCACCAGGTTCGCGACCGAGGGTTTCGCCCACGCCAACGGCTGCGAACTGGTCGGCTTCGAGCCGCGTCAGTGGATCCGCACCCTGGACGTCGACGAACTCGGCCCCGCCACCCGCTTCTCGGTGGCCGCGGCCCGGATGGCCGTGGCCCACGCCGGACTGAGCGAGGACGTCCTGCGTGGACAGCGCGGCCTGATCTCCATCGGGTCCACCGATGGGGAGTCGCACGACCTCGACCGCCTGGTCGAGACCGAGATCGAGCACGGACCCGAGAAGATGGACCCGAAGGTGGTCCGGCGGGTCCCGGCGAGCCGGCTGGCCACGGCCGTCGCGCACGAACTGGGCCTGGAGGACGTCGAGGCGGTCACCATTCCGACCGCCTGCGCCGCGGGCAACTACGCCATCGGCTACGGTTTCGACGCGGTGCGCACCGGCGAGGTCGAGTTCGCGCTGTGCGGCGGCGCGGACGCGATGTGCCGCAAGACCTTCGCCGGCTTCTACCGGCTGGGCACGATCGCGCCGGACTGCTGCCGGCCGTTCGACAAGGACCGCAAGGGCATCCTGACCGGTGAAGGCGCCGGCGTACTGGTCCTGGAGTCCCTGGAGTCGGCACTGCGCCGCGGTGCCACCATCCACGCCGAGGTCCTGGGGTACGGGCTGAACTGCGATGCCGACCACCCGGTCGCGCCCAACCAGGGCAGCATCGCCCGGTGCATGGAACTGGCCCTGAACAACGCCGGGGTGAAGCCGTCCGAGGTCGATCTGATCTCCGCGCACGGAACCGGCACCAAGGCGAACGACGTCACCGAGACCCGCGCGGTCCGCGACGTCTACGGCGAGGCGCCACCGCGCACCGTGTCGCTGAAGTCGATGCTCGGCCACACCATGGGCGCCGCCAGCGCGCTCGCCGCGATCGCCTGCGCCCTGGCCGTCGAGGGCGGGTTCATCCCGCCCACCATCAACCACCGGGAGACCGACCCCGAATGCGAGGTCGACTGCGTGCCCAACCATGCCGTCGACGCCGAGCTGAGGATCGTGCAGAACAACGGGATGGCCTTCGGCGGCAACAACGCCGTGGTGATCCTCGCCAAGTACGAGGAGCAGGCCTCATGAGCCGGCCCGTCGTCGGAATCGGCGCGGTCGCGAGCATCGGCCGCGACCCGTCCGAGCTGTTCGAGAGCCTGTGCGCCGGACGGAGCGGGCTGGCTCCGCTGCGCGGCTTCGACCGGTCGAAGTTCAAGGCGGGCCATCTCTTCGAGATCGACGACCGGCCCGCGCCGGGCGTGGACGTGCCGGGCCGGGCGACCGGGTTCCTGCTCGACGCGGTGGGCCAGGCGGCCCGTGACGCCGGCCTCGGTGAGGACCTCCGCGAGGTGCCGATCCTGATCGGCACCGGACTGCGGGAACTGCGGTCGCTGGAGCTGTGGTGGCGCGACGGCGCCGGGTTCGCGGCGGAGCGGATGCACTTCGGCACCGCCCTTCGGGAACGCTTCGGCGCGGTCGACACACACACCTTCTCCAACGCCTGCTCCGCCTCGCTGTACGCGCTGGCACTCGCCGTCGACCAGTTGGAGACCGGCGCGGTGGAGCACGTGATCGTGGCCGGCGCCGACTCGATCACGGAGAGCATGTTCGGGCTGACCGACGCCTTCCAGCTGGAGCCGCCCGGCCGGCTCAGACCCTTCGACGTCGACCGCAAGGGCACCATCCTCGGCGAGGGCGCCGGCGCGATCGTGCTGGCCCGCGAGCCGGACCACCGCCGGATCCACGGCAGGGTGCGGTCGGTCGGCGTGAACTGCGACGCCCACCACACCACCGCGCCCCTCCAGGCCGGGGTCGCAGCCGCGATCAGGCAGGCGCACCAACGGGCCGGGGTGAAACCGGAGAACGTGGACCTGGTCATGCTGCACGGCACCGGTACCCCGCTCAACGACGAGGTGGAGGTACGGGCCCTGCGCGAGGTCTTCGGCGAGCACGAGCGCGTACCGCTGGTGACCGCCGTCAAGTCGATGACCGGGCACACCGCCGGCTCGGCCGGGGTGCTGAGCCTGATCACGGCCCTGCGGGCCATGTCGACCGGGCGGATCCCGCCGGTGACCGAACTCGACGAACCCACCGAGGACGTGAGCGCGTTGCGGCTGGTGCACACCGCCGAGGCCACCGGTCGCGTCGACGTGGCCCAGGTCAACGGCTTCGGCTTCGGCGGACTGAACGCGGTGGCCATCGTGGAGGCGGCCCGATGAACGAGTTCCCGCGGATCGTGGTCAGCGGTGTGGGTCCTGCCCTGCCCGGAGTGGCCGGTACCGAGGACCTGGTGACCGGACCGGGCTTTCCCGCGGAGCCGGTGGACCCGGCCGCCCGGCTCGGCAAGAAGGGTCTGAAGTACAAGGACCGCGCCACCCGGCTCGGTCTGTGCGCGGCCTTCGCCGGACTGTGCGACGCCGGACTGCGGGACGCGGACGGCCCGCTGGTCGAGGGCGGCGGTGTCGGTGTCGTGGTGGCGTCCAACTACGGGAACGCGGACACCGTCTGCCGGGTGGTCACGACCATCGCGGCCGAGACGACCCGGGGCACGAGCCCGATGGACAGCCCCAACGCCTCCAGCAACATCGTCGCCTCCGAGATCGCGATCCGGTTCAAGCTGGGCGGTCCGAACCTGACCGTCTGCAACGGCGACGCCTCGGGGCTCGACGCCCTGCGCTGGGCCGCGGGCCTGCTGCGCTCCGGACGGGCCGAGCACGTGCTGGTCGTCGGGGTCGAACCGGACAACGAGGTGGTGCGCAAGCTGGTCGGCGCGGACCGGATCGTGGACGGGGCCGTCGCGGTGGTCCTGGAGCGTGCCGAGACCGCACGGGCGCGCGGCGTACGACCGAGGGCCCGCCTGGGCGGCTTCGTGCGCACCGGCGGGGTCGAGGAGTGCGTCGGACGGCTCGCCGCGGTCGGCTCGGGCACCCCGGCCGGCTGGTACCCGCCGGAGACCGCCGCCGACGACGAACCGCCAGCGGCGCTGCTCGCCGGGGTTCCCCGGTACCGGATGCCCGACGGCTGGGGCGCGCTCTCCGGTGCGCTGGGCCTGGTGCAGTGCGCCGCCGCCACCGGCCGGTTCGACGCGGGCGAGCCCGGCCCCCTCTACGCGCTGGCCGGCCGCGGGAACGACGGTGTGGCCGGAGTCCTCCTGCTCGCCCCCGGAGACGCCCGGTGAGCCGTGACCGGCCGCGGGCGCCGGGCCGGCCCGGTGGCGCGGCGTGCACGGTGCACCGCAAGCGGCCCACGGGCGGTACCCGTGCCCTCCTGCTGCACGGACTGGCCAACAGCTCCTCCGTCTGGGACGAGTTGGCCGGGAGCGAGGCCGGCGGCCTGGATCTGTGGGCCGCCGAACTGCCCTGGGGCGGCGGGCAGTCACCGGCCTGGGCCTACGGTCAGGACGCCTCCCGGGCGGTCGCTGACGCGCTCGGGCAGGTCCCCGGCGGCGCCGGCGTCGTGGTGGCCCACTCCTTCTCCACCGTGCTGCTGCTGGACCTGCTCGGCGAGGAGCTCGCCCGGGGCGGCGACCCGTTCGCACGCCACGGCATCGAGGGCCTGGTGCTCGTGTCGCCGTTCTACCGCCGCGATCCGGAGAGCTTCGAGTACGGCGTCGTCGGCGACATGCTGGAGAACTTCCGCCGCACCATGGAAGAGGGCATCCGGGTGATGGCCGGGCCCCGGCTCGACCCCGCGCTGCGCCGCGACATGGCGCAGCGGGTCTGCGAACGGGTCGGCCCCTACGGCTACCTGAGCTTCTTCCGCAGCTATCTGCGCACGCCCTGGCTGCGCACCGACCTGGTCACGGTGCCCTCGCTGGTGATCGGCGGGGAGGAGGACTTCACCGCCGTCCCCGCCGAGAGCACGGCGCTGGCCGCCGATCTCCCCGACGCACGCTGCCGGTTCATCCCCGGGGCCGGCCACTTCCCGATGGTGGAACAGGTGGACGCCTTCTCCGCCGCCCTCGGTGAGTTCGTCGACTCGATCGGCCGCCCCGTGCCCGCGGTCGTCGACCAACCCGCTTGACAGAAAAGGAGCCTGAGCAGCATGACGTCCCCCATCAGCAGCGTTCCCGAGCCGACCGAGCAGGCGTTGAACGACTTCTTCGACACCGCCGGCCACTTCTCGCTGCGGCCGTCCTACGAGGGCGGCAACATCAGCACGACCATCGGCTTCAAGCACGTGCACTACCTGCTCGAGGCCGCCGTGCTCGAGCACTTCCGCGCCGCCGGTCTGGGCGCCACGACCCTCTACGTCGAGTACGGTGCCGGCTTCGACGTCGTCTCCGTGGACACCCGGCTGCACACGGTGCTCACCCTGGACGACACGGTCGACGTCGAGGTCAAGCCGGTCACCAAGGACTCCGACACCCGGCTGCGTTTCGCGGTCACCGGGACCGTGGAGCGGGACGGGGCGCCGCGCAAGGCGGTGACCAGCAAGTTCGAGGTCGCCCTTCGGGCCATCGAGCATGTGCCGGACCCCAGGCCGCTGCCTGAGCGCCTGACCCGCTTCGTGGTGCCGCGGCTGGGCCGGGCGACGCCGAGGGAACTCACCGCCGTCCCGGTGGACAACATCGACCTGTCCGCGCAGCGCGGCGTCACCACGCGCTCCGGCGACCCGGTGCTGGCCGAGATCATCGGCGACGACAACGCCTTCGGCTGGAAGTGGCGAGTGCCCTACTTCTACTGCCACTTCACCAGTCACATGCAGATGTCCGGCTTCCTGCGGCAGATGGAGGAGGTGCTGCACCTGTTCGTCGCCGACCGGGGCATCGCCATCCAGCGCCTGCTGGACGAGCGCAGCTGGATCCCGGTGGTGACCAAGTGCGACATCGAACTCACCGACGAGGTGCGGATCGAGGACGAGCTGTACACCGTCTTCACCGTCGAGGACGTCTTCAAGGCCGTCCTGTTCACCGCCCGGATGGACTGCTACGTGGTGCGTGACGGCGCGCTGGTGCGGGTCGCCACCGGACACATCACGCACGGCTATGTCACCAAGGAGTCGCCGGAGCGCGACTGGTCCCTGGTCACCTTCGACGACGAGGTGCTGGCCGCGCTCGGCGGCAAGACCCCCGCCGCCGGCTGACCGGACCTGTCAGAAGGAGCTGTTGCCATGAGCAGCGACACCATGGGCGCCGGCCGCAGACCGGTGATCACCGCCTGGTCGGCCGTGTCCCCGTTCGGGATGGGGCGTGCGGCGTTCGTCGAGGGGATGCACGAGGGCGGTGAGACCGCCGTCCGGATCGACCGCGAGCAGTGGCAGGTGCCCGACGAGCGGGCCAGGCTGGTGCCCGGGTTCAGTCCGCGCGCGGCACTGGGCCGCAAGGGCACCCGGTCGATGGACCGGGTAACGGGACTCGCGGTCAGCGCCGTCGGCGCGCTGCTCGACGACGCCGAGCGCAACCGCGAGGTCGCCACCGGCGACCGCGGGGCCGTCGTGCTCGGCACCACCACCGGCAGCGCGCAGAGCATGATGGACTTCACGCGGGACTCGCTGACCGGTGAGCAGCCGTACTTCGTCGACCCGGCGCAGATGCCCAACACCGTGATGAACTGCGCGGCCGGCCAGTGTGCGATCCGGCACCGGATCAAGGGCCCGAACGCCACCATCGCCGGAGGCCGGCTGTCCGGGCTGCTCGCGCTGAACTACGCGCGCAGACTGCTCGGCGCGGGCCGGGCCGAGGCGGTGCTGTGCGGCTCCGCGGAGGAGTACTCCAACGAGCGGGCCTGGCTGGAGTGGCACACCAGGGGCGACGAGGAGAAGCCGGCGCTGCTCGGCGAGGGCGCCGGCATGCTGCTGCTGGAACCCGAGGAGTCCGTCGCCGCCGAACACGTGCTGGCCGAGGTGCTGGCCGTGGAGAGCGGCGTGTTCGCCGAGGGCCGGCTGCCGATGGTGCTCGGCTCCTGTCTGCGCCGCGCCATGGACCGCGCCGGGGTCGACCCGTCGCAGGTGTGGGCGGCCGTCCCGTGCGGCGCCGGCGACGTGCCCGGCGAGCGGGAACGGGGTGTGCTGGCCGAGGTGTTCGGCACCCCGGCGCTCGAACGGGTGCGGAACACCGAGCTGTTCGGGGACGCCTCGGCGGCGTCGGTGAGCCTGCAGATCGCCTCCGTGCTCGCGGTCGCCGAGCGGACGCCCGACGTCGCCGGGCGGGTGGCGGTGGTCACCGCGGTGGAACGCGACGGCGGGACCGGCTGCGCCCTGCTGCGGCTGCGCTGAGCACCCGGCCGTACCCGAAGACGACCGGGCCGTACCCGGAAAACAATCGAGCGGAGGAGAGCGGTAGTCATGACGGCACAGCCCTTCGAGAAGCTGGACAAGGAAGAACTGCGGCGGACCCTGGCCGATGTGATCGACGTCGACGCCACCGAGATCGAGGAGGCCACCGACTTCGTGGAGGAGTTGCAGGTCGACTCGCTGCTCCTGCTGGAACTGGTCGTGGTGCTGGAGAAGAAGTACCAGGTCAAGTTCACCGAGCAGGAGATGCGGACGGCCCGCACCTTCAGTCAGGCGCGCGCGCTGCTGGAGCGCAAGCTGGCGGTGTCGGCGTGACCGCCACCGCGCCGGAGGCGCCCGCCGGGCCGGTCGCCCGGACGTCCTTCGCGCCGAGGCCCTCCCCGGTGGACGCCGGGATCGAGGTGACGTCGGTGGCCCGGTCCGGGGCGGCCGGAGGGGACGGCCGCGTGCTCAGCGCGGTGGCCACCGTCGCGATCGACAGGACGGAGCCCGTCTTCGCCGGCCACTACCCCGACTTCCCGATCTTCCCCGGCGTGTGCATCGTCGAATGCGTCCAGCGCGGCGCGCTCGCGGTGGCCGAGCGGTCGGGGATGCCCGAACCCCGGCTGCTCGCGGTGGAATCCACCCGTTTCCTAGGTGCCGTCTACCCCGGCGACCTGCTCACCGTGCGCCTGGAAATGCGCGACCACGAGGGCGGTGTGCGCTGCCAGGCCAGGGCGAGTACCGAGCGGGGCGATGCCGCGTCGGTGCGGCTGCGGCTGTCCGGTGAGGTCGGCGTATGAACACCGTCCAGGTCGAACGCCTCCTTCCGCACCGGTTCCCCATGCTCCTCGTCGACCGGGTCCTCGACCTGGTTCCGGGTGAGAGCGTCACCGCGACCAAGGCGATCACCCGTAACGAGCCGTGCTACCGGAGAATCGGCGCGCACACGGCCGGCGCCCGCCTCGAATACCCGCAGACGCTCCTGATCGAGTCGTGGGGCCAGGCCGCCGGCATCCTGGCGACCTGGCGCTCCCCCGGCGAGCGGAGCGACGCGCACGAGACCGACCGGGTGATGCTGCTCGGCGGACTCACCGGGGTCGTGTTCCACCGGCCGGTGCTGCCGGGGGACGTGCTCCGGCATCGGGCCCGGCTCTCCCGCGCCCTGTCCGACACCGCGATTTTCGAGGGCGAGACCTCGTGCGACGGCGAGGTGGTGATGTCGGTCGAGCGGATGGTGATGGCCTTCCGCCCCGCCGGCCGGCTGCTGCCGTCCGCCGGTTGAGCCGACGTTTAGCCGACATGGAGGAACGCCTGATGACACCGGACACCAAACCGGTAGCACTGGTCAGCGGCGGCTCGCGCGGCATCGGCCGGGCCGTGGTGAAGCGGCTCGCGGCCGACGGCCACGACGTCAGCTTCTGCTACCAGTCCAACGACGAGGCCGCGACCGCCCTGGAGAAGGAACTAGGCGGACTGGACGTCCGGGTGCTGGCCCGGAAGGTCGACGTGGCCTCGCCGGAGTCGGTACGCGAGTGGGTGGCCGAGACCCAGGAGACCCTGGGCACGGTGGACGTCGCGGTCACCGCCGCGGGCATCACCCGTGACAACCCGCTGCTGATGATGACCGACCAGCAGTGGAAGGACGTGCTCGCGGTCAACCTCGACGGCACGTACAACGTCTGCCGCTCGGTGGTGTTCGAGATGATGAAGCGCCGCTCCGGCTCACTGGTGCTGATCTCCTCGGTGGCCGGGGTCCACGGCCACGCCACCCAGTCCAACTACGCGGCGACCAAGGCCGGGATCATCGGCTTCGCCAAGTCGCTGGCCAAGGAGGTCGGCCGCTACGGCATCCGGTCCAACGTGGTCGCCCCCGGATTCATCGAGACCGACATGACCGCGGTGCTGAGCGACAAGGTCCGCGAGCAGATGCTGGCCTCGATCCCGCTGAACCGCTTCGGCGGTGCCGACGAGGTCGCGGACCTGGTGTCCTTCCTGGCCTCCGAGCGCGCCGGCTACATCACCGGTTCCGTCTTCCAGGTCGACGGCGGCATCACCATCTGAGCCCCTCCCCGACTCCCCCACCGAAGGACGCCGCCATGGCCAAGAAGCCGCCCCGCTGGTACTTCTCCCTGCGCAGCCCCTACTCCTGGTTCGCCCACCACGACCTGAAGAAGCACCACCCCGACGTCCTGGACAGCGTCCAGTGGATACCGTTCTGGGAGCCCGACGCGCGGAGCGAGGAACTCCTCGCGCAGGCCGGGGTCGAGCTGCCACTTGTGCCGATGGCGCGGGAGAAGAACTTCTACATCCTCCAGGACGCCCGGCGGCTGGCCGATGACCGCGGGCTCGACGTCACCTGGCCGATCGACCGGGAACCGGTCTGGGAGGTCGCGCACCTGGCCTATCTGGTGGCCGAGGACGCCGGGAAGGGCAAGGAGTTCGTCGACCTGGTCTACCGCGCCCGCTGGCAGGAGGCGAAGAACATCTCCGACCCCGCCGTGATCGGCTCGATCGCCGCCGAACTCGGCCTGGACGCGGACCGGGCCGCCGGCGCGGCCGACGACCCGGACCTGCGCGCCCGGGGCGTGGAGGTCCTGGCCGCCTCGGTGAAGGACGGCCTGTTCGGCGTGCCGTTCTTCGTCCACGGCCACGAAAGGTTCTGGGGCGTCGACCGGGTGGCCGGCTTCGTCGCCGCGCTGCGCGGTGTCCCGCGGGCCTCCGTGGCCGTGCCGGACGCGGAGGCGGCCGCGCTGCCGGAGATGGCGGCGGCGGGCGCGGACGCCGGTCACGCCGGCGGCTGCGGTTGAGCCGCCTCCACCGAGACGATCCCGAGGGGGCGCGATGAGCGACGGGCACCGGCTCGCGGGCGACTGGGACGCGATCGTGGTCGGCAGCGGCATGGGCGGTCTGACCTGCGCCGCCTACCTGGCGGTGGCCGGTCATCGTGTGCTGGTGCTCGAACAGGCCGGAGTGCTGGGCGGCAACAGCCATGTCTTCCGGCGCCGTTCGGCCTACGAGTTCGACGCCGGGGTGCACTACATCGGCGACTGCGGGCCCGACGGCGTACTGCCGTCGATCCTGCGGGGGCTGGGGCTCGGCGACCGCGTCGCCTTCCGGGAGATGGACCCGGACGGATTCGACGAGATCGTCCTGCCCGGGCTGCGGATGTCCGTACCCGTCGGCTGGGACCGCTACCTCGACCGCCTCGTCGAGGTACTGCCCGCGGACAAGGACGGCCTGCGGGAGTTCGTGACGGTGTGCTCGGCGGTCGGCGCGGAGATGCGCTGGACCCTGCTGTCCGCGGTCGGCGCCGGCCCGGCCGAGGTGCTGCGCCGTACCCCCACCGCGGTGGCCTGGGGCCGCCGCACGCTGCACGAACTGTTCGAGCACTGCGGCCTGTCCGCCGCCGCGCGCACGGTGCTGGCCGCCCAGGCGCTCAACTACGGGATCGGCCCGGAGGAGGCCACGGTCGGCATGCACGCGAGCGTGACCGACCACTATCTGCGGGGCGCCGCCTATCCGGTCGGCGGCGGTCAGATGCCGGCGGCGTCGCTGACCGAGGCGATCACCGGTCACGGCGGCACGGTCAGGACCGGGCACCGGGTGGACCGGGTGCTGGTCGAACAGGGCCGGGCGTGCGGTGTCGTGCTCGACTGCGGGCGGGAGCTGCGCGCGCCGGTCGTGGTGTCCAACGCCGACTATGTGCGCACCGTCCGGGAACTCGTCGGCGAGGAGCACTTCCCGGCGTCGATCGGGAAGCGGGCCCGGACCGCGGTGACGGGCTTCCCCCTGGTGGTGCTCTACGTGGGGCTCGACCGGGAACTGCCGGGCAGGACCGGGGCGAACCTGTGGTGGCACGGGAACGCCGACGTCGAGGAGGCGTTCCGGGGGCTGGCCGAGGGGCGGTTCGACGCGCCGCCGTCGGTGTTCATCTCGTTCGCCTCCCGCAAGGACCCGCACACCGCGGCCATCCGGCCGCCCGGCCACGCCAACTTCCAGGTGATGGCCCTGTGCCCGCGCTCCCTGGAGGCGTGGGGCGCGGCGGCGGCGTCCGAGAGCGGCGGGCCGTACCGCCGCGACCCGGTCTACCGGGCGGAGAAGGAGCGGTTCACCGAGGCCATGCTGGCCACCGCGGAACGCGCTCTCGGCCCCTTCCGCCGGTACGTGACCCACCTGGAGCTGGCCACGCCGGCCACGCAGCGCCGCTACACCCGGTCGACCGGCGGATCGCCGTTCGGGCTGGCCCGCTGGGGCGGCACGGGCGCCAGGCCGGACACCCGGACCAGTGTGACCGGCCTGTACGTGGTCGGGCAGAGCACCCGGTACGGCAGCGGGATCACCGGTGCCGCCGTCAGCGGCATCTCCTGCGCCGGGCAGATCCTCGGCCGCCCGCTGCTGCCGGAGGTGCACGCGGGCAGGGTGCTGGGAGACCCGCGGCGGCTTCCCGCGCGCGGTGCGGACTGGGACCCGCTGCGCCTGTGCGGCGGCCGGGCCCGCCGCGGCACCCACCCCGGCTGACCCCGGCGTCCCCGGCCCGGCGCCATTTCCAGTAAATGCTCGGGCGACCTGCGGCGATGGTTTATCGAGGCTTCTTATAAGGCCGTTCCCGTGCGCCGGGCGCGCGGTAACGTCCCAAGCGCGGGGCGAGATCTGCTCGCCCGCCCGGCCCGGATGCGCCCGATCGGTGTGGCCCGCGGGGGCTGTCTCCACCAGTTTTCCGATTCAAGGGGAGTGAGTAGTCGTGCCACAATCCGGTGAGATCCGACTCCCTCTGACGCCCGCTCAATCGGGTATTTGGCTCGCGCAACGGATCGATTCCGGCAACACGGTCTACAACATCGCCGAGTATCTGGACATTCACGGGCCGGTCGATCCGGGCTGCTTCGAGACCGCGCTCCGCCGGGTGGTCGGCGAGACCGACGCGCTGCGCGTGCGGTTCGCCGAGCACGGTGACATCCCCGAGCAACTGATCCTTCCCGCGGTCGATTTCCCGTTCCCCGTCCTGGACCTGTCCGCAGAGGCCGACCCGGAGGCGGCCGCGCGGACGTGGATGGACGAGGACCGTGCCCGGCCGATCGACCTGTTCGGCGACTCGCTGTTCACCTTCGCCCTGTTCAGGATCGCCGCGGACCGCTGGTGGTGGTACCACCGCGTCCACCACATCGTGCTGGACGGTGCCGGCGTGGCCATGTTCGCGCCGAGGGTGGCCGAGGTCTACTCCGCGCTGATGGCCGGCGCCCCCGTACCGGCCAGTCCCTTCCCGCCGCTGCGCGACCTGGTGGACGCCGCCCTGGCCTACACCGATTCCGCGGACCACGCCCGTGACGCCGCCCACTGGACCGGGCGGCTGACCGGCGCGCAGCCCCCGGTCAGCCTCTCCGGCGGCCGGCAGCACCTGCCCAGCGGGGTGATCCGCCGCAGTGAGACGCTCGGCGCCGCGCGGACCGAGGCGATCCGCGGACTCGCACGCGAGGCCGGCACCGGCTGGCCGACCGTGGTGGTCGCCGCGCTCGCCCTCTACGTGCAGCGCCTCACCGGCACCGACGAGGTGGTCGTCGGCCTGCCGGTCGCCGCGCGGCAGGGCCCGGGCCTGCGCGGCGTCCCCGGAAGCGTGTCCAACCTGGTCCCGCTGCGGCTGCGCGCCGCACCGGACACCTCGGTGGGCGACCTGCTCACCGCCGTCTCCGCCGAGATGCGGCAGGCCGTGCGCCACCAGCGGTACCGGCACGAGGACATGCGGCGCGACCTGCGGCTCGGCCCCGAGCAGCACCTGATCGGGCCGCACGTCAACCTGGTCCTGTTCGACTACGACCTGGACTTCGCCGGGCACGGCGCGAGCGTGCACAACCTGCCGGGCGGCCCGATCACGGACCTCGCGATCGTGCTGGACACCCGCTCCACCGACGGCGCGCTGCGCTTCGACTTCGACGCCAACTCCGCGCTGTACGACGAGGAATCACTCGCCGCGCACCAGCGCCGCTTCCTCGACCTGCTCTCCCGGCTGTGCGCCTGCGACCCCGAGACGCCGGTCGGGCGGCTGGACAGCGCCACCGCCGAGGAACGCGCGCGGGTGCTCACCCGACCAGCCCCCGTCGCCTCCCCCGCCGCCGCGACGCTGCCGGAGCTGTTCGAGCGGGTCGCCGCCGAGCACCCCGAGCGCACGGCCGTGGTGAGCGACGGGGTGGGCCACAGCTACCGGGAGATCAACGCGCGGGCCAACCAGCTGGCCCGGACGCTGATCGACCGGGGCGCCGGCCCGGAACGGTTCGTCGCGCTCGCACTGCCGCGTTCGGTGGAGATGGTGGTCGCGCTGCTGGCCGTCCTCAAGGCCGGCGCCGCCTACCTGCCGCTGGACCCGGCCTATCCGGCCGAGCGGATCGCGTTCATGCTGGCGGACGCCGCACCGGACCTGGTACTGACCGACTCCGCGCACGCGCGGCGCCTGCCGGACACCGAAGGCGTCGCGCTGCTGACTCTGGACGACGCCCGCGTCGGCGCGGAGGCGGCCGCCCGGGCCGCCGATGACGTCACCGACGCGGAGCGGTCCGCACCGCTCGACCCGCGGCACCCGGCGTACATGATCTACACCTCCGGATCCACCGGCCGGCCCAAGGGCGTCGTCGTCCCCCACCACAACGTGCTGCGGCTGTTCACCGCCACCGAGCAGTGGTTCGGCTTCGGGCCCGAGGACGCGTGGACGCTGTTCCACTCCTACGCCTTCGACTTCTCCGTGTGGGAGATCTGGGGTCCGCTGCTGCACGGCGGCAGACTGGTCGTCGTCCCGCACGAGGTGAGCCGTTCGCCGGTGGAGTTCCTGCGGCTGCTGGCCGACGAGCGGGTCACGGTCCTCAACCAGACCCCGTCCGCCTTCTACCAGCTCATGCAGGCCGACCAGGAGGACCCCGGGGCCGGCGGCGGTCCCGCGCTGCGGTTCGTGATCTTCGGCGGCGAGGCGCTGGACCTGCGGCGGCTGGAGCGCTGGTACGCCCGGCACCCGGACGACGCGCCGGTCCTGGTGAACATGTACGGCATCACCGAGACCACGGTGCACGTCAGCCATGCGGCGCTGGACCGCCGTACCGTGGGCGCGCGGCGGGGCAGCGTGATCGGCTCCCCCATACCCGACCTCGGGATCCACCTGCTGGACGACGCCCTGCGGCCGGTGCCGCCCGGCGTCGCGGCGCAGATGTACGTCTCCGGCGACGGGCTCGCCCGCGGCTACCACGGGCGCCCCGGCCTGACCTCGCACCGGTTCGTCGCCGACCCGTTCGGCCCGCCCGGCACCCGGATGTACCGCACCGGGGACGTGGCGCGCTGGACAGCGGACGGCGAACTGGAGTTCGTCGGCCGGGCCGACCAGCAGGTGAAGATCCGTGGTTTCCGGATCGAGCCGGGCGAGATCGAAGCCGTGGTGGAGAGCGCGGCCGGGGTCGCGCGGGCCGCGGTGATCGTCCGGGAGGACCAGCCAGGCGACAGGCGGCTGGTCGCCTATGTCACGCCGGCGGGCGAGCGCGGCGGCCTCGACCCCGGCGTGCTGCGCGAGACGGTGGTCGCCGCGCTGCCGGACCACATGGTGCCGTCGGCTTTCGTGGTGCTGCCGCGGCTGCCGATCACCGCCAACGGCAAGCTGGACCGCGAGGCACTGCCGGAACCGGAGTCCGTGGCCGGCTCGGCCGGGCGCGCCCCGCGCACCCCGGTCGAGGAGGTGCTGTGCGGACTGTTCGCCGAGGTCCTCGGCGTGCCGGGCGTCACCATCGACGACAACTTCTTCGACGTGGGCGGCCACTCCCTGCTGGCCACCCGGCTGGTCAGCAGGATCCGTTCGGTGTTCGGAGTGGAGCTCCAGATCCGGACGCTGTTCGAGGCGCCGACCGTCGCCGCCGTGGCGGACCGCGTCACCTGCGCCGACAACGCCCGCTCCGGCATCTCCCCGATGCCGCGCCCGGCGGAGATCCCGCTGTCCTACGCGCAGAACCGGCTGTGGTTCGTCGACCGCCTCGAGGGCCCCAACTCGGCCTACAACATCCCGCTGGTGCTGCGCCTGTCCGGGCCGCTGGAACGGGGCGCGCTGCTCGCCGCGTTCGGGGACCTCCTGGCCCGGCACGAGAGCCTGCGCACCGTCTTCCCCGATGTGAAGGGCGTTCCGAGCCAGGTCGTGCTCGACCCGGAGACGGCCGTGATCGAGCTGCCCGTCTCGGCGATCAGCGCCGAGGACCTGCCCGCGGCGCTCGCGAGCTGTGCGGCCGGGGCGTTCGACCTGGCCACCGAACTTCCCTTGCACGTCGACCTGTTCTCGCTCGGCGAGGAGGAGCACGTACTGTCCGTCGTGGTGCACCACATCGCGGCGGACGGATGGTCGCTCGGGGTGCTGGCCCGCGACCTGTCCACGGCGTACGCAGCGCGGCTGGGCGGAGCGCGACCGAACTGGCGGCCGCTGCCGGTGCAGTACGCCGACTACACGCTGTGGCAGCGTGACGCACTCGGCGACGACCGGGACCCCTACAGCACCATGGCACGGCAGATCGCCTTCTGGCGCTCGGAGTTGGCCGGTCTGCCGGACGAGATCACGCTGCCCGCCGACCGGCCGCGGCCGGCCGAGGCCGACTACCGGTCCGACGTGGTCGAACTGCGGTTGCCGGCCGAGCTGCACCGGGGCCTCGCCGACCTCGCCCGGCAGACCGGCAGCACGCTGTTCATGACGCTCCAGGCGGGGCTGGCCTCGCTGCTGTCGGTGCTGGGCGCCGGCCCCGACGTGGTGCTGGGCAGCCCGGTGGCGGGCCGCACCGACGAGGCCCTGGACGACCTGGTCGGCTTCTTCGTGAACACGCTGGTGCTGCGCACCGACGTCTCCGGCGACCCGACGTTCCGCGAACTGCTGGGCCGGGTCAGGGAGTCGGACCTGGCGGCCTACGCCCATCAGGACGTCCCGTTCGAGCGTCTCGTCGAGGTGCTGAACCCGGAGCGTTCACTGTCCCGGCACCCGCTGTGCCAGGTGCTGTTCTCCCTCCAGAAGAAACTCGGCACCGCCTTGGAATTCCCCGGTCTGACGGCGGTCGCCGAACCGGGCGCGCGCACGATGGCCAAGTTCGACCTGTCCTTCGAATTCGGTGAACGCCTCGGCGAGGCGGGAACACCGGACGGTATCGACGGGGTCGTCGAATTCCGGACGGATCTCTTCGACCGTTCCAGTGTGGAAATGCTCTGCGACCGTCTGGCGCGTTTCCTTGGGGCGCTCGTCGCCGAACCGGACGCTCCGGTGCGCGCGCTGGACATGTTGTCGCTGCCCGAACGCCGGCGACTGCTGCACGAATGGAACGACACGGCATGCGACGTCCCGGCGGGGACACTGGTCGACCTGCTGGAACGCACGGCGGCGGAGCATCCGGACGCGCTCGCGGTGTGCGACGGGACTCGGTCGATGACGTACCGCGCCCTGCACGAGGCCGCCAACCGGCTGGCGCGGGAGCTGATCGCCCGGGGCGCGGGTCCCGAGCGCGTGGTGGCGCTGGGCCTGCCGCGTTCGGCGGAGCTGATCGTCGCGCTGCTCGCGGTGCTCAAGTCCGGTGCGGCGTACCTGCCGGTCGACCCCGGCCATCCCGTCGAACGTGTCGCGCTGCTGCTGTCCGACGCCGCTCCGGCGCTGCTGCTCACCACCGAGGGCGTACTGGCCGGTTGGCCGCAGAAGGCGCTGGCCGAGGTGCCGACGCTGGCGCTGGACGCCCCCGGGACGGTGGAGGCGGTCGCGGCCCGCCCCGGGACGAACCCGGTCGACGAGGACCGTGGGGCGCCGCTGCGGGCGGACAACGCCGCCTACGTCATCCACACCTCCGGCTCGACCGGGACGCCCAAGGGCGTCGTGGTGGAGCACCGCAACGTGGTCAACCTGGTCGCCTGGGCGGCGCGGGAGATCGGCGCCGCCGCCCTGTCCCGGCCGCTCGCGTCGACGTCGCTCAGCTTCGACGTGTCGGTCTTCGAGATCTTCGGTCCGCTGACCGCCGGCGGGCGCATCGACGTGGTGCGCGACCTGCTGGCGCTGGCCGAACGGGAGGACGGCTGGTCGGGCAGCATGATCAGCGCGGTGCCGTCGGCGCTCGCCGAGCTGATCGGCCAGGACAACGTCTCCGCCTCGGCCGGGCTTGTGGTGCTCGCCGGCGAGGCGCTCACCGGCCGGGCGGTGGCGGACATCCGCGCCGTCATGCCGCAGGCCCGTATCGCCAACATCTACGGGCCGACCGAGGCCACGGTGTACGCGACCGCGTGGTACTCCGACGGCGGGCCCGGAGAGCCGCTGATCGGCCGGCCGGTCGCCAACACCCGGGTGTACGTACTGGACCCCTGGCTCCGTCCGGTTCCCGCCGGGGTCGCGGGTGAGCTGTACCTGGCGGGCGCGGGCCTCGCCCGCGGCTACCTGGACCGGCCGGCCCTGACCGCGCAGCGGTTCGTGGCCAGCCCGTTCGGCCCGCCGGGCGCCCGTCTGTACCGGACCGGCGACGTGGTGCGGTGGACCGCGGACGGTGAGCTGGCCTACCTGGGTCGCAGCGACGAGCAGGTGAAGGTGCGCGGTTTCCGCATCGAGACCGGAGAGATCGAGTCGGTGATCGCGTCGGACCCCGCCGTGGCGCAGGTGGTGGTGGTCGCGCAGGAGGACCAGCACCGCCACAAGCAACTGGTCGCCTACGTCGTGCCCGCCTCCGGATCCGAGGCCGACACCGCACGCCTGCGCGAGCTGGTGGCGACCACCCTGCCCGGCTACATGGTGCCGGCGGCCTTCGTCACCCTGCGCAGGCTGCCGCTCAACGCCAACGGCAAGCTCGACCGCGGCGCCCTGCCCGCGCCGCGGTTCGCCGGCGGCCGAGGCGGCCGGCAGCCCCGTACCCCGCGGGAGCAGGTGCTCTGCGGTCTGTTCGCGGAGATCCTGGAGCTGTCCTCGGTCGGCGTCGACGACAGCTTCTTCGACCTCGGCGGGCATTCGCTCATCGCCAACCGGCTGATCATCAGGATCCAGTCGGTGCTCGGCGTCGATCTCGCGGTGCGCGACCTGTTCGAGGCGCCCACCGTGGCCCAGTTGGCGGAACTGGTCGAGCGGGCCGGGGCGGCCAGGCCCCGGGCGGTCCCGATGCCGCGCCCGGACCGGCTGCCGGTGTCGTTCACCCAGCAGCGGCTGTGGTTCCTCAACCGTCTGGAGGGTCCGAGCCCGACCTACAACCTCGGTGTCTCCCTGCGCTTCACCGGCCGGATCGACCGCGACGCCCTCCACGAGGCCCTGCACGACGTCATGGTCCGGCACGAGAGCCTGCGCACGGTCTTCCGCGATCACGACGGGGTACCGGTCCAGTGCGTCGTGCCGGAGCGGGAGGCCCGCCCGCGGATCCCGGTGACCGAGCTGACCGAGCCGGAGCTGGACGCGGCGCTGACCGCGGCCGCCCGCCGTGGTTTCGACCTGGAGAACGAACTGCCGGTCCGGGCGGAGCTGTTCGTGCTCAGCCCCACCGAGCAGGTGTTCCTGGTCCTGGTGCACCACATCGTGGCCGACGGCTGGTCGTTCGCGTCGCTGGTGAGCGACCTGTCCACGGCCTACGCCGAGCGGCGCTCGGCGCACGCCCCCCAGTGGGCGCCGCTGCCCGTGCAGTACGCCGACTACACGCTGTGGCAGCGGGACGTCCTCGGCGACCTCGCTGACCCCGACAGCGTGCTGGCGCGGCAGATCGGCTACTGGAAGGACACGCTGGCCGGCCTGCCGGACCAGCTGGACCTGCCGGCCGACCGGCCCCGCCCGGCGGTCCCCAGCCACGACGGCGGATTCGTGCCGATCAGCGTCGGGCCCGAGGTGCACGCGCGGCTGCTGGAGATCGCCCGCGGCAGCGGCGCCAGCCTGTTCATGGTGATGCAGGCCGCGCTGGCCGCCCTGCTGAACCGGTTGGGCGGCGGCGTGGACATCCCCGTCGGCACCTCGGTCGCCGGGCGCAACGACGAGTCGCTGGTCGACCTGATCGGCTTCTTCGTCAACACCCTGGTCCTGCGCAACGACGTGAGCGGCGACCCGACCTTCCGGCAGCTGCTCGGCCGGGTGCGCGAGGCGGACCTGTCCGCGTACGCCCACCAGGAGGTGCCGTTCGAGCTGCTGGTGGAGACGCTCAAGCCCGAGCGCTCGCTGTCCCGGCACCCCCTGTTCCAGGTGCTGCTGAACTTCGAGAACACGCCCGAGATGGAGCTGGGCTTCCCCGGGGTACGCACCCGCCTGCACCCGGTGAACACCGAGGTCGCCAAGTTCGACCTGTCGTTCTCCGTGCGCGACCGGTACGCCGACGACGGCACGCCGGCCGGGATCACCGGTCTGCTCAACTACAGCAGCGACCTGTACGACCGGGGCACCGCCGAGGACATCTCCGCCCGGCTGAGCCGCCTGCTGGAGTCGGTCGCCGCCGACCCGGCGCACAGGGTCAGCGAGTTGGACCTGCTGGGCGAGGCCGACCGCCACCGCATCCTCGCCCTCGGGGTGGGCGAGATCCGCGAGGAGGTTCCGCCGACGTTCGTCGAGCGCTTCCAGCGGCAGGTCGCGGCGACCCCGGACGCCGTCGCCCTGGTCTGCCGGGACGAGCAGGTGACCTACCGCGAACTCAACGAGCGTGCCAACCGGTTGGCCCACCACCTGATCGCGCGCGGCGTGGGGGCCGAGGACTGGGTCGCGGTCGCCCTGCCGCGCGCACCGCAGTTGGTGGTCGCCCTGGTGGCCGTCCTGAAGGCGGGCGCCGCCTACCTACCGCTCGACCCGGACTACCCGCCGGAACGCGTCGAGTTCATGATCGAGGACGCCTCGGCCATGCTGCTGCTCACCGACGGCGCCATCGGTGCGGGCCTCCCGCACTCCGACGACCTGCCGCGGCTGCTGCTGGACGAGCCGGAGACGGTCGAGGCGGTGGCCGGGCGCCCGGTGACGGATCCGGGCGACGCCGACCGGCTGTACCCGGTCCACCCGCACCACTCCGCGTACGTCATCTACACCTCCGGTTCCACCGGGCGCCCCAAGGGCGTGCTCACCGAACAGCACTGCCTGAGCGACTACCTGCGCTGGAGCACGTCGGGCTACCCGAGCACCACGGGAGCCGCCGTGCTGCACAGCCCGATCTCCTTCGACCTGACGGTGACCGCGCTCTACACCACGCTGTCCGTCGGCGGCACGGTGCTCCTGGCCACCCTGGACGACGGCGAGCCGTGGACCCTGGCGGCCCTGGAACGGACGCCGTGCACGTTCCTCAAGGCCACCCCGAGCCATCTGCCGCTGCTGGAGGCACTGCCCGAAGCGTTCTCCCCAAGCCGCGAACTGATGCTGGGCGGCGAGCTGCTGCTCGGCGAGACCTTGACCGAGTGGCGCTCGCGCCACCCCGAGGCGCACATCTACAACGGCTACGGACCCACCGAGACCACGGTCAACTGCACCCAGCACGTGATCAGGGCCGGCGAACCCGTCGGCAGCGGCCCGCTGCCGATCGGCCGCCCCATGCCCAACACCTGGCTGTACGTGCTGGACGCGTCCCTGCGGCCGGTGCCCATGGGCGTGGCCGGTGAGCTGTACGTGGCGGGCGAGGGGATCGCGCGCGGCTATCTGCACCGGCCGACGCTGACCGCCGAGCGGTTCGCTCCCAACCCGTTCGGACCGCCCGGCTCCCGCATGTACCGCACCGGCGACGTCGTGAAGTGGACCCCGGACGGCGAGCTGTACTTCCTGCGGCGCGTCGACGACCAGGTCAAGATCCGCGGCTTCCGGGTGGAGATCGGCGAGATCGAGAACGCGCTGCTGCGCCGGGCGGGCGTCGCCCAGGCCGCCGTCGTACTGCGGGAGGACCTGCCGGGCGACCAGCGCCTGGTCGCCTACCTGGTGCCGGACGGCCCGCTGGACCAGGCCGAGGTCGCCCGCGAGGTGACCGCGGACCTGCCGGACTACATGGTGCCCGCGGCGTTCGTGGTCATGGACGAGCTGCCGCTCAGCCCCAACGGCAAGGTCGACCGGCGGGCCCTGCCGGCGCCGGACCACTCCCCCGCCACCGCCACCGGCCGCGCGCCGCGCACACCGCAGGAAGAGCTGTTGTGCGTTCTGTTCGCGCAGATCCTGAACGTGCCCGCGGTCGGGGTCGACGACAACTTCTTCGACCTGGGCGGCCACTCCCTGCTGGCCACCCGGCTGGTCAGCAGGATCCGTTCGGCCTTCGGCACGGAACTGCCCATCCGCGCGCTGTTCGAGAGCCCGACCGTCGCCGCCCTGGCCGGATCGCTGCGCGGAGCGCCACAGGGCCGGCGGGCGCTGCGCGCCGCCCCGCGGCCGGCGCACCTGCCGCTGTCCCACGGACAGCGGCGGCTGTGGTTCCTGAACCGCCTGGAGGGCCACAGCGCCACCTACAACCTGCCGATCGCGCTGGACCTCGACGGTCCGGTGGACGTCTCCGCGCTGCGCTCCGCGCTCACCGACGTGATCGCCCGCCACGAGTCGCTGCGCACGATCTTCCCCGAGCGGGACGGCAGTCCGTACCAGGTGGTACTCGATCCGTCGGTCGCCGCACCGGAGTTCACCGTGCTCGACGTCTCGGCGCACGAGCTGGACGGGGAGTTGCGGCGCATCGCCGGCCAGGGCTTCGACCTATCGGTCGAACTGCCGCTGCGAGCCGCCCTGTTGCGGGTCGGCGAGCGGGAGTCGGTGTTCGTGGTGGTGATGCACCACATCGTCGTCGACGGCTGGTCGACCGGGCCGTTCGGCCGGGACCTCGCCACCGCCTACGGCGCCCGGTGCGCCGACGCGGCGCCGCGGTGGACGCCGCTGCCGGTGCAGTACCCGGACTACATGCTCTGGCAGCACTCCGTGCTGGGCGACGAGGACGACCCGGACAGCGTGGCCGCACGGCAGTCGGCGTACTGGCGCGAGGCGCTGGCCGGACTGCCGGACGAGCTGACCCTGCCGGTGGACCGGCCGCGGCCGGCTACCCCCTCGTACCGCGGCGGCTGGGTCACCTTCCGGCTGGAGCCGCGGCTGCACCGGGACCTGGAGGCCCTCGCCCGCCGCCGCGGGGTCAGCATGTTCATGGTCGTCCAGGCCGGACTGTCGGTGCTGCTGTACCGGCTGGGCGCGGGCACCGACATCCCCCTGGGCACCCCGATCGCGGGCCGTACGGACGAGGCCCTGGACGACCTGGTGGGGTTCTTCGTCAACACGCTGGTGCTGCGCACCGACCTGTCCGGCGAGCCCACCTTCACCGAACTCCTCGACCGGGTACGGGAGACCGACCTGGCCGCGTACGCACACCAGGACGTGCCCTTCGAGCGGCTGGTCGACGTGCTGAACCCCGAGCGGGTCATGGCCCGTCACCCGCTCTTCCAGGTGATGGTCAGCCTGCACAACAACCCGGAGGCCGACTACGACCTGCCCGGGGTGTCCGCGCGGCGCCGCATGCTCGACCTGAACACGGCCAAGTTCGACCTCAACGTCAACCTGCGCGAGCTGTTCGACGACGGCCGGACGCCCGCCGGGATCGAGGCGGTCGCCGAGTACAGCACGGACCTGTTCGACCACGACACCGTGGTGGGGCTGGCCGAGCGGTTCACGCACCTGATGGAACGGCTGTGCGCCGAACCCGACCGGCCCGTCGGTGACGTGGAGGTCCTGACCCCGGCCGAGCGCACCCGGCTGCTGCGCGACTGGAACGCCACGAGCGCCGACTCCGGCCCGCACTCACTGGTCGAGGCGATCGAGGCGGCGGCCGCCCGCACCCCGGACCGCGTCGCGGTGGTCGCCGCCGCCGACGGCGGGAGCACCTGCGCCGAGATCACCTACGCCGGCCTGAACGCCAGGGCGAACCGGCTGGCGCGGTTCCTGGCCGGCCGCGGCGCCGGGCCGGAGGTCCGGGTGGCGGTGAGCCTGCCGCGCGGGCTGGATCTGGTGGTGGCGCTGCTGGCGGTGCTCAAGTCCGGCGCGGCCTACATACCGCTCGACCCGGCCTACCCGGCCGAGCGGGTGCGGCACATCCTCACGGACGGCTCGCCCGCGCTGGTGCTGACGACCTCCGAGCTCGCCCGCGAACTGCCCGTACCGGCGGGGGCGGAGACGGTCGCGGTGGACGACCCGGCGCTCGGGGCACGGATCGCCGTCCTGCCGGACACCGACCTGCCGGGCACGGCGCACGGCGACCACCCGGCCTACGTGATCTACACCTCCGGTTCCACCGGCCGCCCCAAGGGCGTGGTGGTCACCCGCGCGAACATCGCCAACTTCGTGCGGGACATGCGCGAGCGGCTGCCGGTCACCGAGGCGGATGTCCTGGTGGCCGTCACCACCGTCGCCTTCGACATCGCCGGTCTGGAGCTGTACGTGCCCCTGGTCGCCGGGGCCCGGCTCGTGCTCGCCGCCACCGAGCAGGTGCGGGACGTCGACGAGCTCGCCAAGCTGATCACCGGCATGGGCGCCACCGTGGTCCAGGCGACGCCGACGCTGTGGCAGGCACTGGTGTCCGGGCACCCGGACGCCCTCACCGGACTGCGGGTCCTGGTCGGCGGCGAGGCGCTGCCCACCGGACTGGCCGCCCGGCTGCGCGAACTGTCCGCCGGGGTGCGGAACATGTACGGCCCCACCGAGACCACGGTGTGGTCCACCACCGCCGCACTGGACGACCGGCCCGGCGCGCCGGTGATCGGCCGGCCGATCGCGAACACCCGGGTGTACGTGCTGGACGCCCGGCTCGCGCCGGTGCCGGCCGGCGTCGCGGGTGACCTGTACCTCGCCGGTGACGGAGTGGCTCGCGGCTACCTGGGCCGGCCCGGGCTGACCGGCGAACGGTTCGTGGCGGACCCGTTCGGCCCGGCCGGTACCCGGATGTACCGCACCGGCGACATCGCCCGGTGGAACACCGCGGGCGAGCTGGAGTTCGTCGGACGGGCCGACGACCAGGTCAAGGTGCGCGGTTTCCGCATCGAGCCGGGCGAGATCGAGGCCGTCCTCGCCGCTCACCCGGCACTGGCCCACGCCACCGTGGTGGCCCGGGAGGACGGCGAGGGGGACAAGCGCCTGGTGGCCTATCTGGTCGCGGCGGCCGGACGGGAGGTGCCGGCCGCGGCCGAGTTGCGGGAGCAGGCGGCACGCGTCCTGCCGGACCACATGATCCCGGCCGCGTTCGTCGCCCTCGACGCCCTGCCGCTCACCCCGAACGGCAAGGTGGACCGCAAGCTGCTGCCGGCCCCGGACTTCGCCGTGCTGGTCGGCGACGAGCAGCCGCGCACACCGCGCGAGGAAGCGCTGTGCGAGGTGTTCGCCGAGGTGCTCGGCCTGCCCTCGGTGGGCATCCGCGACAGCTTCTTCGACCTCGGCGGCGACAGCATCGTCTCGATCCGCCTGGTCGGCCGCGCGCGGGCGAGAGGGCTGCGGATCAAACCCGAGGACGTGTTCGTCCACCGGACCGTCGAAGGACTCGCGTCCGTGGCGGCCGACGTGCCCGACCTCGTCGTCGAGTCACCCGGGGCCGGTACCGGCGGCGTCCCGCTGCCCCCGGCCGTGCACGCGCTGCGGGAGCGGGGCGGCCCGGTCCAGGCGTACCACCAGTCGCTGCTGCTTGACGCCCCGGCCGATCTTGATTTCGACCAGCTGCGCGAGCTGGTGGGCATGCTCACCGACCGGCACGACGCGCTCCGGCTGCTGCTGGGCCGCCATGAAGGCGGCGAGGACGGCGCCCGGTGGAGCCTTCAGGTGCGGCCCCCCGGCACGGTGGACGCCGCCGGCCGGGTGACCCGCGTGGCG
The DNA here is from genome assembly GCF_053598035.1 of Streptomyces sp. NPDC001204. Taxonomy (NCBI): domain Bacteria; kingdom Bacillati; phylum Actinomycetota; class Actinomycetes; order Kitasatosporales; family Streptomycetaceae; genus Streptomyces; species Streptomyces sp. NPDC001204. The sequence goes on along the minus strand of NZ_JBSFJL010000004.1, from coordinate 20,217 downwards.
GTCGCCGGACTGGACGCGGACGGGCTGGCCGCCGTGGTGCGCGACCACACCGGGCCGGCGGCCGGCCGTCTCGACCCGGAGACCGGAGACGTCGCCCGGTTCGTCTGGTTCGACGCCGGACCCGGACGGCAGGGCCGGCTGCTGGTGGTTCTGCACCGGCTGGTCGTGGACGCGGTGTCCTGGCGCGTCCTGCGCACCGATCTGACCGCCTGCCGGCGGGTCCTGACCGGAGAGGGCCAGGACGCCCCGCGACCGGCCGGCACCTCCTACCGCCGCTGGGCACAGCAACTGGTGGCCACGGCGCAGGACCCGGAACGCGAGCGCGAGCTGGACTGGTGGAGGACGACGCTCGGCACCGCCGAACCCCGGCTCACCGACCGGCCGTCGGCTCCCGGGCCGGACGAGCCCGGTGCCACGGGCACGCTGCACCGCACGCTGCCGGCTCGACGGACCGGACCGCTGCTCGACCGGGTGCCCGCCGCGTTCCACTGCGATGTGGACGACGTGCTGCTCACCGCGCTGGCGCTGACCGTCCCGCAGTGGCGGCGCCGGCACCTGCGGGACCACCTGGGCGGCACGAGCGTCCTGGTGGACCTGGAGCGCGACGGGCGCGAACCGTTCGCCGAGGGCCAGGACCTCTCCCGCACCCTGGGCCGGTTCACCACGGCACACCCGGTACGCCTGGACGCCGGCGCCGTCGACCGGTCCGAGCTGACCGCGGGCGGCGCGGCCGTGGGCAACGCCGTCAAGGCGGTCAAGGAGCAGCTGCGCGCGGTGCCGGACGGCGGTGTCGGCTACGGCATGCTGCGGTATCTCAACCCGCGCACCGCCCCCGTGCTGACCGGACTGCCCCGGCCGGGCATCCGCTTCACCCACCTCGGCCGGCTCGACGACGGCGCCCCCTCCGAGTGGCCGGTCTCCGCCGGACCCACCGAGCAGGCGCCGACGCCGGAAGCGGGGCACGCGCTGGAGCTGACCACCTCGGTCCTCGACGGTCCCGAAGGCCCCTGCCTGACCGTGACCTGCTCCTGGCCGGGCGAGCTGTTCGGCGAGGCGGCCGTGCGCGAACTGGTCGACGACTGGTTCCGCGCGCTGGAAGCCATCGCCACCCGTTCCGAGGCCTCCGGCGCCGGCGGGCACACTCCGTCCGACCTCTCCCTGACCGGTCTCGACCAAGGCGACATCGACGTACTGGAAGCTGACGGAAGGTACTTCTCCTCATGACGAAGCCGGGGTTCCAGGACGTCCTTCCGCTCTCGCCCCTCCAGGAAGGCCTGCTCTTCCACACCGTCTACCACGAGCGCTCGCTGGACATCTACACGGCGAGACTCTGCCTCGACCTCGAAGGCGAGCTGGACGCCGGGGCGATGAGGGAGTCGGTGGCGGGCCTGCTGCGCCGGCACCCCAACCTGCGGGCCGCCTTCCGTTACGAGCGGCTCAGCCGCCCGGTGCAGCTCATCCCGCGCGAAGTCCCCCTGCCCTGGGAGGAGTTCGACCTGCGGGACCTGCCCGAGGAGCAGCAGGCGGCGCGGCTGCGGGAGCTGACCGCTGCCGCGTCGGAGCGCGCCTTCGACCTGGCACGGCCCCCGCTGCTGCACTTCACGCTGATCCAGCACGGCGAGCGCGCCCACCGGCTCGTCATGGCGCACCACCACATCCTGCTGGACGGCTGGTCGGTGGGCCGGTTGATGACGGACCTGTTCACGCTCTACGCGGCGGGCGGCGACGAGTCGGCGCTGCCGCCGGTGACGCCCTACCGCGACTACCTCGCCTGGCTGGCCGGGCAGGACCGGCCCGCGGCGGAGGAGGCGTGGCGGACGGTGCTGAGCGGCGTCGAGGAGCCGACGCGGCTGGTGTCCGACGACCGGCTGCGCACCCCGGTCGCGCCCGAGCGCCTGCTGGTGGAGGTTCCGGCGGGGCTGAGCCGCGAGCTGACCGCGGCGGCCCGCGGACGCGACCTGACCGTCAACACGGTCTTCCAGGGCGCCTGGGCGCTCGTCCTGAGCCGGCTGACCGGCCGCACCGACGTGGTGTTCGGCGGCACCGTCTCCGGACGTCCGGCGGACATCCCCGGTGTGGAGAGCATCGTCGGCCTGTTCATCAACACCCTGCCGGTGCGGGTGCGCCTCGACCCGTCGGAGCCGGTGGGTGAGATGCTGGCCCGCTTCCAGCGGCAGCAGGCCGGGCTGATGTCCCACCAGCATCTGAACCTGCCCGACGTGCACGCCCTGGCCGGCGCGTCCGGCGAACTGTTCGACACCATCACCGTCACCGAGAACTACCCCTTCGACGAGAAGGGGTTCCGTGAGCTGGCCGGGCTGACGATCGTCGGCGCGCACGGCGCGGACGCCAACCACTACCCGCTCAGCGTGGCCGCCCTGCCCGGCGAGACGCTGCGGATCCGTTTCGGCTACCGGCCGGACGTCTTCCGCCCGGCGGACGTGGAGGCGATCGGCGCCCGGCTGGTGCGGGTGCTGGAGGCGGTGGTGCGCGACCCGGACTGCCCCGTGGGCCGTCTGGACGTGCTCGCCCCGCAGGAGCGCGAAGAGGTCCTGCTGCGGCGCAACGACACGGGAGGCGAGCGTCCGAGAACCCTGCCGGAGCTGTTCGCCGAGCGGGTCGCCGTGGCCCCGCGGGACCCGGCCGTCGTCTTCGAGGACACCACGCTGTCCTACGCCGAGCTGGACCGCCGCGCCAACCGGCTGGCCCATCACCTCGTCTCCGCCGGAGTCGGGCCCGAGCAGTACGTGGCCCTGGCACTTCCGCGATCGGCGGACCTCGCCGTCGCCGTACTCGCCGTGCACAAGGCCGGGGCGGCGTATCTGCCGGTGGACCCCGACTATCCGGCCGAGCGCATCGCCCACATGCTCGACGACGCGCGGCCCGGAGTCGTCCTCACCACCACTGCCGTCGCCGCCGGCCTGCCGGCCGGCGACCGCTGCCTCCTCGCGCTGGACGACCCCGCCACCGCCGCACGCATCGCCGCCGCCCCCGCCGACCCGTCCCCCGCCTCGCATCTGACGGCCGATCACCCCGCCTATCTCATCTACACCTCCGGATCCACCGGCAGGCCCAAGGGCGTCGTCGTCACCCACCGCGGCATCGCCTCCCTCGTCGCCGCCCAGACCGAACGCTTCGAGGTCGGCCCCGGCAGCCGGGTCCTGCAGTTCGCCTCCCTCAGCTTCGACGCCGCCTTCTGGGAGCTGGTCATGGGCCTGCTCACCGGCGCGTCCCTCGTCCTGGCCCCCGCCGAGCGGCTCCGCCCCGGGCAGCCGCTGGCCGACCTCGTCGCCGAGCAGCGCGTCACGCACGCCACCATCCCCCCGGCCGCCCTCGCCGTCCTCGACCGGGGCGCCCTCCCCGAAGGCATCACCCTGGTGGTCGCCGGCGAGGCCACCGCACCCGAACTCGTCGGCCGCTGGTCCGCCGGCCGCCGCATGATCAACGCCTACGGTCCCTCCGAGACCACCGTGTGCGCCACCATGAGCACCCCGCTCGCCGGAGAGGTCGTACCACCCATCGGCGGCCCGATCACCGGCGCCCGCGTGTACCTCCTCGACTCCGCGCTGCGCCCGGTGCTGCCCGGTGTCCCCGGCGAGCTCTACCTCTCCGGAGCGGGCCTCGCCCGCGGCTACCTCGACCGTCCCGCGCTCACCGCCGAACGGTTCGTCGCCAACCCCTTCGAGGGGCCCGGCGCGCGGATGTACCGCACGGGAGACGTCGCCACCTGGGACCAGGACGGCCGGCTCGTCTTCCGGGGACGCGCAGACAGCCAGGTGAAACTGCACGGCTTCCGCATCGAGCCCGGTGAGATCGAGTCGGTGCTGCTGGCCCAGGACGGCATCGCCCAGGCCAGCGTGATCGTCCGCGAGGACCGGCCGGGCGACCACCGGCTGGTCGCCTATCTGGTGCCGGAGGCCGGCACCGCCGCGCCGGGCGTGGCCGACGTGCGCACCGCCGTCGCGAACGCGCTGCCGTCCCACATGGTGCCCGCGGCGTTCATGATGCTCGACGAACTCCCGGTGACGCCCAACGGGAAGCTGGACAAGCGGGCGCTGCCGGCCCCCGACTTCTCCGGGGTGGCCTCGGGCCGCACACCGCGCACTCCCCAGGAGGAGATCCTGTGCGGGCTGTTCGCGGAGATCCTCGGCGCGTCCGTCGTGGGCATCGACGACAGCTTCTTCGAACTCGGCGGCCACTCGCTGCTGGCGACCCGGCTGGTCACCCGGATCCGCTCGGTGTTCGGCGTGCGGATCTCGTTGCGCAGCCTGTTCGAGTCGCCGACGGTGGCCGCGCTCGCCCAACTGCTCACCTCCGACGGGCCGGTGGCCCGGCGGATCGAGCCGGTGCCGCGCCCGGTCGACGTGCCGCTGTCGCTGCAGCAGACCAGGCTGTGGTTCATCAACAGGTTCGAGGGTCCGAGCCCGGCCTACAACGTGCCGATGGCGGCCCGGCTGACCGGCCCGCTGGACGTGGCGGCGCTGCGCGCGGCGCTGGCCGACGTGGCCCGGCGGCACGAGTGCCTGCGCACGGTCTTCCCGGACCGTGACGGCACGCCCTGCCAGGTCGTGGTGGACACCGTCCCCGAACTGCGGGTGACCGACGTCGACCCGGCCGGTCTGGCGGCGGCGCTGGCCGGGGCCGCGGGCGAGGGCTTCGACCTGACCGCCGAGCCGCCGGTACGGGCGCGGCTGCTGCGGCTGGGCGACGAGGAGCACGTGCTGCTGGTGGTGATGCACCACATCGTGATGGACGAGTGGTCGGCCGTGCCGTTCGGCCGCGATCTGTCCGCCGCCTACGGCGCGCGGCGCGACGGCGGTGAGCCGTCGTTCGCACCGCTGCCCGTGCAGTACGCGGATTTCGCCCTGTGGCAGCGCGAGGGGCTCGGCAGCGAGGACGACCCGGACAGCGCGGTGTCGCGGCAACTGGCCTTCTGGCGCGAGACGCTGGCCGGCCTGCCGGACGAGCTGGACCTGCCGGTCGACCGGCCGCGTCCCGCGACCCCCTCCTACCGGGGCGGCACGGTGGGCTTCCGGATCAACCGGGAGGTCCACCAGCGCCTGGTCGCGCTCTCCCGCAGCTGCCAGGCCAGCGTGTTCATGACGTTGCAGGCGGGCCTCTCGGTGCTGCTGCACCGGCTGGGCGCCGGAACGGACATCCCGCTCGGCACCCCGATCGCCGGGCGCGGCGACGAGTCGCTGGACGACCTGGTCGGCTTCTTCATCAACACCCTGGTGCTGCGCACCGACCTCTCCGGGGACCCCGACTTCCGTGAGCTGCTCGGCCGGGTGCGGGAGGCCGACCTGGCCGCCTACGCGCACCAGGAGGTGCCGTTCGAGCGGCTGGTCGAGGTGTTGAACCCCGGCCGGTCGATGTCCCGGCACCCGCTGTTCCAGGTGATGCTCACCCTGCACAACAACCCGACCGCGCCGTTCCGGCTGCCGGGCGTGCGGGTCGGCACGCAACGCGTCGACACCGGGGTGTCCAAGTTCGACCTGCTGTTCAGCCTGCGCGAGAGCTACACGGCCGACGGGCGTCCCGGCGGCGTCGAGGGCTTCGTGGAGTACAGCGGGGACCTGTTCGACGAGCCGACCGCCGAGCGGATCGCGGCGTCCTTCGTGCGGGTACTGGAGGGCGTCGTCGCCGAACCGGCCCGCCCGGTGAGCAAGGCCGACGTACTGGACCCGGTCGCCCGCCACGAGCTGCTGGTCATCCGCAACGCAACCGAGCACGAGGTGCCCGCCGCCTCGCTGCCCGCGCTGTTCCAGGCCGGGGTCGCACGGCACCCCGGCGCCCCGGCGCTGGTGTGCGGTGACGAGGAGCTGACCTACGCCGAGCTGAACGCGCGGGCCAACCGGCTCGCCCGGCTGCTGATCGGCCGTGGCATCGGTCCCGAGCACATCGTGGGTCTTGCCCTGCCCCGCTCGGTGGAGCTGATCGTCGGTCTGCTCGCCGTGCTCAAGTCCGGCGCGGGCTACCTGCCGGTCGATCCGGAGTACCCCGCCGAGCGGATCGCCTTCATGCTGGCCGACGCCGCTCCCCGACTGGTGCTGTCCACCACCGGGGTCGCCGGCCGGCTGCCCGCCGGGCCGACGCTGGCACTGGACGACCCGGATGTACGGGCCGAACTGGCCGCGACGGCGGACACCGACCCCGGCGACGACGAGCGGACCGGGCCGCTGCTGCCGCAGCACCCCGCCTACCTGATCTACACCTCCGGCTCGACCGGCCGCCCCAAGGGCGTGGTCATGCCCGGCGGCGCGCTGGTCAACCTGATGTCCTGGCACGCCGCGCACGTCCCCGCCGAACCGGGCGCCCGGACCGCCCAGTTCACCGCGATCAGCTTCGACGTCTCGGCCCAGGAGATCCTCTCGGCCCTGCTCGACGGCAGGACGCTGGTGGTGCCGGACGAGGAGACCCGGCGCGACCCGGCGGAGTTCGCGCGCTGGCTGCGGGAGCGGAACGTCACCGAGCTGTACGCGCCGACCATGATGCTGGACGCCCTCGGCGAGGCCGTCGCGGAGCACGGCACCGATCTGCCGGACCTGCGGCATGTCGCGCAGGCCGGTGAGGCGCTGGTGCTGGGCGACCGGGTGCGCGAGCTGTGCGGCGCGAACCCGGACCGCGTGCTGCACAACCACTACGGCCCGTCCGAGACGCACGTGGTCACCGCGCACACCCTGCCCGCGGACCGCTCGTCCTGGCCCCGGCACGGCGCGCCGATCGGGCGTCCGGTGTGGAACACCCAGGTGTACGTGCTGGACGCGGCCCTGCGACCGGTGCCGGACGGCGTCGGCGGCGAACTGTACATCGCGGGCGCGCAGTTGGCCCGCGGCTACCACGACCGTCCGGGCCTGACCGCGGAGCGGTTCACGGCCGACCCGTTCGGGCCGCCCGGCGCCCGGATGTACCGCACCGGCGACCTGGTGCGCTGGAACCGCGGCGGTGAGCTGGAGTACGCCGGCCGCGCGGACCACCAGGTGAAGATCCGCGGTTTCCGGATCGAGCCGGGCGAGATCGAGGCCGTGCTGCGCACCCACCCCGAGGTGGCGCAGGCCGCCGTGGTGGCCCGGGAGGACGCGCGCGGCGGCCGCCGTCTGGTCGGCTACGTGGTGCCGGTGGCCGGCGCGATCGGGCGGACCGCGCTGCGCGCGCATGTCGCGGCCGCGCTGCCGGACCACATGGTGCCCGGGACGTTCGTGCTCCTGGACGCGTTCCCGCTGACCCCCAGCGGCAAGCTGGACCGGGCCGCGCTGCCGGTGCCCGAGCCCGAGGCGCCCGAAGGGCGCGCCCCGCGCGGCCCGCGGGAGGAGATCCTCTGCGGCCTGTTCGCCGAGGTGCTCGGTGTCGGCTCGGTCGGCGTCGACGACGACTTCTTCGCCCTCGGCGGCCACTCGCTGCTGGCGACCAGACTGGTCAGCAGGATCCGCGGCACGCTGGGCGTGGAAGTGGCCGTACGGGACGTCTTCGAGTCCCCGACCGTGGCGGGCCTGGCCGGCAAGGCGGCGGGCGCGGCGGGAGCCCGCGCCGCGGTCCGCGCGATGCCCCGCACGGACCTGGTCCCGCTGTCGTTCGCGCAGCGCCGGCTGTGGTTCCTCAACCGTCTTGAGGGCCCGAGCTCCACGTACAACCTGCCGCTGGCCGCCCGGCTGACCGGCCCGCTCGACGTCGAGGCGCTGCGGGCCGCGCTCGGTGACGTGGTGGCCCGGCACGAGAGCTTGCGCACCACGTTCCCCGAGATCGACGCCACTCCCCGCCAGTCGATCGCCCAAGCCGGACAGGCCGCCCCCGTCTTCGTCGTCTCCGAGGCCGACGAGGCCGGTCTGGAAGCCGCCCTGGAGGAGGCCGCCTTTAGCGGTTTCGACCTGGCTGGTGAACTTCCTTTGCGGGCACACCTGTTCCGGCTCGGTCCGGACCGCCATGTGCTGCTGATCGTGATGCACCACATCGCGGGCGACGGTCTGTCCATGGCGCCGATGGCGCGCGACCTGGCCGAGGCGTACGGCGCCCGGCTGGCGGGCCGCGCGCCCGACTGGGCGCCGCTGCCGGTCCAGTACGCGGACTACACGCTGTGGCAGCGCGAGGTGCTGGGCAGCGAGACCGAGCCGGACAGCGGGATCGCCCGGCAACTGGAGTTCTGGCGGGCCGCTTTGACCGGGCTGCCGGACGAGCTGCGGCTGCCCGCCGACCGGCCCAGGCCCGCGGTGGCCAGTCACCGGGGCTCCACGGTTCCCTTCGCGGTCCCGGCCGAACTGCACGACCGGATGGCGCGGTTGGCCCGGCGGACCAGGACCAGCCTGTTCATGGTCGGCCAGGCCGCGCTCACCGCGCTGCTGACCCGGCTGGGCGCGGGCACCGACATCCCGCTGGGCACCCCGGTCGCCGGCCGCGACGACGAGGCGCTGGACGACCTGGTCGGCTTCTTCGTCAACACCCTGGTGCTGCGCACCGACACCGGCGGCGACCCGAGCTTCGCCGCACTCCTCGACCGGGTCCGCGAGAACAGCCTCGCCGCCTACGCCCATCAGGAGGTGCCGTTCGAGCGACTGGTGGAGGTGCTCAACCCCGAACGCTCCCTCGGCCGTCATCCGCTCTTCCAGGTGTGGCTGAACCTCCAGAACACCGCCGACGTCGAGATCGGACTGCCCGGTCTGGAGATCGGCGCGCAGGGCGTCGGCATCGGCGCCGCCAAGTTCGACCTGGCTTTCAGCCTGCGCGAACGCTACGACGAGCAGGGCGGACCGCTGGGCATGACCGGCCTGGTCGAGTACAGCAACGACCTGTTCGACCCGGAGACCGTCTCGCGGATGGCCGACCGGCTGCTGCGCCTGCTGGACGCCGCCTGCGCCGACCCGGACCTGCCGATCAGCCGTCTGGAGGTACTCTCCCCGGCGGAGCGGCAGCAGGTGCTGTACGACTTCAACGCGACCGCGCACGACGTGCCCCGGGGCACCATCGCCGAGCTGTTCGGCCGTCAGGCCGCCGCCACCCCGGACTCGGTGGCGATCAGCTTCGACGGCACGGAGCTGGGGTACGCGCGACTGGACGCCGAGGCCAACCGCCTCGCGCACCTGCTGGTCGGCAGGGGCGTCGGCCCCGAGGACGTGGTGGCCGTCGCGCTGCCGCGGACGCCGCAGTCGGTGGTCGCACTGCTGGCAGTGCTCAAGGCCGGTGCCGTCTACCTGCCGGTGGACCCGGCCTATCCGGCCGAGCGGATCGCCTTCATGCTCGCCGACGCCGGGCCGGCCGTGCTGCTGACCGAAGGACCGGCCGCCGCCGGGCTGCCCGGCTCCGACGTCCCGCGGATGCTCCTCGACGACGCCGGTGTGCGCGCCGAACTGGCCGCGCTGCCGGACACCGCGCCGGACACGGGCCGCACGGCCTCCCCCGCCAACGCCGCCTACATGATCTACACCTCCGGCTCCACCGGCACGCCCAAGGGCGTGGTGGTCCCGCACGAGGGCATCGGCGGCTTCGGAGCGATCCGCGAGCAGTTCGGCCTCGACGCGAGCAGCCGGATGCTCCAGTTCGCCTCCTCCAGCTTCGACGCCGCCATCTGGGAGGTGCTCGCGCCACTGCTGGTCGGCGGCGTCCTGGTGATGGCCCCCGCCGAGGACCTGGCGGTCGGCGAGCCGCTGGCCGCGCTGCTGGCCCGGGAACGGGTCACGCACGCCAACATTCCGCCGGCCGCGCTCGCGGTGCTGCCGCCGGGCGCGCTCCCGGACGGCATGAACGTGATCGTCGCGGGTGAGGCGTCCGCGCCCGACCTGATCGCCCGCTGGGCGGACGGCCGTCGGCTGCTCAACGCCTACGGCCCGACCGAGGCGACCGTGTGCGCCACCGTCAGCGCACCGCTCACCGCGGGCGTCAACCCGCCGATCGGCCGCCCGCTGTGGAACGTGCGGGTGCTGGTCCTCGACGAGGCGCTGCAACCGGTTCCGGTCGGCACGCCCGGCGAGGCGTATCTGGCCGGGGCCGGTCTGGCCCGCGGCTACGCAGGCCGGCCCGGACTGACCGCCGAGCGGTTCACGGCCGACCCGTACGGGCCCGCCGGCTCCCGGATGTACCGGACCGGCGACCTCGTCCGCCGGCTGCCGGACGGCGACCTGGAGTTCGTCGGACGCTCCGACGACCAGGTCAAGATCCGCGGCTTCCGCATCGAACCGGGCGAGATCGAGTCGCTGCTCGCCGCCCACCCCGACGTGGCGCAGGCCGCCGTGCTCGCCCGGGAGGACGAGCCGGGCGAGAGGCGCCTGGTCGCCTATGTGGTCGCCGGGGAAAGCCGTTCCACGCCCTCGGCGGCGGCGCTGCGGGAGCATGTCGCCGCGCGGCTGCCCGATTACATGGTGCCGTCGGCCTTCGTGGTGCTCCCGACGCTGCCGCTGACCCCCAACGGGAAGATCGACCGCCGGGCGCTGCCCGCGCCGGAGTCCACCGGTCGTTCCGGTGGCCGTACCCCGCGCAACGCGACCGAGGCCGGGCTGCGGCAGATCTTCGCCGAGGTGCTGGGCGACGAGGACGTCGACGTCGAGGCGAACTTCTTCGAACTCGGCGGGCACTCCTTGCAGGCGACCAAGCTGGTCAGCCGGATCCGCAGCGAGTTCGCCGCCGAACTGCCGCTGCGCGACTTCTTCGAGAACCCGACCGTGGCCGGGCTGGCCGTGCTGGTCGGCGGGGCCGGGGAAGCCCGGCGGACCGTGGTGCCGCGGCAGCGGCCGGAGCACGTCCCGCTGTCGTTCGCACAGCGCCGGCTGTGGTTCCTCAACCGCCTGGAGGGACCCAGCCCGACGTACAACATCCCGCTGTCCATGCGGCTCACCGGCTCCCTCGACGTGGAGGCGTTGCAGGCCGCGATCGGTGACGTGGTGGCCCGGCACGAGAGCCTGCGCACCACGTTCCCCGAGACCGGCGGCACTCCCCGCCAGGAGATCCTGGACCCGGAGGCGGCGACACCCCGGCTGCGGATCGCCGACGTCGCACCGGACGAACTGGACGCCGCGGTCGCCGGGGCCGTCGGCCACGGCTTCGACCTGGCCGCCGAACTGCCGGTGCGGGTGCACCTGTTCACCGTGGGCCGGCGCGACCACGTGCTGGTGTTCCTGGTCCACCACATCTGCTGCGACGGCTGGTCGCTGGGCCCGCTGCTGCGCGACCTGTCCGACGCCTACCGGGCCCGGACGGCCGGGCGGGCCCCGCAGTGGACGCCGCTCGCCGTGCAGTACGCCGACTACGCCCTCTGGCAGCGCGACGTGCTCGGCAGCGAGGACGACCAGGACTCCCGGCTGGCGGCGGAGTTGGGCCACTGGCGCGAGCAGCTGGCCGGCATGCCGGAGGAACTGGCGCTGCCGACCGACCTGCCGCGCCCGGCCCGGCCCAGCCACCGAGGCGGACTGGTCCGGCTGCGGTTCGAGCCTCCGGCGCACCGTGCGCTGGTCGAGCTGGCGAAGACCGCGGGGGCCAGCCCCTTCATGGTGGTGCAGGCCGCGCTCGCCGCGCTGTTCGACCGGATCGGCGCGGGCAGCGACATCCCACTGGGGACCACGGTCGCCGGACGCACCGACGACGCCCTGGACGAGCTGGTCGGCTTCTTCGTCAACACCCTGGTGCTGCGCACGGACACCAGCGGCGACCCGACCTTCCGGGCACTGGTCGAGCGGGTGCGGCGCAGCGACGTCGCCGCCTTCGAGAACCAGAACGTGCCCTTCGAACGGCTCGTGGAGGTGCTCGCCCCCACCCGCTCGATGTCCCGGCACCCGCTGCTCCAGGTGATGCTCAACCTGCTGAACACCCCGCCGGCCGAGCTGAGCCTCGGCGACGACCTGACCATCGCCCAGCAGCCCCACGGCCTGCGGGTGGCCAAGTTCGACCTGGCGTTCAACCTGGCCGAGACGGTGGACGCGGACGGGCGGCCGGACGGCATCGTCGGTGTGGTCGAGTACAGCACCGACCTGTTCACCGAGGGCACCGTCCAGTCGCTGGCGGACCGGTTGGTCGCACTGCTCGAGCGGCTGCTGGCCGAGCCGGACCGGCCGATCGGGGAGCACGACCTGCTGACCGCCGGCGAGCGGGAGCTGCTGCTCGGCGCATGGAGCGGCACCGAGCCCGAGGCGCCGGCGGGCACCCTGGCCGAGCTGTTCGAGGCGCAGGCGGCGCGCACCCCGCGAGCGACGGCCCTGTGGTGCGAGGGCGAAGCGACCAGCTACGCCGAGCTGAACCACCGGGCCAACCGGCTGGCCCACGAACTGATCGCCCGCGGGGTCGCCCCGGGCCGGATCGTCGCGGTCGCCGTCCCGCGCTCCCCCCAGCAGGTCACCGCGTTCCTGGCGGTGGCCAAGGCGGGCGCCGTCCACCTGCCGGTCGATCCGGAGTACCCGGCCGAGCGCGTGGCCTTCATGCTCGCGGACGCCGCACCGGCCGCCCTGCTCGCCACCGGGGCCTCACGCGGCCTGCTGCCCTCCGCACCGGCCGTGCCGACCTGGGTCCTGGACGAACCGGGATTCGCCACCTCGGTGGCCGCTCGTCCGGCGACCGACCCGCCGAAGGCGGGGACCGTGAACAGCCCCGCCTACGTCGTCTACACCTCCGGGTCGACCGGCCGGCCCAAGGGCGTACTGGTCGGGCACACCGGTCTGGCGTCCTTCGTGCACAGCCACGTCGAACGGCTGGGCCTGGACGGCGGAAGCCGGGTGCTCCAGGTGGTCTCGACCAACTTCGACGTGTCGGTGGGCGATCTGGCGATGGCCTTGCTGTCCGGGGCCACGCTCGCCCTGCCGGGCCCAGGCCGCGACCTGATCGGCGAGGGCCTGGCCGACGTCCTCGAAGCCTCCGAGGCCACCCATGTGATGCTGCCCGCCCCGCTCCTGGGCACCCTCCCGGAGCGGGACCTGCCCAGCCTGCGCTGCGTCGTCTCCGGCGGCGAGGCGCTCTCACCGGGCCTGCTGGCCCGCTGGTCGGCCGGACGCACCGTCGTCAACGCCTACGGGCCGACCGAGACCACCATCGCCGCCACGCTCAGCGGCCCGCTGTCCGGCGACACGACGCCGCCGATCGGCCGCCCGGTCGCGGGCACCCGTGTCGCGGTGCTCGACGAGCGGCTGCGCCCGGTGCCGGTGGGCGTCGCGGGCGAGCTCTGCGTCTCCGGTGCCGGAGTGGCGCTGGGCTACCTGGGCCGCTCGGCACTGACCGCGGAGAGATTCGTGGCCGACCCGTTCGGGCCGCCCGGCACCCGGATGTACCGGACCGGCGACCTCGTGCGCTGGAACCGCGACGGTGAGCTGGAGTTCGTCGGACGCTCCGACCAGCAGGTCAAGATCCGCGGCTTCCGGGTCGAACCCGGCGAGATCGAGACCGCACTGCTCGCCCGGCCCGGACTCGCCCAGGCCGCGGTGGTCGTACGCGAGGACCGGCCCGGCCTCAGACAGCTCGTGGCCTACGTCGTCCCGGAAGAGGGTGCCGAACCGCCGGAGCAGGCCGTGCTGCGCAAGGACGTCGCGGCCGCGCTGCCGGACTACATGGTCCCCGCCGCCTTCGTCGTGCTGGACGCGCTGCCGCTCACCGTGAACGGCAAGCTGGACCGCGCCGCGCTGCCGGCTCCCGAGTTCGGCACCGACGAACCCGGCCGCGGTCCGGCCACCGAGCGGGAGGCCGCCCTGTGCCGGATCTTCGCCGAACTGCTCGGCCGGGAGACGGTCGGGGCCGACGACGGCTTCTTCGACCTCGGCGGCGACAGCATCGTCTCCATCCAACTGGTCAGCCGGGCCCGGGCGGCGGGGATCGAACTCACGGTGGCGGACGTGTTCGAGCACCGCACCCCCGCGGCGCTCGCCGGGATCGCCGAGGCCGCGACCGAGTCCTTCACCGAGGACGCGGACGCGGGCATCGGAGAGCTGCCGCTGACCCCGATCATGCACTGGTGGCGGGAGCACGGAGGCCCGGTCGACGGCTTCCACCAGGCGATGACGGTCCGGACGCCCGCCGCGCTCGACCTCGCCGGACTGACCGCCGCCGTACAGGCCGTGCTCGACCGGCACGACGCGCTGCGGCTGCGGCTGAGCAGGTCCGGCGAGGAGGACTGGCGGATCGAGGTACGCCCCCGCGGCGAGGTCCGCGCCGAACAGCTGGTGCACCGGGTGGACTTCGCGGACGTCGCCGCATCCGGGGACGCCGAGGCGCAGCGCGCCCTGCTGGTGGAGCACGGCCGGGCGGCCGCGCGGCGGCTGACGCCGGAGTCCGGCTCGCTGGTGCGGGCGGTCTGGTTCGACTCCGGTGCAGACCGGCCCGGCCTGCTGCTGCTGGCCGTGCACCACCTGGTGGTGGACGGCGTGTCCTGGCGGATCCTGCTGCCGGACCTGGCCACCGCCTGGTCCCAGGTGGCGGCCGGTGAGGAACCGCGCCTCGAGGTGGTGCCCACCTCGCTGCGCACCTGGGCCGGACGCCTGGCCGAGGAGGCCGAGAGTGCGCTCCGGATCGAGGAACTTCCGCTGTGGCGAGCCGCGTTGAGCGGCCCCGACCCGCGACTGGGTGCCCGGCCGCTGGACCGGGAGCGGGACGTGTTCGGCACGGCGCGGAGCCTGCGCCTCACGCTCCCCGCGGACGTGACCGAGCCGCTGCTGACGAGCGTGCCGGCCGCCTTCGACGCCGGGATCAAGGACGTGCTCCTGGCCGCCTACACGGTGGCCGTGGCCTCCTGGCGGGCCCGGCGCCGGCCGACCCGGGGGAACGCGGTGCTGGTCGAGATGGAGGGCCACGGCCGCGAGCCGGTGGTCACAGGCGCCGATCTGGGCCGGACCGTCGGCTGGTTCACCAGTTCCTTCCCGGTGCGCCTCAATCCCGGGCAGGTGGACTGGAACGACTTCTGGGGCGGCGGCGAGGCGGTGGACGCCGTGCTCGCCAAGGTGCGCGCCCAGCTCGGCGAACTGCCGGACGGCGGCATCGGCTACGGCCTGCTGCGCTACCTCAACGAGCGCACGGGGCCGCAACTGGCCGCCCTGCGCACGCCGCAGCTCGGGTTCAACTATCTGGGCCGGTTCGCCGCCGGCGGTGGTGACGCCCCGGCCCAGGACTGGAGCCCGCCACCCGGTATGGCCGGGCTGACCGGCGGCGGCGACGCCGCCATGCCCATGGCGCACAGCCTGGACGTCAACGCGCAGACCGAGGACCGTCCGGACGGCCCGCGGCTGGTCGCCGCGTGGGCGTGGCCCGACGGGATGTTCGACGAGGCGGACGTGCGGGACCTGGCCGAGTCCTGGTTCCGGGCGCTGACGTCCATGGCCGACCGCGCCCACGCCCTCACGGCGGCACCCGCCCGGTCGGGCACGCCCACCTTGGTCCCGGTGGACCAGCAGGAACTGGACGAGTTCGAGAACGAACTGGACGACGAGGGGTTGTCATGGTGAACCAGTCGCGCATCGAGGATCTCCTGCCCTTGTCGCCCTTGCAGGAAGGGCTGCTGTTCCACTCCCAGTACGCGCAGGACGACGAGACGGCACTCGACGTCTACACGGTGCAGATCGCGGTGGACCTGGACGGGACACCGGACACCGACCGGCTCCGTGACGCGGCCGCCTGGCTGCTGCGCCGGCACGCCAACCTCCGGGCCGGCTTCCGCCGCCGCAAGAACGGTGATCCGGTGCAGGTGGTGTACCGCGGCGTCGAGCTGCCCTGGTCCGAGGTCGACCTCACCGATGGTCCGGCGGACCGGCGGGAGGACCGGCTCGCCGAGCTGATGGCCGCCGACCGGGTGCGCAGATTCGACCTGAGACGTGCGCCGCTGCTGCGCTTCACCCTTATCCGGCTGGGCGAGGGTCGCTGCCGGTTCCTGATGACCAATCACCACATCCTGCTCGACGGCTGGTCAGGACCGCTGCTGATGCGCGAGCTGTTCGCGCTCTACTCCGGCGGCGAGCTGCCGCCGGTGACGCCCTACCGCGACTACCTGTCCTGGCTGGGGCGGCAGGACCGGCGGGCCGCCCTCGCCGCCTGGCGCGACGCGCTGGGCGACGTCCGCGAACCGACCCTGGTCGCGCCGGACGCCGACCGCGGCGCGGTGGTGCCGCAGGACCTGCTGGTCACGCTGCCGGAGAAGCTGAGCAGCGGGCTGGCCGAGACGGCCAGGCGCTGCGGCGTCACGCTGAACACCGTGGTGCAGGCGGCCTGGGGCGTTCTGCTGGGCCGGCTGACCGGACGCGACGACGTCGTGTTCGGCGGAACCGTCTCGGGCCGGCCCTCGGCGGTCCCCGGTGTGGAGAACATGGTCGGCTCGTTCATCAACACCCTGCCGGTGCGAGTCTCCGCACGGCCGGCCGAGTCCTGGGCGCGGCTGCTGGAACGGCAGCAGCGCCGACAGGTCGACCTGCTCGACCACCACCACCTCACGCTCGCCGACGCCCAGGCGCAGTCCGGGGTGACCGGCGAACTGTTCGACACCTTGGTCGTGTTCGAGAACTATCCGGTGGAGGCCGACGGGCTCGGTGAACTCGCCGCGGGCCTGCGGATCACCGGCGCGGTCGGCCAGGACGCGACCCACTACCCGCTGAGCCTGTTCCCGGCGCCCGGCCGGCGCATGCGGATCCGGCTCGGCTACCGACCGGACCTGTTCGACCGGGAGCGCGCGCAGGGCATCCTGGACGCGCTGGTCGGCATCCTCACCCTGATCCACGCCGATCCCGAGGCACCCGTCGGCCGGGTCCGGGCCCTGCCCCCGGCCCAGCGCCACCGGCTGCTGACGGAGTGGAACGACACCGCGCTGCCCGTGGCCGCCGAGTCCCTGGTCGACGCCTTCCAGCGGAACGCGGCACTCACCCCGGACGCCGTCGCCGTGATCGACGCGGACGGCGCGGTGTCCTACCGGGAGCTCGACGAGCGCGCCAACCGCCTCGCCCGCCATCTCGCGGGCTCGGGCGTCGGACCGGAGTCGTGGGTCGCCGTGGCCCTGCCGCGCGGGAGGGCGCTCCTGACGGCACTGCTCGCGGTCCTCAAGGCGGGCGGCGCCTACCTCCCATTGGACCCGGAGTACCCGGCCGACCGGATCGGCTACATCCTCGACGACGCACGCCCCTGCGCGCTGCTGACCGACTCCTCGGTGACCGGCCTGCCCGAGGCCCCCGGGGTGCGGCGCGTCGTGCTGGACGGAACCGCCGTCACCGACGCCCTCGCGCAGCTTCCCGGCACCGGGCTGACCGACGCCGACCTGACCAGGCCGGTCCATCCGGCCAACCCGGCCTACGCGATCTACACCTCCGGCTCCACCGGCCGTCCCAAGGGCGTCGTGGTCTCCCGCGCCAATATCGCCAACCTGGTCGCCGACATGCGCGGCCGCACGGAGATCAAGGCCGCCGACCGGCTGGTCGCGGTGACCACCGTCGCGTTCGACATCGCCGCGCTGGAGCTGTTCGTGCCGCTGAGCGCGGGCGCCACCGTGGTCATGGCCTCCCGCGACCAGGTGCTGGACCCGCCGGCACTCGGCCGGCTGATCACCGGCACCGGCGCCACGGTCATGCAGGCGACCCCCACGCTGTGGCAGGCCCTGGTCTCGGAGCGGCCGAAGGCCCTGGCCGGACTGCGGGTCCTGGTCGGCGGCGAACCGGTACCGGCGACCCTCGCCACCCGCCTGTGCGAGCTGGCCGCCGAGGTCACCAACGTCTACGGCCCGACCGAGACCACGGTCTGGTCCACCTCGGCCCGGCTGGGCGGCCGGCCGGGTCTTCCGGCGATCGGCCGGCCCATCGCCAACACCCGGGTCTACGTGCTGGATTCCGCGCTCTCCCCCACCCCGGTCGGAGTCGCGGGCGACCTGTACCTGGCGGGCGACGGCGTGGCCCGCGGCTACGCGGGCCGGGCCGGCCTGACCGCCGAGCGGTTCACGGCCGACCCGTTCGGCGCGCCGGGCTCCCGCATGTACCGCTCCGGCGACGTGGCGCGCTGGGCGGACGACGGCCAGCTGGAGTTCGTCGGCCGGGTGGACGACCAGGTGAAGATCCGCGGCTTCCGGGTCGAACCCGGCGAGATCGAGGCGGTGCTGACCGAGCACGAGGACGTCTCCCAGGCCACCGTGGTCGCCCGGACCGACGAGTCGGGCGAGAACCGCCTCGTCGCCTACCTGGTGCCGGTCTCCGGCCGGACGGTTCCGGCCGTGGACGCGCTGCGCGCCCACGCGGCGACCCGGCTTCCCGACTACATGCTGCCTGCCGTCTTCGTCCCGCTGGACGCACTCCCGCTGACCCCCAACGGCAAGGTGGACCGCAAGGCGCTGCCCGCCCCCGACTTCGCCGCGCTGGTCACCCGCCAGGGCCCGCGCACCCCTCAGGAGGAGATCCTGTGCGGGCTGTTCGCGGAGATGCTCAACCTGACGTCGGTCGGCGTCCACGACAACTTCTTCGAACTGGGCGGCCACTCGCTGCACGCGACCCGTGTGGTCAGCCGGATCAGATCCGTCTTCGAGGTCGAACTGCCGCTGCGGGAGCTGTGGGAGGCGCCCACCGTCGCGGAACTGGTCGGCCGCATCGGCGGCGCGGCCGACGCCCGGGCCACCCTGCGGCCGTGGGAACGGCCGGCGGAGATCCCCCTGTCGTACGCGCAGCGCCGGCTGTGGTTCATGAACCGCTTCGAGCGGACCAGCACCGCCCACAACATCGTCCTCGCGGTGCAGATCAGCGGGCGGCTGGACGTCGACGCGCTGCGCGACGCCGTACGGGACGTGGTCGCCCGTCACGAGAGCCTGCGCACCGTCTTCCCGGACCGGGACGGCGAGCCGCGCCAGGAGATCCTCTCCCCGGACCGGGGCTGCGAGCTGGCTCTCGTCCGCACCACCGCGGCAGACCTGGACACCGCCATCACGGCGGCGTCCGCGCAGAGCTTCGACCTGGCCGTCGAGACCCCGCTGCGGGTCACCCTGTTCGAGACCGGCCCGGAGTCGCACGTCCTGCTGACCGTGCTGCACCACATCGCCGGCGACGGCTGGTCGCTCGACCCGTTCTCCGCCGACCTGGCACGCGCCTACACCTCACGGGCCGCCGGCGAGACGCCCGACTGGCAGCAGCTGCCGGTGCAGTACGCCGACTACACCATGTGGAACTACGGGATCCTGGGCTCCGAGGACGACCAGGACAGCCTGATCCACCAGCAACTCGCCTTCTGGAAGGAGACGTTGGCCGGGCTGCCGGACGAGCTGCGCCTGCCCACCGACCGGCCGCGGCCGGCCGAGGCCGACTACCGGGCCGACTCGCTGCTGGTGCACCTCCCGGCCGAGCTGCACCGCGATCTGGCCGCACTGGCCCGGCAGACCGGCACCACGCTGTTCATGGTGCTCCAGGCCGGCCTC
This sequence comes from Streptomyces sp. NPDC001204, assembly GCF_053598035.1. NCBI lineage: Bacteria > Bacillati > Actinomycetota > Actinomycetes > Kitasatosporales > Streptomycetaceae > Streptomyces > Streptomyces sp. NPDC001204. Next base: position 899 of record NZ_JBSFJL010000004.1, on the reverse strand, counting down.
GCCTCACTGCTGTCGGTGCTCGGCTCGACGTCCGACGTGGTGCTGGGCAGCCCGATCGCGGGCCGTACGGACGACGCGCTGGAGCGGGTCGTCGGCTTCTTCATCAACACGCTGGTGCTGCGCACCGACCTGTCCGGCGACCCGACCTTCACCGAACTGCTGGGCCGGGTGCGTGAGGCGGATCTCGCGGCCTACGCCCACCAGGACGTGCCGTTCGAGCGGCTGGTCGAGGTGCTCAACCCGGAGCGCTCGCTGGCCCGCCACCCGCTCTTCCAGGTCTCGCTGGCACTGCAGAACACGCCGGAGAGCAGCATGGGCCTCACCGGCCTGGACTGCACCGTACGTCAAGTTCCTGTCAAATCCACCCAGTTCGACCTCTCCCTCAGCTTCAACGAGAGCGTCGACCGCGAGGGCGAACTCCAGGGCATCAGCGGCCTCGTGGAGTTCCGCCTCGACCTCTTCGACCGCTCGACCGTCGAGGAGCTGGGTGAGCGGCTGGTGCGCTTCCTGGAAGCCGTGGTCGCCGACCCGGAACTTCCGGTGCGGGCCGTCGATGTGCTCTCGGCGCCCGAGCGGCATCGGGTGCTGGTGGAGTGGAACGACACGGCGCGCGATGACGTGCTGCCGGTGACGTTCCCGCAACTGTTCGGCGCGTCCGTGGAACGCGATCCGGACGCGGTCGCGGTGGTGTCCGGCGAGGAGTCGCTGTCGTACCGGGAGACGGACGAACGCGCCAACCGGCTCGCCCGCGTCCTGACCGACGCCGGAGTCGGCCCCGAGCGCCTGGTGGCACTCCTCCTGCCTCGCTCGGCCGACATGATCGTGGCCCAACTCGCCGTCCTCAAAGCAGGCGGCGCCTACCTGCCCGTCGACCCCGACTACCCGGTCGAACGCATCGC
>NZ_JBSFJL010000003.1:336372-422856 GCF_053598035.1 Streptomyces sp. NPDC001204 | reverse complement strand
TCCCGTAATCGGGATGAACACCACGAGAGCGGTGCGAGAGGAGGAATGATCCCCTCGCACACAGCGTCCTCGCTGTGTTTTTCAAAGGAACCTCGCCCCAGCAGATGCTGGAGACGGGGTATCAACATATCTGGCGTTGATTTTTGGCACGCTGTTGAGTTCTCAAGGAACGGACGCTTCCTTTGTACTCACCCTCTCGGGCTTTCCTCCGGGCTTCCCTTCGGTGATCCAAACTCTATCAGGCTTTTCCGGTCTCTCTGACCACCGTCCTGCAGACATGCAGAAGGTGATCCCGAGATAGGATCTGACAAGTATGGGTGCTGCCCGGCAAGGACGCCTGGTGACGTCACTCAGCCCCGAGCAGGGGTACGACTGTACATGGATCCGCGGAGTGGGTGCAAATCGTTTCGTTTGGTGGTCTAGACCACCAACGTGAGCTGTGTAAGCTCTCGCCCGTAACCGGTACTTACCGTGACATAGCCTGCTGCCACACTGCGCCGTCTCCGGCGAGGCAGTGACGGCGCACATGAATCTCCACCCCTGGGAGGCTTCCCATGACCACCGTGACGTCCCCCGTCGCAGGACGCGCCATCGGACTGGCCGCCGTGCCGGATCCGGTCTTCTCCGGAGCCATGGTCGGCCCCGGCACGGCGCTCGACCCGGTACGCGAGCCCGCCGACGCCGTGGCCCCCGTGGACGGAGTCATCGTCTCGCTGCACCCGCACGCCTTCGTCGTCGTCGACGAGGAGGGGCGCGGGGTGCTCACCCATCTCGGCATCGACACCGTCCAGCTCAACGGCGAGGGCTTCGAGCTGCTGGTGAAGAAGGGCGACACGGTGGTGCGCGGCCAGGCGGTGGTGCGCTGGAACCCCGCCGCCGTCGAAGCCGCCGGCAAGTCCCCCGTGTGCCCCATCGTGGCCTTGGAGGCCACCGCCGACAGCCTCTCCGATCTCCGCGACAACGGAGAGGTGAAGGCCGGCGACCGTCTCTTCACCTGGAAGTGACAGCACTGCCTTCCCAGGGGCGGCCTTCCCGGGGACGGCGTACAACAACCACCGCGGCGGTGGGACCCGCCGCACTATCGGAGACGGGTGAGATGGAGACAACGCTGCGAGGCGTCGGTGTGAGCCACGGTGTGGCGATCGGCGAGGTTCGGCACATGGGGACGGCGGTGCTGGAGCCGCCTGCCAAGCAGATCCCCGCGGAAGAGGCGGAGCGTGAACAGGGGCGCGCCCGTCAGGCAGTGGAGGCCGTGGCGGCCGATCTGATGGCACGCGGCAATCTGGCCGGGGGCGAAGCGCAGGCGGTGCTCGAGGCTCAGGCCTTGATGGCGCAGGACCCCGAGCTGATGGCGGATGTGGATCGGCGTATCGCCGTCGGCAGCACGGCCGAGCGCGCGGTCTACGACGCGTTCGCCGCCTACCGGGACCTGCTCGCCGGTGCCGGTGAGTACCTCGCGGGCCGGGTGGCCGACCTGGACGACGTGCGGAATCGTATCGTCGCCCGTCTGCTCGGTGTGCCGATGCCGGGTGTGCCGGACAGCGACGAGCCGTACGTGCTGGTCGCCCGTGACCTGGCGCCGGCGGACACGGCGCTGCTGGACCCGACCCTGGTACTGGGCTTCGTCACCGAGGAGGGCGGGCCGACGAGTCACAGCGCGATTCTGGCGCGCGCGCTCGGTGTGCCGGCCGTCGTGGCGCTGCCCGGCGCCGTCGAGCTCGCCGAGGGCACGGTCATCGCCGTCGACGGCAGCACCGGCGAGATCTTCGTGAACCCCGGTGAGGAGAAGAAGGCGCAGCTGGAGGCCTCGGCCGCCGAGCGCAAGGCGGCGCTGGCCTCCGCGACCGGTCCCGGTGCCACTTCGGACGGCCACAAGGTGCCGTTGCTCGCGAACATCGGCGGTCCCGCGGACGTGGCCGCGGCGCTCGCTGCCGGTGCCGAGGGTGTCGGTCTGTTCCGGACCGAGTTCCTGTTCCTGGACGACAGCAAGAACGCGCCGTCCGAGGAGAAGCAGGTCGAGACCTACCGGCAGGTGCTGGAGGCCTTCCCCGAGGGCCGGGTCGTGGTGCGTGTGCTGGACGCGGGCGCGGACAAGCCGCTGGACTTCCTGACGCCGGGCGACGAGCCGAACCCGGCTCTCGGTGTGCGGGGGCTGCGGACGCTGCTCGAGCACCCCGAGGTGCTGCGCACCCAGCTGTCGGCGCTCGCCAAGGCGGCCGAGGGCCTGCCGGTCTACCTCGAGGTGATGGCCCCGATGGTCGCGGACCGCACGGACGCCAAGGCGTTCGCGGACGCGTGCCGTGCCGCGGGGCTGCGGGCGAAGTTCGGTGCGATGGTCGAGATCCCGTCGGCCGCGCTGCGGGCGCGCTCGGTGCTCCAGGAGGTGGAGTTCCTGTCGCTGGGGACCAATGACCTGGCGCAGTACACCTTCGCCGCCGACCGTCAGGTGGGTGCGGTGTCGCGGTTGCAGGATCCCTGGCAGCCCGCGCTGCTCGACCTGGTCGCGATCGCCGCCGAGGCGGCACGGGCCGAGGGGAAGAGCTGCGGGGTCTGCGGTGAGGCCGCGTCCGACCCGCTGCTCGCGTGCGTGCTGACCGGTCTGGGTGTCACCTCCCTGTCCATGGGTGCTGCGTCGCTTCCCTATGTACGGGCGACGCTGGCGAAGTACACGCTGGCGCAGTGCGAACGCGCGGCCGCGGCGGCGCGTGCCGCGGACAGCGCGGACGAGGCGCGCGCCGCGGCGCAGGCGGTGCTGTCCGGCGAGTGACCGTGGCCGGCCGTTCGCAGGCTGGACTTCGAGGGGCGCTCCACCTGTCGGGTGGGGCGCCCCTCGGGTGTTCAGCCGTGTTGCGGGGCCGGTCCTTCTTCTGCTCCGAGGTCGGGCGGCTCGCCGTAGTCGACGCCGGATTCCGGGGAGATCAGGTCGCCGGATTCGATGTCGGTGCAGTAGGCGTCGAAGACCTCGCCGGCGGTGAGGGGTTCGAGGCCGCCGGCGTGCAGGCGCCAGCCGTAGACGCGGTCGGCGGTGCCGGGGGCGGTGGTGCGCATGACGAGCCCGCCGGGGCCGTCGGTGGCGATGCCGAGGGCGAGGACCGTGGTGAACTCCAGGGCTTCGGCTTCGTCGAGTTGTGTGGCGTCGCCTTCGTCGTCGGCGTGGAGGACGGCGAGGAGGGTTTCGGGTGTGCCGGTGACGCTGCACACAAGGTGCCGGTTGCCGGGCGGGGCGGTGTCGAGGATGCGGACGACGAGGTCCGCGGCCCGGGCGAAGGCGGCGCGGCCGATGTTCTCGCCGCAGGAGGCGCAGGGGCCGAGCCGGGCCAGCAGGGTGGAGGCGTACTCCCAGGTGGCCTGGCGGACGGCCTCGTCGACGAGGTCGGGGACGAGTTCGGCCAGGGGCCGGCCGTCGTAGGGAAGGGTGGGGCCCCTGCTCGCGAGTTCGGCGGTGAAGCGGGCGCGGCTGGACGGGATGTCGGGGTCGAGGCCGGTCGCCGCGCAGTATTCGGCGTACTCCTCGGGGTCGAAGAGGGCCACCGTGGTGTGGCCGCCCTGAGCGGCCAGGAGTTGGAGGAGTTTCTCGACCTGGTGGAGGTAGGCGGTGTGGTCGTCGAACGTGAAGCTGCGGTAGCGCCGCATGGCGCGGAAGTCCTGTTCGTCGGTGAGCAGGCCGATGGTGCCGGCGATCTCCCGGCGCAGGACGCGCCGCATGGTCAGGTGGTCGGTGTGCGCCATGTTTCCCCCTGTGAGCGCAGTCGATCAATGCTCACTCACCGTAACCGGAGCCACTGACAACGGGGGCGGGCAGGCGTTCATGGAGCCTGCGGGTCCCCCCACCGTGGGCGGTGGGGGGACCCGGCGCTCAGGCGCGCTTGCGGGCCAGCTCCTCGTAGAAGCGCAGCAGGTCGAGGTCGTCGACCGAGCCGGGGTTGACCGCCTTGTCCAGCGGCGTGCCCTGGAGGAGGCGCTTGACCGGGACCTCGATGCGCTTGCCGGTGAGGGTGTGCGGGATGCCCGGCACCTCGATGACCTCGTCGGGGACGTGGCGTGGGGAGAGCTGTTCGCGGATGGTCCGCTTGATGCGGTCGAGCAGCGCGTCGTCGAGGGCGGCTCCGGGTGCCAGCTGCACGAAGAGGGGCATCCAGTAGCCGCCGTCGGGCTGTTCGACGCCGATGACGAGGGATTCCTTGATCTCGGGGAGGCGTTCGACGGCTTCGTAGATGTCGGCGGAGCCCATCCGCACGCCCTGGCGGTTGAGCGTGGAGTCGGAGCGTCCGTGGATGATCACCGAGCCACGGGAGGTGAGCGTGATCCAGTCGCCGTGGCGCCACACGCCGGGATACATGGCGAAGTAGCTGTCGTGGTAGCGGCTGCCGTCGGGGTCGTTCCAGAAGTGGATCGGCATGGACGGCATGGGGTTGGTGACCACGAGTTCACCGACCTCGTCGACCAGCGGTGTGCCGTTCGGGTCCCAGGACTGGAGGTCGGTGCCCAGGCACGGGGCCTGGAGCTCGCCGATGTGGACGGGGAGGGTCGGTACGGCTCCCGCGAAGCAGGAGCACACGTCGGTGCCGCCGCTGACGGAGGCGATCCACAGGTCCGCCCCGCTCTCGGCGAACTCGTCGTGCAGCCAGCGGAATCCGTCGGGCGGGAGCGGCGATCCGGTCGTCGCGACGCATCGCACCGTCGACAGGTCGAAGTCGCGCGAGGGGTGCACTTCCGCCTTGCGGCAGGCCATGACGTAGGCGGCTGAGGTGCCGAACAGGGTGGCTCCGGTGCGTGCGGCGATACGCCACTGGGCGCCTGTGTCGGGGTAGCCGGGACTGCCGTCGTACAGGATGACCGTGGTGCCGGTCAGCAGTCCGGAGACGAGGAAGTTCCACATCATCCAGCCGGTCGACGTGTACCAGAAGAACCGGTCCCCGGGGCCGAGGTCGCAGTGCAGGCCGAGCTGCTTGAGGTGCTCGACGAGGATGCCGCCCTGGGACTGCACGATCGCCTTGGGCAGGCCGGTGGTGCCCGAGGAGTACAGCACCCACAGGGGGTGGTCGAAGGGCACCGGTTCGAAGACGGGGTCGACGTCGGCGGAGGTCAGGTCGGACCACTCCAGGGCGCCCTCGGGGGCTTCGGTGCCCAGGAGGGGGATGTGGACGACCGCGCGCAGGGTGGGCAGTTCGCGGCGCAGTTCGGTGACGACGTCGCGGCGGTCGTGCTCCTTGCCGCCGTAGCGGTAGCCGTCGACGGTGAACAGGACGACCGGTTCCACCTGCTGGAAGCGGTCGAGGACGCTGCGGGCGCCGAAGTCGGGGGCGCAGGACGTCCAGACGGCGCCGACGGCGGCCGTGGCGAGGAGGGCGACGACGGCCTGGGGGATGTTCGGCAGATAGCCGCTGACCCTGTCCCCCGGGCGTACACCGAGGGCGCGCAGCTCGGCGGCCAGGGAGCCCACCTGGCGGCGCAGCTCGGTCCAGGTCACCGGGCGCGGTTCGTGTGTCTCGTCGACGTGGAGGAGGGCGGGTTCGTCCGCGCGCGTGGCGGCCGCGCGCAGGGCGTGTTCGGCGTAGTTCAGGGTGGCCCCGGGGAACCATTCGGCGCCGGGCATCGACCGGTCGCCCAGCACACGCGCGTAGGGGCTGGTGAACCGTACGTCGAACCACTGCGTCACGGCTTTCCAGAAGGCTTCCAGCTCGTCGACGGACCAGCGGTGCAGGGCCGGGTATCCGCCCAGGGCCGGGGCGCCGTGGTGCTCGGCCGCCCAGGACTGGAACTTCGTGATCTGTGCCTGGGCGATCCGCTGCGGATCGGGCTGCCAGAGCGGCAGGGGGTTCGCGGTCGACATGGGGCGGCTCCCGGACTGTGCGCGTCGTGTGCGTCGGTCCGCGCACGTGCTGGGGTGTGCGCGTGACGCGGCTGACACGGACGATGCCATGTGATCGACTTCTACACCAGGGTGCACCGCACATAGTCCGCGTCGTGAAGATGTGGTCGCGGCATGGATGAACGGCAGTTGAACGCCACGCGCGTCAACGGCCGTCGATGGCAGGGTGAGCAGCATGGACGGTCGTGACCTGGTGCGTTCGGTGAAGGCGGTCGGTTCGGCGGGGGTGGCCCAGGGGTTGCGCACCGTACGCGCCGCGTGGCGCCGGCGGCGCGCGGACGCCGTCGGCCTGCCGTCGCGGGAGGCCGAACGCGCGCGGGTGCCCGGTGCGGTGCGGGACGTGGAGCCCGGGCCCGGGGGCGGTGTCGTCCGATTCGCCCGCTCGGAGCTCCGTATCGCCGTCGCCGGGAACGGGGCCGTCTTCTGGGGGTGGGACGGCGCCGGGCCCGAGCCGTCGTACGCGCTCGCCGGCCCGTGCCCGGAGCCGGACCCGCGCGCGGTGCTGGAGCCGGACAAGGACGGTGGCTGGCGGGTCGTGGCGGAACGGGTCACCCTCGGTGTCTCGCGGCACGGCGCGATCGAGGTCCGCACGCCCGGGGGTGTGCCGCTGCGCCGTGACCTGCCGCCCCGGTGGTGGGAGCCGGACGGCGGGGGCCCCGGACGGTGGTCGCAGCGGTCGGAGGTGGCGGCCGACGCGCGGTTCTTCGGTCTGGGCGGCCGGGCCGGCGGTCCCCGGCTGCGCGACGGCACCTATCGCCTGTGGAACACCGATCCCGGCCATGCGCTCGGTCCCTGTGACGACCCGCTCCAGGTCACCATGCCGGTCCAGCTGGTCGTGGCCGAAGCGGGCACGCACCTGGTGTTCCACGACAACTCCTGGGACGGCACGGTCACGCTCCGGGAGGGTGCGGAGGGCGCCGGCTCGGGCCACGACCGGGCCGGGGCGAGCGAGTTCAGGATGGACGGCGGTCCGCTGCGCTGCTGGGTGATCGTCGGCGCCCCCGCGCGCGTGGCGCACGTCTGGTCCTCCCTCACCGGACCGGCCGCGGTCCCGCCGGCGTGGGCCCTGGGACACCATCACGCGGGGTGGGGTTCCGGCGGCGAACAGGAGGTGCGGCGGATCGTCGCGGGCTATCACGAGCACGAACTGCCGCTGGACGCCGTGCACCTGGACACCGACCACCACGACGCGCACCAGGTGTTCACGGTCGACGAGGGCCGCTACCCCAAGCTGCCGGTGCTGGCCGAGGAGCTGCGGCGGGACGGGATCCGGCTGGTGTCCGTCGTCGAACCTGCCGTGAGGGCCGCGCCGGGGAACGCCGTGTACGACGGCGGAACGGCCGTGGACGCCTTCGTGCGGGACGCCTCGGGCCGGTTGGTGCGGGGCGTCGCCCGGCCAGGAGAGGCGGTTTTCCCGGACTTCACGCACGCGCGCGTGCGGCAGTGGTGGGGCGGCTTGTACCGGGAGCGGCTGGGGCAGGGCTTCGCCGGTTTCCGGCACGACATGAACGAGCCGACCTCCTTCGCCGCCTTCGGCGAGACGACCCTGCCCCGGTCGGCGCGGCACGCCCTGGAGGGCCGGGGCGGTGACCATCGCCAGGCGCACAACGTGTACGCCCTGTGCATGGCCGAGGCGGCGTACGAGGGGCTGCGAGACCTGGTGCCCGAGGAGCGGCCGTTCCTCTTCTCGCGCTCGGGCTGGGCCGGGACGCAGCGCTACGGCGGCACCTGTTCGGGCGACGTGGCCACCGGCTGGCCGGGGCTGCGGGCGTCGCTGTCCCTGGTGCTGGGACTGGGTCTGTGCGGAGTGCCGTACTCCGGCCCGGACGTGGGCGGGTCGGCCGGCGGCCCCTCCCCCGAGCTGTATCTGCGCGGGCTTCAACTGGGGTCCCGTCTGCCGTTGTTCCGCACGCACGCGAGCCCGCGGGCGGAGCGCGGGGAGCCGTGGGAGTTCGGAGCGGAGGTCCTGGAGCACGCGCGCGTGGCGCTCGTCGAGCGCCGGCGCCTGCTGCCGTACTTCGTGACGCTCGCGCACCTGGCGCGGCGCACCGGGGCGCCCTATGTGCGGCCGCTGTGGTGGGGCGCGCCGGAGGACCGGGCTCTGCGGGACTGCGAGGACGCCTTCCTGCTCGGCGACGGCCTGCTGGTGGCGCCCGTGCTCGACCCCGGTGCGGAACGGCGGGCGGTGCGGCTGCCGCGGGGCCGCTGGTACGACACGGCGACGGGACGGGCGTACGAGGGGCCGGGGCAGGTGCTGGTCGACGCCCCGCTCGCGCGGATTCCGGTGCTCGCGCGAGCGGGCGCGGTGATCCCCGTGCGGGGTGAGGGCGGCGGCCTGGAGCTGGAGGTGTGGGCGCCCGCCCAGGGGCGGACGGGCGGCGGGCTGGTGGTGCCGGACGCGGGCGACGGCTGGGAGGAGCCGGAGCTCGAACGCTACGCGACCCGTTGGCAGGACGGGGAGGTCGTCGTCGAGCGCGAGCGGGAGGACGGTGCCGGCGAGCCTCCCCACCCGGTGCGCATACGGGGGCTCGGCGCGTCCTGAGTCCGGGCGGGCACCGAGCGGCCGTTGGGGCGGGTGCGGCCTTTCAGAGGTATCAGAGGTAACGGCCGTCGAACCAGGCCCGGACGGCCCGGGTGTGCAGCGGGAAGGCGAGCTCGGCGGGCCTGCGCAGCAGGCGCCGGTCCTCCGTCTCCTCGGTGGCGGTGAACTGCGGCAGGCCCTCGGCGGGGCGCTCCGGAAGCAGTCCGAAGAGCAGCAGGTGCCCGTCGGGCGAGCTCATCGCGTCGGCGAGCCGCACATCGCGCGCGGCCGCCTCGATCCCGGTCTCCTCCTGGAGCTCGCGGACGACGGCCTGGCGCCAGTCCTCGTGGTCGTCGATGTAGCCGCCCGGCAGGGCCGTTCCCCCGCGCGCGGGGGCGATGGCGCGGGTGATGACGACCAGGGCGGTGCCCCGGGTGTCGTACACGGGCTGGAGGGCCACCGCGACCGGCAGCGGGTTGCGGTAGGCCACGGTGCCGCAGGCCGGGCAGGTGCGGGGCCAGCCGGTGACGCCCTGGTCGTAAGGCGCTCCGCAGCTCGAACAGTGGGAGTGCGGTACGGAGTTGGCGGCCGGGTCCGGGGTTTCGGGCACGCGCGGACTGTATCCGATCAGTGGGCGGACGTCTTCCGCCGGTGGTCGTCACGGTTGCCGCCGGTGTCCTTGACGCTTCCTGTGCGCGGGGGAACACTTCCCCCACTCCCCGGACCCGGGCGTCTCGGGCGTCGGCGCTCCTGCCGCCCATCCCGGGCTGCATTCGTCAATGTGGGACAAACTGTTACCAGTGAGGGCGAGGGGACGGATGGTCCCGGCCCTCGGCCGCTTCTCCACTCCCCAAGGGACAGCCATGACGGACAACGCCGAGAGGTTCGTGGCCGCCATCGACCAGGGCACCACCTCGAGCCGCTGCATCGTCTTCGACCACAGTGGCGCCATCGTCGCCGTCGACCAGCGCGAGCACCGCCAGATCTTCCCCAAGCCCGGCTGGGTGGAGCACGACGCCACCGAGATCTGGTCGAAGGTGCAGGCGGTGGTCGCGGGCGCGGTCGCCAAGGCGGGGCTGCGTGCCGACCAGCTCAGCGCCCTCGGCATCACCAACCAGCGCGAGACGACCGTCCTGTGGGACCGGGCCACCGGCAAGCCCGTGCACAACGCGATCGTCTGGCAGGACACGCGGACCGCGGCGCTCTGCAACGAGCTGGGCGGCTCCGAAGGGCAGGATCGCTTCCGCGAGCAGACCGGCCTGCCTCTCGCCAGCTACTTCTCCGGCCCCAAGGCGGCCTGGCTGCTGGACAACGTGCCCGGCCTGCGCGATCGCGCCGAGCGTGGTGACATCGCCTTCGGCACGATCGACACCTGGCTGATCTGGAACCTCACCGGCGGAGTCCACGGCGGCCGGCACGTCACCGACGTCACCAACGCCGGCCGCACCATGCTGATGAACCTGCGGACCCTCCAGTGGGACCGGTCGATCCTGTCCGCCATGAACGTCCCCGAGGCGATGCTGCCCGAGATCAGATCCTCCTCCGAGGTGTACGGGACCGCCGTCGGCCAGCTCGCCGGGGTGCCCGTGGCATCCGCGCTCGGCGACCAGCAGGCGGCCGTGTTCGGGCAGGCCTGCTATGACGTGGGCGACGCCAAGAACACGTACGGCACCGGCAGTTTCCTGCTGCTGAACACGGGCAACCGGCCCGTGCCGTCCAAGAGCGGCCTGCTCACCACCATGGGCTACAAGATCGGCGACGAGGCCCCGGTGTACTGCCTGGAGGGCGCCATCGCCGTCACGGGCGCGCTGGTGCAGTGGTTCCGCGACCAGCTCGGCATCATCCGCACCGCGGACGAGATCGAGCCGCTGGCGGCGAGCGTGGAGAACAACGGCGGTGCGTACATCGTGCCCGCCTTCTCCGGCCTGTTCGCGCCGTACTGGCGCTCCGACGCGCGCGGGGTGGTCACCGGCCTGACCCGGTACGTCACCAAGGCGCACCTGGCGCGGGCCGTGCTGGAGGCGACCAGCTGGCAGACGCGCGAGGTCGTGGACGCCATGTACCAGGACTCCGGGGTCCGGCTGACGACCCTGAAGGTCGACGGCGGCATGACCAAGAACAACCTGCTCATGCAGCACCAGGCGGACGTCCTCGACGTGCCGGTGATCCGTCCCAGGATCTCCGAGACCACCTGTCTGGGCGCCGCGTACGCGGCCGGGCTGGCCACGGATGTGTGGAACGACCTCGAAGAGCTCAAGTCGCACTGGCAGAAGGACGCCGAGTGGACCCCGTCCATGGACGCCGCCGTCCGTGACCGCGAGTACCGCAACTGGCGCAAGGCCGTGGAGAGGAGCTTCGGCTGGCTGGAGGACGGCGAGAACTAGGAGTCCCCTGGCCCCTCGTGAGCGGCCCCTGCACCGGCCCCTGCCCAAGGGCCGGGGCCGGGCCGCTCACGCGGCGTCAGACGGCGGTGGCCCGGCGGCGGTCCGCGGCGCGGGCCATCGCGTGCTGGACGACCTCGATGAGGACCTCCTTCACCGACTCGCGTTCGCGGGCGTCGCACAGCAGCAGCGGAACGTGGTCGTCGAGGTCGAGGGCCTGGCGGACGGTGTCCACGGGATGGCGGGCGGCGCCGTCGAAGCAGTTGACGGCGACGAGGAAGGGGATGGAGCGCCGCTCGAAGTAGTCCACGGCGGCGAAGCAGTCCTCGAGGCGGCGGGTGTCGGCCAGCACGACCGCGCCGAGCGCGCCCTCGGACAGCTCGTCCCACATGAACCAGAACCGCTCCTGCCCCGGCGTCCCGAACAGGTACAGCACCAGGTCCTCGCGCAGCGTGATGCGGCCGAAGTCCATGGCCACCGTGGTGGTGTGCTTGCCCTCCACGCCGCTGACGTCGTCGACCGGCCGTCCGGCCTCGGTCAGCAGCTCCTCGGTGCGCAGCGGCCTGATCTCGCTGACCGCGCCGACGAGGGTCGTCTTGCCCACGCCGAAGCCGCCGGCCACCAGGATCTTGAGCGTGACGGGCTCGACCGGGGGCTTGCCGCGCTCAGAACGGCCGAAGATCATCGATCTCTTCTCCTGCTCGGTGTGGGTCGGGCGACGGCGGCCCGTATCCTCCGCCGCCGGGGGTCTCGACGACCAGTACGTCGCCGGGGGCGACGTCCGCGGAGTCGCTTCCGCCGAGTTCGGTGACCGTGCCGTCCGCGTGTTCCACCCGGTTGGCGCCCAGTGCCCCGGGCTCGCCGCCCGCCATGCCGTAGGGGCGTACCCTCCGGTGCTGGCAGAGCGTGGAGACGGTCATGGCCTCCAGGAAGCGGATGCGGCGCACCGCGCCGTCCCCACCCGGCCACCGTCCTGCGCCGCCGCTGCCGTGCCGGACCGTGAATTCCTCCAGCCGTACGGGCAGCCGCCATTCGAGGACTTCGGGGTCGGTCAGCCGGGAGTTGGTCATGTGCGTCTGGACGACGCAGGCGCCGGGGAATCCGTCGCCCGCGCCCGAGCCGGAGGCGACCGTCTCGTAGTACTGGTGGCGCTCGTTGCCGAAGGTGATGTTGTTCATCGTGCCGGAGCCCTCCGCCTGGACGCCGAGCGCCGCGTAGAGGGCGCCGGTGATCGCCTGGGAGGTCTCGACGTTGCCCGCGACGACGGCGGCCGGGGGCCGCGGGGAGAGCATGGAGCCGGGCGGCACGATGATCTCCAGGGGGCGCAGACAGCCGTCGTTGAGCGGGATGTCGTCCGCGACCAAGGTGCGGAAGACGTACAGGACGACCGCGTTGACCACGGAGAACGGGGCGTTGAAGTTGGTCGCGAGCTGCGCGGAGGTGCCGGTGAAGTCGATCGTCGCCGACCGGCGTTCGCGGTCCACACGCACGCGTACGTGGATGACGGCGCCCGAGTCGGTCTCGTAGGCGTACTCCCCGTCCTCCAGGGCGTCGACGACCCGGCGGACGGCCTCCTCCGCGTTGTCCTGGACGTGCCGCATATAGGCCTGGACGACATCGAGGCCGAAGTCCTCGATCATGCGGGCGACCTCGTCGACGCCCTTCTGGTTGGCGGCGATCTGGGCGCGCAGGTCGGCGAGGTTGGTCTCCGGGTTGCGGGAGGGGTAGGGCGCGCCGGTCAGCAGGCGGCGGGTCTCCTCCTCGCGCAGGCGGCCGTTCTCGGCGAGCAGCCAGTTGTCGAAGAGGACGCCCTCCTCCTCGATGGTGCGGCTGCCGGCCGGCATGGAGCCCGGCGCGATCCCGCCGATCTCGGCGTGGTGACCGCGCGAGGCGACGTAGAAGAGGATGCGGTCACCCTCTGTGCCGGCGGTGTCGAACACCGGGGTGATGACGGTGACGTCCGGCAGGTGCGTGCCGCCGTGGTACGGGTCGTTGACGGCGTAGGTGTCGCCCGGCCGCATCCGGAGTCCGCGGCGCCGGATGACCTCCTTGACGCTGGTGCCCATCGAGCCCAGGTGCACGGGGATGTGCGGGGCGTTGGCCACCAGGTTTCCGTCCGGGTCGAACAGGGCGCAGGAGAAGTCGAGGCGCTCCTTGATGTTGACCGACTGGGCCGTGGACTCCAGCCGGGCGCCCATCTGCTCGGCGATGGACATGAAGAGGTTGTTGAACACCTCCAGCAGGACCGGGTCGGCTTCCGTACCGAGATCGGAACTCTGCGTGACCGCCACGCGTTCCAGGAGCAGATGCCCGTCGTCCCGCGCCACGGCCCGCCAGCCGTCGTCGACGACGGTCGTCGCACTGGCCTCGGTGACGATCGCGGGGCCGGTGACGGCCTCGCCGGGTGGCAGGTCCTCACGGCGGTGGAGGGGTACGTCGCGCCAGGCGCCGCCGGTGTGCAGACGGACGGTCTCCGGGTCGCTGGAGCGACCGGCGCGGGCGGGGTCGTACGGGGAGAGGGCGGACAGATCGGGGGGTTCGGTGATGCCGGTGGCTTCCACGGAGAGGGCTTCGACGACGATCGGGCGGTCGAGCGTGAAGGAGTACGTGGCGCGATGACGTTCTTCGAAGGCGCGCCGCATGGCGGCGGGCTCGGTCAGCTCGACGGTGAGGGTGGTGTCCGTGCCGTCGTAGCGGAGCTGGGCGCGGCGGGTGACGCGGACGCGTTCCTCGGGGACGTCCTCGGCGCGCAGTTCCGCGCGGGCCGCGCCCTCCAGATCGTCGGCGGTCTTCAGCACGACCGGCATGGCGGCGGGCTCCAGGGGTGCTTCGACGGACTGCTCGCGCATGGCCGTGGTGTCGGCCAGGCCGATGCCGAGCGCGGACAGGACGCCCGCCATGGGCGGGACGAGCACGGTGCGGATGCCGAGCGAGTCGGCGACCATGCAGGCGTGCTGTCCCCCGGCGCCGCCGAAGGTGGTGAGGGCGTAGCGGGTGACGTCGTGGCCCTGCTGCACGGAGATCCGCTTGACGGCGTTGGCGATGTTGGCGACGGCGATCCGCAGGTAGCCCTCGGCGACCTGCTCGGGGGTGCGGTCGTCGCCCGTCCGCTCACGGATCTCGCGGGCGAGGCCGGTGAAGCGTTCGCGGACGAGTGCCTCGTCGAGGGGCTGGTCGCCGCCGGGGCCGAACACCTCGGGGAAGTGGGCGGGCTGGATGCGGCCGAGCATGACGTTGGCGTCGGTGACGGCGAGGGGGCCTCCGCCCCGGTAGCAGGCGGGTCCCGGCTCGGCGCCCGCCGAGTCCGGGCCGACCCGGTAGCGGGAGCCGTCGAAGTGCAGGACCGAGCCGCCGCCGGCGGCCACGGTGTGGATGTCGAGCATGGGGGCGCGCAGCCGGACG
The DNA here is from genome assembly GCF_053598035.1 of Streptomyces sp. NPDC001204. Lineage (NCBI taxonomy): Bacteria > Bacillati > Actinomycetota > Actinomycetes > Kitasatosporales > Streptomycetaceae > Streptomyces > Streptomyces sp. NPDC001204. The sequence continues at coordinate 408,680 of NZ_JBSFJL010000003.1, read as the reverse complement.
CCGGCGATCTGCGTGGTGAGGACGCGTTCGTACGCGCCCGCGTAGTGGGAGACGTCGGTGGAGGTGCCGCCCATGTCGAAGCCGATGACCCGGTCGAAGCCGGCGAGCCGGGACATGCGGGCCATGCCGACGATGCCGCCGGCGGGGCCGGACAGGACGGCGTCCTTGCCGCGGAACTGTCCGGCCTCGGCGAGCCCTCCGTTGGACTGCATGAACATCAGCCGCACGCCGTCCAGTTCGTCGGAGACGTGCTGGACGTAGCGGCGCAGCCCGGGCGACAGATAGGCGTCGACGACGGCGGTGTCGCCGCGCGGCACGAGCTTCATCAGGGGGCTGACCTCGCTGGACAGCGAGATCTGCGGGAAGCCGACGCGGGCGGCCAGCTCGCCGACGGCCCTCTCGTGCGCGGGGTGCAGATGGCTGTGCAGGCAGACCACGGCGACGGCGCGGATCCCGTCGTCGTACGCCTGCCGCAGGGGTCCGGCCAGCGCGTCCAGGTCGGGGGCGCGCAGGACGGTGCCGTCGGCCGCGATGCGCTCGTCGACCTCGACGACCCGCTCGTACAGCAGCTCGGGCAGCTCGATACGGCGGGCGAAGATCCGCGGGCGGTTCTGGTAGGCGATGCGCAGGGCGTCCCGGAAGCCGCGGGTGACGACGAGGACGGTCCGCTCGCCCGTGCGCTCCAGCAGGGCGTTGGTGGCCACGGTGGCGCCCATGCGGACCGACTCGATGGAACGGGCGGAGCCGTCGAGGAGGGCTCGGATGCCCGCGACGGCCGCGTCGGTGTACCGCGCGGGGTTGTCGGACAGCAGCTTGTGCGTGACCAGACGGCCGTCCGGGCGGCGCGCGACGATGTCGGTGAACGTGCCGCCCCGGTCGACCCAGAACTGCCAGCCCGTCATGTCACCACCCTGCTCTCCCACCGCTCACAGCGCCCGCAGGCCGTTGATCACGTCCCGCAGGATGCTCTCGTCCGGCAGTTCCGCGGGCGGCACGGGACGCGTCACGTGGACGTACTCCTCGTCCACGAGGTCGCCCACGAGCACGCGCACCACGCCGACGGGCAGATCGAGTTCCGCGGCGAGTTCGGCGACCGACTGCGGGGAGCGGCACAGCCCGACGATGTCCACGTGTTCCGGGGACAGCGTGACGTCCGCCTCCGGGTCGTCCACATGGGGTTCCGTGACGACCACCGCGATCAGGTCGAGGCGGTGCTGGGCCGCATGGCTGGTGCGGCCCCGCGTCATGGCGTACGGACGGACCACCGGTCCGGCCTCGTCGTCGAACCAGTGGCTTCGTGCCTGACCGTCTCCGCTCATGTCATCCCACTACCCGCCTCGGGGCACATCGGTGCGCGGAGCGGCACCCAGATGCGCACCGACCCGCTTGACCAGCAGTGTCATCTCGTAGGCCACCTGGCCGACGTCGGAGTCGGCGTCCGACAGGACGGCGAGGCAGCTGCCGTCGCCGGCCGCGGTCACGAACAGGAAGGCGTCGTCGAGCTCGACGACCGTCTGCCGGACGCCGCCCGCGTCGAAGTGCCGGCCCACACCCTTGGCGAGGCTGTGGAAGCCGGAGGCCACGGCGGCCAGGTGCTCGCTGTCCTCCCGGGTCAGGTCCTTGGACACGCCGGTGGCCAGTCCGTCCCGGGACAGGACGATGGCCTTGCGGATGCTCGCGACCCTGTCCACGAGTTCGTCGAGGAGCCAGTTCAGCTCCACCTTGTTCGCCTTGTCCGTCGTGGTGTGGCCGGTCGCCTTCGGTGCGGTCATCGACCGTCCCCCTTTGTCGTTCCTTGTGCCGTGCCGCCGTCCGGGGCATGGTCCCCCGCGGCGTTCTCCTCGCGCCCGCGCCGCCAGCCGCGCTGGAGCGAGGCCATCCGGCTGCGTACCTCGTCGGCGTCGCGTTCGGCGGGGTCCGGGCCGGCCCCTTCGGGCCGGTCGGGGCTCCGCTTCAGTTGCGGGGCGAGACTGGCCTGCCGTCTGCGCCGGGGCAGCGGACCCGCGTCGGGTCCCGGGCCGCCGGGTGCCTCGGCCGGGTCGCGCCCCTCGCCGTCCGGCCCGCCGGCGGGCGCGGGCCGGACGGTGCGCCGCGGAAGGGCCGGAGTCTGCCGCGGCCCCTGGCTCGTGGCCGGGGACTCCTCGGTGCTGTCGCGTCGCCCGCGTCCGTCGGCCGCCGCCGTGGCCGGTCCGGGCGGGGACTCGCCGCGACGGCGGGTCGGCAGCGGGGCCGCCGGTTCGCGCTCGGGGCGGCCGGGACCCACCGGGTCCTCGGGCCCGGCCGTCTCGCGGCGGGACCTCTGCTCGGTGACCGGGCGTCCGTGGGAGCTGACCAGCTTGGGTGTCCGGCGCCGGGGCAGCGGGACCGCGCGCCCCGGGTTCTCCTCCTCGCCGGTCTCCTGCGGCGCGCCACGCCGGCTCGTGCTCTGCCGGTGCTGGGCGAGGCTGCGGGGCAGCGCCTCGTGCGCCGTCTGCCGGGCGGGGGAGGGGCGCGGGCCGAACAGTCCGCCGCGTTCGCCGGCCTCCTCGTCGAGGACGTCCGGGAAGTCCTCGATGGAGTCCAGGTCGACGGGCGCCTCCAGCTCCACCGGCCCGTCCAGGACCGAGGCGGGCAGTCCGGGCAGTTGCACGGGTGCCTGGGCGAGAGCGGCCCTGCGGCCTCCCTCCCGGTCGGCCTTCGCGGTGGGCCGGTCGAGGCGGAAGCCGACGCCGTTGGTGTCCGGGACGTCGTCCGTCAGCAGCGCGTCGGGGATGAAGACGATCGCGGTGGTGCCGCCGTACGGGGACGGCTGGAGCGAGACCCGGACGTTCTGCCGCCGGGCGAGCCGGCTGACCACGAACAGTCCGAGCCGGTCGGTGTCGGAGAGCTCGAACTCGGGTGTCTCGGCGAGCCGGAGGTTGGCGTCCAGCAGCGTCTCGGCGGCCATGCCGAGGCCCCGGTCGTGGATCTCCAGGGTGAAGCCGTTGGCGACGCGTTCGCCGACGACCTGGACCGCGGTGTGCGGCGGCGAGAACACCGTGGCGTTCTCCAGGAGTTCGGCCACGAGATGGGTGAGGTCGGCGACGGCGGGGCCGGTGACCGCGGTGCGCGGGAGCCGCCGGACCTCGATGCGTTCGTAGTCCTCGACCTCGGCGACGGCGGCGCGCACGATGTCCATCAGCTGGACGGGCTTGCGCCACTGCCGGGACGGGGCGGCGCCGGAGAGGATCACCAGGCCTTCGGCGTGCCGGCGCATACGGGTGGTCAGGTGGTCCAGCCGGAACAGGTCGGCGAGTTCGTCGGTGTCCTCGGTGCGGCGTTCCATCGCGTCGAGGAGGGTGAGCTGCTTGTGCAGCAGGACCTGGCTGCGACGGGCGAGGTTGACGAAGACCTCGGAGACGCCGGCGCGGAGTTCGGCCTGTTTGACGGCGGCCTCGACGGCGGCCCGCTGCAAGGTGTTGAGGGCCTGTCCGACCTCGCCGATCTCGTTCCTGTCGAACTCCAGGCGCGGGACCTCGGTCTCGACGTCGACCTGTTCGCCGGCCGACAGGCGGCGCATCACGCTGGGCAGCCGGATGCCTGAGGCCTCGTGGGCCTCCAGACGCAGTTGCCTGAGGTCGCGGATGAGACCGCGGCCGACGCGCACGGACAGGACGAGCGAGACCAGCACGGCGATCAGTCCGAGGACGCCCGCGACGGCGGCCTCCAGGATGACGTCCATCGCGACCGGGCGGACACGGTCCTGGAAGCGGTCGTTCGCCTCGTCGTTGAGGGTGCCCAGCTCGTCGAGGACGTCTCCGGCGGCGGTGTCCCAGCTCTGCACGCTCACCCCGCGCGGTGTGCCGGACGTGCTGGAGACGGCGGCCTGTTCGGCGGTCCGCAGCGGAGCGGAGGAGGCATTCCGCCAGAAGCGGTCGTAGCGGCCGCGTTCGGCGGAGGGCAGCAGGGGCAGGTCGACGTCGTACAGCAGGGAGCGCTGGGCGACCAGGTCGGAGATGCCGCGGGTCTCGTCGCGGGAGAGGCGGCCGACGATCAGCGAGGAGCCGAACAACGCGTCCTCGCGGGAGAGGAGTTCGCGGGCCTGGGCGAGACCGACCAGGGCGCGGTACTGCCTGGCCAGGTCGACGTCGTCGACGACGTGGAGGTTGGCGAGCAGGGCGTAGCAGGGGTCGATGAGCTGGTTGTAGAGGTCGAGTGCCTGGGCGCGTCCGACGGTGCGGTCCTCGACGCTGCGGCGCAGCGAGTCAATGCCGTCGAAGGCGTCCAGCGCGACGCTCAGGCGTCCCGCGCCGGACGGGCCGAGCGCTTCGCGGACGTCGGGGTTCTTCGCGGTCCTGCGGATCCTGGCGATGGCCTCGTCGGTGGCGCTCCTGCTGCGCCGCAGTGCGGCGAGGCCGTCGGAGGCGCGGGGGTCGGCGAGATGGACGAGGGTCTGGCGGCGTTCCTGTTGCAGGCCCCGGACCGTGTCCTCGGTGGGGTAGGCGACTTCCTCCACCACGGAGGACGCGTTGAACAGCTGCGTCACCTGCCGCCCGGTGATCAGTGTGGCGAAGGCCCAGATCGCGGTGAGCGAGAGCAGCGGCACGAGCAGCAGCGCCACGATCTTCCGGCGGATGGACTTCCCGCGAAAGCGCATGGCCTCCCCCAGCTCGTCCCCCAGAGGCCCCGGGGTACACATGTGCGTCAACAAACGGCGCGAGCCTACTACCGACATGCAGTCAACTCGAAGAGTCGTCCGGAGCCAGTACTTCCGTATGGGTGCCGGGAGCGGGCGAGTTGTCGGGGCATTGCGGGAGATGCCGGTCCGGAAGGCCGTGGTGGCGGGGGCACGGGAACGGGGCGTCCGGCCTGGTCGGTTGACCGATTTTTTTCGTCGGCCGGGAATCTTCGTGACGTCTCGTTCGTCCTTGTCCATGGGAGATGGGGGCGGAATCGGCCACAGGAGACGCAGTGCGCCTCCGGGCCGCGTAAAACAGCGCAAGCCGGGCAGCCACTGAGGAGCCGATTCTTCGGGCACCGGGGCGAGCGGTCTGCCGGCGGTGGGGAGGGACGCAAAGTGATGGGGACAGCGGAGCGACCGGGGGCGTACGGGTCTTCGGTGCACACGGGCGGGCGGGACGGGCAGCCGTCCTACAGGCCGTTGTGGGTCGAGGAGCCCGCGCGGCGGCGCAGGCTGCCGGATCCGGTGCGTTCGGCCGCCGTGCGGGCGGTGCTGATCGTGTCCGTGACGCTGATACAGGCCGTGGTGGCGTTCCTGTTCAGCGTGTCCGGGTCGTGGCTGGCGTTCCCGATGCTTCTGAGCAGCGTGGCCGGCACCGTGGTGGCCACCTGGGCGGCGCTCGACGTGTGGGTGACCCGCCAGGTGTGGAACCAGCGCAACGGCGTGGTCTCGGTGCCGAGCAGCACCGCGCGTGCCCTTCGGCGGGAGCTGCGCCAGGCGCGGCGGGAGGCGCGGGCCGCCGAGCGGGCGCGGAAGCGGATACGCGGCCGGAACGGCTCGGGGCAGCTGTCGCATCCGTAGGGATGACCCGGCCGCCGGCGGGCGGCGGCCGGTCGTGTGGCCGGGCCCGGTCGGGCCGGTCGAGCGCCCCGGCCCGGCCGGGCCGTCACGCCGGACGCTTGAACATCCGGGTCGCCGTGATCTCGCTGTGCACCGCCTCGCCAGCGGGAGCCTGCTGCGGCAGCCCTGGCCTCAGGTGCTCCTCCACACTGATGTACTTCAGCCCGGCCCTGAGGTCGGCGTCGTTGCGCAGCCGGATGACCAGGGGGAACTCGGCGAGCGCCGTCGTGTCGAACAGGCCGGTGGTGTAGAGGAGCTGCACCCCGAGGGCGTCCGAGACGGCCCGCTGGAGCTCCAGCAGATAGGTGGCGTTGGCGCGGCCGATCGGGTTGTCCAGGAAGAGCGTGCCCGCGTGGCGGTGCTTGTCCCGGCCGCGGTCGTTCGACCTCAGGGCGGCCATCGTGCAGTACAGGGCGATGGCCGCGGTGAGCAGCTGGCCACCCGAGAACACGTCGCCCATCTGCCCGACGGGGACCCGCTCGGCGCGCAGGACGGCGTCCGGTTTGAGGATCTCCACGGCGATGCCCTTGGGCTGGAGCGCCGCGCCGACTCCGCGCAGCAGCAGGGACATGCCGTCGCGCCGCAGGTCCGAGTTCTTCTTCACGGCGGCGCGGGTGGCCTCGTCGATGACCTCGCCGAGCCGCTCGGTGAGCGTGGCCTGGTCGGGTTCGTCGAAGCGGATGCGCAGGAACTCCTGGCCGGACCACTCGCCGAGCCCTTCCGGAAGGCGGGACAGTCGCTGGGCCGACCTGAGCGTGGCGAGCGCCGACTCGACCAGTCCGCGCAACCGGTCCACGATCGAGTCCCGGTTGCGTTCCAGTTGGGCCAGCTCGTCGGTGAGCACCCGGAGCCGGGGCGCGAAGGCCTCCGCCCATTTCTGGGCGTGCTCGGGCAGGGCGGAGGCGGGCAGTTCGCGGATCTGCTGCCGGGCGGGGGTGCGCACCTGCTCGTAGCGCGTGGAGTTGGCGTGCCGGACGAGGACGTCGCTCGCCTCGCGGACGGCGGAGTCGGCGGCGGACAGGTCGCCGGCGCAGCCGCGCAGTGACCTGCGGGTCTCGGCGGCCGCCTGCCGGGCGTCCTCCGGGCTGCCCGGGTACGGCTCGGGTTCCTCCTGCTCCTCGTCACTCGTGTTTTCGCGCAGCTGGTCGCGCAGCATGCCGGCGATCTCGTCGAAGCCGCCGGCCGCGTCCTCGGCGGCGCCGTGGGACTCCAGCAGCTCGGCGTGCGCCTCACGGGCCTGGGCCAGCGCACCGGTCCTGGAGGCGAGTTCGGCGGTGGCCGTGCGCAGCAGGGCCTGTGCGTGCTCGGCGTCGCGCGGGAGCAGGTCCTCGGGGAGTCCGGTGTGTGCCTCGCCGTCCTCGGGCGCGTGCCGCTCGGCCTCGCCGCGCAGCCGGCCGAGCTGTTCGCTCGCAAAGGACATCCGGGTCTCCAGGAGCTGCACCAGCTCCTCGGCGCGGGCGGCGGCGCCCTGCCGGGACGGCCCGTCGGAGCCCTCGGGGGATTCCAGGAGTTGTTCCGCCCGCGTACGGACCTTGTTGCTGAGCCGGTCGAGTTCGGCGCGGGCGGCGCTCTCGTCGCTCTCCGCCCGGGCCTGCTCGGCGCGCAGGTCCGCGCCGACACCGACCTTCTCGTAGACCTGGGAGGCTGCGCGGTAGGCCTCGCGCAGGGCGGGCAGGGACGCCCTGGGTGCGTCCCCGTCGCTCTCCGGCACGCCGTCGGGGGCGCCGGCGATCTCGGAGCGCTCGGCGCGCAGCGCCCGCGCCGTGCGGCGGGTGTCGTCGGCGGCGCGCTGAGCGGCGCGCCGGTCCTCGTCGGCGGCTCGGGCGCGTTCCAGGCAGGCCTGGGCGCGGGCCTCGGACTCGGCCGCCTCGTCGGCGAGTTCGCGCAGCCGGGCCTGCCAGCCGGCCCGCTCGCGCAGCCGGAACGCGAGCCCGGCGAGGGCGTCGGCGGCGCGCCGCGCCTTCTGGGCGGTCTCCTGCCGCTCGTCGCGCTCCTGGGCGACCTCGGCGGCGGCCTCGTCGGCCTCCGCCCGCAGACCGCGCGCCTCGGCCAGCTCGGCCTCGGCCTCCTCGGCGAACACGCGCGTGTCCTGGGCGGCCTGTGCCAGCTCCAGCAGCCGGCCGGCGGGGCAGCCGGTGCGCCAGGAGGCGAGCCGCGCCGCCAGTTCCCGGTCCTTGCCGAGCCGGGCGGCCAGGGTGCGGATCTCCTCGTCCCGCTCGGTGGCCCGCGCGCGCAGCGCCTGCCGTTCCTCGTCGGCGGCGTACTCGTCGTGCATGGCCGGGTTCGGCGGAACGAGGAACACGTCTCCCTGCGGCGTGCCGTCCGCCGGGGTGGGGGCGAGCAGGGCGGCCGCGGTGCCGACGGCCACGGTGGAGCGGGGCAGCAGGGCCGCGTCCGCGAGGGCTTCGCGGGCACGCGCGTGCGTGTCCGGGTCGGTGATGATCACGCCGTCGACCAGCTCGGGCCGGGCGGCCAGTACGCGCGCGTGGTCGGCGGGGTCGACGGCCTGGGCGAGGTAGCGCCAGCCGGGCAGCGCGGGGATGCCGTGCTCGCCGAGGAACTCCACCGTGGCCAGTACGTCCGGGCCGGGCGGCAGCAGGCCGCCGTCGCCGAGCGCGCCGAGGATCCGGGAGTCGTCGGCGGCGGCGGTGCGCAGTTCGAACAGGTGCCGCTCGGCGGAGGAGACGGCGTCGTCGAGCAGTTCACGCAGCTCGTCGGCGAAGCGGTCCAGGTCCTCGGGGGTGAGGGTGCCCTCGGCCCCGGCCCGGTCCGTCTCCGCGGCGCTCTGTCGTCCCGGGGTGCCGTACGGCGCCTCTCCGGTGCGGTGGGCCGACTCGGCACCCGGCGTTGTGGCGTCCGGTCCGGTCCGGGGTCCCGGCACTCCGGCCCGCGCGGCCCCGGTCGCGCCCGGCAGGCTCAGCAGTTCCGCGAGCCGCCCCTCGGCCGCCAGCGCCTCGGCGATGCGGCGTTCGGTCTCGTGGGCGCGCCGGGCCGCCGTCGCAGCGTCGGCCGCGCGGGCCGCGGTGAGCTCCGCGCGGGATTCGGCCGAGGCGGCCTCGCGCGCGTGTTCCGTGGCCTTCCGGGCAGTCTCGCGGACCTGGTCCCAGGCGGCGACCGCCGTCTTCTCCGCGTCGCTGGCGGCCAGGGCCGCACGCGCCGGATCGGCGTCGGGGGCGCTGTCGTCCAGCCAGCCCGCGCGTACCGCCTCGGCGGTCTCCTGCTCGACCTCGGCGAGGCGCTGGCGCAGATGTCCGGCCTCGCTGCGGGCGCGCTGCGCCTCGGTCGCGGCGGCGGTCTGGTCCCGGTAGGCGGACTCGCCCACCTCCTGGAGCCGCGCGGACCGCTCCTCCTCCTCGTTGGCGACGGTCTCTGCGCTCTCGGCGGCCGTGTGCAGGGCCCGTACGAGATCCGTGGCGGCCTTGGCGCGCGCGGCCAGGGCCGGGGCCGCGTCCCGTTCGGCCTCCTGGATCGCCGCGGAGACACGGGCGACGCGGTCGGCGGCGGCGCGGTGGCGCAGCACGGCCTCGGCGGCCTGCCACGCCGCGTACAGGGTGCGCGCGTCGGCGAGCTCCCGCTTCTGCGCGGCCGCGGATTTCTCGGCGGCGGCGAGGGCCAGTGAGGCGTGCCGGTAGGCGAGTTCGGCGGCGATCAGCGCGCTGCGCTCGCGGGCGCCCTCGGAGTGCGTGACGCCGTAGGCGGCGGCCGTGACCCGCTGGGCGAGGTCGGCGGCCCGGATCCGCTCCCGTACCGCCCGGGCGGACAGCCGCCGCGCCAGCGTCCGGGTGCGCCGCTCGGCCGCGGCGTGGACGTCACGCGCGCGGGTGCGGGCCTCGGCGGCCTCGACGATCCGGCCCAGCAGGTCGACCGAGCCCGCGGTGAAGTCCCGCTCGGCGATCAGCTCGGCGCGCCGGCCCAGCTTGTTGCCGAACCCGCTGACCAGGTCGGCGAGCCCGTCGGTGTCGCGGGTGTCGGTGACGGCGCGCAGCAGCAGGTCGGTGAAGTCGGAGTCCTTCTTCACCGCGAACAGGCCGGCCGCCTCACCCTCGTCGGCGTTCATCTCCCGCTGGTAGCGGAAGAGTTCGGGGTCGAGGCCGAGGTCGCCCAGGTGCTCGGTCCAGCGTTCGTGGATCTCCTCGAAGTGCACCTCGAGGTACGGGTAGGTCCTGGCCGCCTCGGTGATGGCGTCCCGGAAGCCCTTCATGGTGCGGCGGCGGCCCCGCGCGCCCGACTGGCCCTCGGCGGACGGCCGTACGGACGTGGCCTCGGCGACGGGGAGGTTGTCCAGGGTGAGTCCGGGTCCGGGCCGGAAGGAGTACCAGGCCTCGGCGAACTTCCGTGGGTCGTTGGAGACTTGGCGCCCGCGCCACTCGCTGACCTTGCCGACGACCACGCACTCGCCGGTCTGTACGTGCTGCCACTCCAGCGCCACGTGCCCGCAGTCGTCGGCGAGCAGGAACTTGCGCAGCACGCCGGAGCTGGCGCCACCGAGGGTGTTGCGGTGGCCGGGCAGCATCACCGAGAAGATCAGCTTGAGCAGCACCGACTTGCCGCCGCCGTTCTCCAGGAACAGCACACCGGCGGGGGCGGGCCGGCGCGGCGGGCCGACCGGCTCCTCCTCGAAGAACTCCGCCTGGATGGGCGCGGGGTCGGGCACCGGCTCGCCCACGCCCCGCAGGTCAAGCACGGTGTCGGCGTAGCGCGCACCGGCGGGCCCGATGGAGTAGAGGCGGACCCGGGACAGCTCGTACATGGCGGACTCTCGTCAGTCTTCTTGCAGTTGGGGGGTGGCGGACTTCATGCGGACGGGGGTGGCGGGAGACGGCAGGGCCTCAGGAGTGGAACGGCAGCCCGGCGTCGGCCACCAGGTCCAGGTCGTCGCCGTCCTCGGCGGGCAGCAGGCTCGGTGTGCCGCCGGTCATCGGGACGATGCCCAGTTCGAGGAGTTCGGCCAGGGCGGCGCTGCCCGCCATGTCGCGCACCTGGAGCTGGTAGCGGGCCGTCGTGCGGTACGTGCCGCCGCTCTCGTCGCCGGTGCGCTGGAGGAACCCGGAGTCGGTCAGGAACGCCAGGGCCTTGGCCACGATGCCCGTGGTGGAGGCGGCCGGCCGGCGTGCGTCCTTGGTGGCCCCGGTCGCGCTGCGTCTGGCCCAGATCCGCCAGGCGGCCTCGAGGTCCGGCGCGTCGGTGGCCGGGTCGGTGTTCTCGCCCCGCTCCTCGGCGCGTTCCTCCAGGCGGCGGCAGGCCTGGCGGACGAAGGCGTCCACACCGTTGACGGTGACGCGCCCGATGTAGCCGTCGTCGGCGAGGTCCTCGGGGCGCGGGAACGCGAGGGCGGCCACCGCGAGGTGGGCCAGTCCGTGCAGGAAGCGGTCGCCGGAGTCGGCGGCGGTACGGCGCGCGTAGTCGCCCATGCGGACGGCGAACACCGAGTCCTCGGCGGCGGTGACCGCCATTCCGGCGCGCGGGGACACCTCCAGCACGACGAGCCCGAGTCCGGCGGCCACGGCGTCCGCGAGCCGTGCGAACGCCGGGTCCTCGCGGTGGCGGCGCAGCAGGTCGGCGTACTCCTGGTCACGGGCGGGCTGCAGCTTCGGCTGGAGCCCGAAGGCGACGAGCCGGGCCGCGTCGGCGGCGTCGGCGGGTGTGACGGCGACCGCCGTGGGCGCGCCTGCGGCTTCCGGCTCACTCCGGTCGACGTGCTCGGTCACGGTTGGGGCTCCTTGCTGGGGTGTCGCTCGTGCGTACGGTTGCCGGCGGGGCTCACGCCGCCTCCGTCCGGTCGGCCGCCATGCCCGCCGCGTCCAGCAGTGCCGTGCCGACGATGAGGTCGGCGCCGCCGAACTCCCGATCGTCCAGTTCGGTCCCGTCGTCCACGGCGAACAGCAGCTTCTCCTCGCCCTGCCGGTAGGCGGTGCCGACCGGGGGGCTGGCCGCGTGGACGGCCAGCAGGGCGACCAGGTACGGCAGGTCGGGGTCCTTGTCGCGGGCCTCGGCGAGCAGTCCCGACAGCCGTCGCGGCGCGTCGGCCGGCAGGTCGAGCAGCTCCATGGCGGCCGCGAGCTGCTCCTCGCTGAACCGGCTGTCGTCGGGGGTGGCGATCAGGTCGGGCTCGGGCATCTCGGCGCCCAGGTGCTCCCGCTCGACTGGCGGCGTCAGCAGGATGTCCACGAGGTCGGCGACACGGACCGACACCGGTGTGCGCAGCCCGGTCCCGCGCGCGAAGAAGGCGTCCGTGACCCGGATCGCCTGCTCCAGCGGCAGCGGGAGGGTGGGCGCGAGCAGGTGGCCGTAGAGGTCGGTCCCGGAGGTGGTCAGGGGCGTGGCGAAGGCCTGCCGGTCCTGCTCGGCGCGGAACAGGGGCCCGGCCTCCAGCAGCCGGGACTGCAGTTGGGTGTGCCTGCGGATGCAGTCCTTGACGATGTCGACCAGTTCGGCGGCGCGCCGCTTGTGCTCGGGCTCCTCCGACTCGTCGCGCGCCTTGCGGATGTTGGTCAGGATCGCGTTCTCGTGCCGGTAGCGGTCGGCGACGTGGTCCAGGGCCTCGGCGATCATGTCGGGGACGGCGCTGAGCCAGTCCACCGCCCGGACGTTGCGCCGGGTCGCCTCCAGGGCCCTGCGCAGGGTCTCCGAGTACTGCACGGTCCGGTAGCGGGCCTGTTCGGCGGCGAGCTGGGCGTCCGCGAGGCGGCCGCGGCTGATGAGCACCTCCAGTTTGACCTCGGCGGCGATCTGGGCGCTGGTGACGTCGGTGTCGAGGGCGCCGACGAGGACGTTGACCGCCTCGTCCGTGGTGCGCAGGTAGACGCTGCCGCCGGGGCCGGGGACCTCCTCGATCAGCTTGAAGTCGTAGTCGCGGCGCACATACGTGCCGTCCGGCCCGAAGGTGCCGTACACCGCGCGGAAGCCGCGGTCGACGCTGCCGACGTTGATCAGGTTCTCCAGGACCCAGCGGGCCACGCGCTCGTGCTCGCCGGACGGACGCCGCGGGGCCTGCGCGGCGACGCGCGGGACGAGCCGGGCCACGACCTGGTCGTGGTCGGCGCCGGTGTCGAAGTCCATGTTGAGGGTGACGAGGTCGATGGCGGCGAGCGCGACCTCCGCCATGCCGTACACCGAGTACTCGCCGGCGAGGTTGGCCTTGCGGGCGTCCAGGTCGTGCAGCGGCGCGGTGCAGGCGAGCGCGCGCAGCCGCCGCGCCAGCCCCTCGTCGGCGGCCGGCCCCTGTGCGGGGCGCGGCCCCGCGCTGAGCTGGGGCGGAACGCTGTCCGTCGATGCAGGCGAAGTCACGGTGCACAGATTAGGTCCTCGGCCTGACAACGACCCAAACGGCACGGACGCGGACGCCACGGTGCGTCGCCCCGCGCCCTCGCACAGGGCGCGGAGGATCCGCCGGTCGCGGGTGAGGTACGGCCCGTCATCCGCCGCGGGTCGTACGCGACGCGGCCGGCGGGCATGGTTCGGCGGCGGTTGCGGGCGCCGCGCCGTTCCCGTGGGACGGCCTCTCCCGGCTCAGGCCAACTCCGGCGTCGACAGCGCGGCCAGGGCCGCCGATACCGATGCCGACGAGCGCAGGTCGAGGCGGGCGCTCGTGCCTCGGGCGTGGTGGCGGAGTTCGCCGGCGGCCAGGGTGAGCAGTTGCGGCAGCAGGTCGGTGCAGCGCCGGGCCACCCAGCCGGTGCCCGCCGTGGCCAGCCACCACAGGCTCGCCGACCTGGTGGGCGCGGGGAACTCCGGCTCGGGCGAGGGCGCGGGCCCGCTCGCCATGCCCGTCTCCGCGAGCAACGCGTGGAAGTGGAAGGCGAGTTGGCGGTGACCGCGCTCCCCCGGGTGCAGCCGGTCCGCGCTCCACATCGCGCGGTCGGTCAGCCACTGGCCCGCGTCGGCGTGCAGGTGCACGGCCCCGTAGCGCTCCGACAGGGCGTGGACCACCGTGTTGACCGCCCGCTGCCGCCGGGCCAGCGGGCGGGCCAGCGCGCCGGGCAGGCCGAGCATCGCGCCGGGGTCGGGCAGACAGGCCGTCAGCAGGACCGCGCCCCGGCCGGTGAAGGCCGCGAAGACCCGGTCGAGCCGGGCGGCCACCGCATGGATGTCGAAGGTGCGGCGCAGGGTGTCGTTGACGCCGACGACGACCGACACGACGTCCGGGCGCAGCTCCAGTCCGGCCGGGGTCTGCCGCTCCAGGACGTCGCGGGTCTGCGCCCCGCTGACCGCGAGGTTGGTGAACTCCACGACCGAGGGCTCCTCGGCGAGACCGCCGGCGAGCAGTGCCGCCCAGCCGCGCCATCCGTCGCCCGTGGGATCGCCGACGCCCTCGGTCAGCGAATCGCCGAGGGCGACGAAGCGCAGCGGTCTCATGCCACACCCTCCTGCAACGGACGTCGCACAGGGGCCGGGACGTCGTGCGCGGCGAGGAACGCCTCCACGGAGGCGGTCCACCCGAAGCACTCCGCACGCGCGCGTGCCGCCTCGCGCCGCTCCCGCTCCGGGCGTGCCAGCAGGCCCTCCACGGCGTCGGCGAACGCCTCGCCGTGGTCCGCAGCGCTGTCCCCGGCGGAGCCGATCACCTCCGGCAGCGCGGAGGAGGCACTGGCCACCACGGGGGTGCCGCAGGCCATCGCCTCCAGCGCGGCGAGCCCGAAGGTCTCGGCCGGCCCGGGTGCCAGGCACACGTCGGCGGAGGCCTGGAGCGCGGCGAGCCGGTCGCGGTCGCGAACGTGCCCGAGGAACGTCACCGGCAGCGCCCGCTCAAGGGCCCGCTGCTCCAGCCGCGTCCGCAGCGGACCGTCCCCGGCCACCACGAGCACCGCCCGCCGTCCGCGCCGCAGCAGCGCCTCCAGCGCGTCCAGCGCGTTGCCGGGCCGCTTCTCCACGGACAGCCGGGAGCACATCACCAGCAGCGCCTCGTCGTCGCGTGCGTGCCGGGCGCGCAGAGCCGCCTCCCGCAGCGCGGGGTGCCGTTCCACCAGATCGACACCCAGGGGCGCGCGCACGACGTTGCGCGCGCCGACCCGCACGAACTCGCGCTCGGCGAACTCGGTGGTGCACACCACGCGCGCGTAAGTGTGCGCGGTACGGACGTTGAGGGCGTCGGCGGCACGCTGGGACAGGGTCTGCGGCAGGCCCCAGGTGCGCAGCACGCCGTCGGCGGTCTCGTGGGACACCATCACGGCCGGGACCCGGGCCCGCCGCGCCCACTTGCCGGTCCACCGCAGCGTCGTACGGTCGGAGACCTCCAGGCGGTCCGGTGCGAGCTCCTCCAGGACGGCGGCCACCCGCCGCTTGTCGGTGAGGACGCGGTAGCCGCCGGTGCCCGGCAGCAACGGCCCGGGCAGGGTGATCACGCGGCCCTGCTCGGTCTCCTCGTCGGTGTGGCGGTCGCCCGGGATGACCAGCACCGGTTCGTGGCCGGCCGCCTTGTAGCCCTTGCCGAGTTCGCGCAGGGCGGTGCGCAGTCCGCCGGAGGCGGGGGCGACGAAGTTCGCGAGCCGCACGAGGGTGAGCGGCGCGGTGGTCATGCCGCCACCGCCGTCCGCCGCGCGGCGAGCACGTCCTCGTAGTGGGCGATGAGCTGGTCGCCGACCGCCGCCCAGGTGCGCTCCTCGACCGCGGAGCGGCCGGCCGCCGCGAACGACGCCCGCAGTGCCGGGTCGGCGGCCAGCGCCCACACGGCGTCGCGTACGGCGGCCACGTCGCGCGGCGGGACCAGCAGCCCGGTGCGGCCGTGGGCGACCAGGTCGAGCGGACCGCCCGCGGCGGGCGCGACGACGGGCACCCCGGAGGCCATGGCCTCCTGCACGGTCTGGCAGAACGTCTCGAAGGGGCCGGTGTGCACGAAGACGTCCAGCGAGGCGAAGATCCGCGCGAGGTCGTCGCCGGTGCGACGGCCCAGGAAGACCGCGCCCGGCAGGGCCTCGGTCAGCTGGGCGCGGCTGGGACCGTCGCCGACCACCACGACCCGTACGCCGTTCAGGCCGCAGACCCCGGAGAGCAGTTCGACCTGCTTCTCGGGGGCGAGCCGGCCGACGTAGCCGACGATCAGCTCGCCGTTCGGGGCGAGTTCGCGGCGCAGTGCCTCGTCGCGGTGCTCGGGGCGGAAGCGGACGGTGTCCACGCCGCGGCCCCACAGCCTGACGCGGGGCACGCCGTGTGCCTCCAGGTCCTGCAGGGCGGCGCTGGAGGGGGCGAGGGTGAGGTCGGCGGCGGCGTGGACGGAGCGGATGCGCCGCCAGGCGGCCGCCTCGCCGGCGCCCATGTAGGTACGGGCGTAGCCGGCGAGGTCGGTCTGGTAGACGGCGACGGCGGGGATGCCGAGCCGGGTGGCGGCCGCCATGCCGCGGACGCCGAGGACGAAGGGGCCGGCCAGGTGGACGAGGTCGGCGCGGTGCTCGGTGAGCGCCGCCGCGACGCGCCTGCTGGGCAGGGCGACGCGGACCTGGGGGTAGCCCGGGAGCGGAAGGGAGGGGACGCGGACGACGGGGCACGGCGCGGGGGCGTCGGACCCGGTCGAGGCGGCGGTGGCGGGAGCCACGACGAGGGGGGCGTGACCGCGATCGACGAGGTGCCGGGCGGTCTGGAGCGCGCAGTGGGCCACGCCGTTCACATCGGGGGGAAAGGATTCGGTCACGATGACGACACGCATACCGGTGTTGTCGCCGTGCTGGACGTGCCCGCGTCAACGTGGATCTTTCCGGACGAGGAACGTCCCATGAGCGTTGTGCTGTGCGGCCGGACCGGACGGCCCCCGGCCACGCGCTCCTGGCCCCCGGGTCACCGGATGTTCACGCGGCGGGCGTGTCCGGTCCGATCCGGCTGCGCACGGCGGTCTGGACCTCGTCCTCCTCGGCCGGGTCGGCGGCGAGTCTGCGCAGTCGTTCGACGACGCGTGCGTCGCCGGTCTCGGCGTGCCGGGCGGCGATCTCGCGGGTGGTCTCCTCGCAGTCCCACAGGCACTCGACGGCGAACCCGGCGGGGAAGGAGGGGTCGGTGGCGGCCAGGGCCCGGGCGGCACGGCCGCGCAGATGCGAGGAGGCGGTCTCGCGGTAGACGTGACGCAGGACGGGCGCGGCACAGGTGATGCCGAGCCGGCCGGCGCCGTCGACCAGGGTCCACAGGGTGGGCGCGTCGGGGCCTTCGCCCCGGACCGCCTCCCGGAGGGCGGCGAGGACGAGGTCGCGGTCCCGGACCGCGCCGCGGCAGGCGAGCACACGTCCGGCGGCGGCGCCGAGCGGGTCGGGGCGGTGGGTCCAGCCGCGTGCCCGGTCGACGGCGGGGGCTCCGCACATGCGTTCGAAGGCGTCGACGGCGGCCTCCACCACGGTGGCGGAGCCGTCGGACACCGCGGCCTCGATGAGGTCCAGGGCGTCGGGGTCGTCGCCGTCGGCGAGGTAGCGCAGGGCGGTACAGCGGGCCGCGTCGGTGCCCGCCCGGGCGGCGCGGAGGATCTCGGGCCGGTCCTCGGGTCCGGCGACGGCGGTGAGGCAGCGGGCGGCCGGGGCATGGCGGGGCGCGCCGCGTTCGGCGCCCTGCTGGGCCCACTCGAACACCGCCTGCACGCTCCACCCGGGCCGGGGTCCGGTGGGGCGCATCTGCCGTTGCCAGAGGTCGAAACAGCCCGCCTCGTGCGCGGCACGCACGCGGGTGGCGACCGACTCACGCGGGTCGTCGGCCCACAGCCGCCACGGCCGGGGCTCGAAGGCGTCGCGCACCGCGGCGGCCAGCTCGGCCTCGCCCTCGGCGTCGGTGGCGAAGCGCGCGAGGACCGGCGCGGCGAGGGCGCGCAGGCCCGCGTCGTCGTCCCTGAGCGCCAGTTCGTCCAGGGCCCAGGCCCAGTTGGCACCGGTGGCGGCGTACCTGCGCAGCAGGGCGAGCGCGTCCCGCCTGCCGTAGGAGGCGAGGTGCCCGAGCACGGCGAGGGCGAGTCCGGTGCGTGACTCGTCGGTGTCGAGGGCGTCCTCGGGGTCGAAGAGGTGCTCCTCGATCCGGTCCAGTTCGCCGTCGAGGTCGAGGAAGAGGCGGGCGTAGTAGAGGGAGCGGTTCTCCACCTGCCAGTCGTGGCGTGGGTCGCCGAGCACGCAGTGGTTCAGTGCCGCCAGCGCCTCGGCGCGGGGGGCGGTGAGCGCGTGCAGCGTGCCGTCGCCGCGGCCCCGCTGGAGCAGGCCGAGCAGCGTACCGCTGGGCGCTATGACCGGATCGAACATGGGAAACAGCCTCACATCAAGCGTCGACGCAACCGGGGATCTCGTACTACCTGGCCGCGCGACAACACGTCGGGGCGCCCGCCGTCCGCTGCTTGCTGTAGACCATCTTCCTCTGCCTCTCGTCGGTGGCCCATGCGGGCCGGATCACGGCCCGCGCGGTGCGGCAACACCTGCCCAGCCATCGCGTCCGTGAATCACGACGTCATGATGACCCGGCGTCCGCGCTGCCGCGACCGAAATTTCCGGCGGCCCTGTACCGCCTCCCCCGTTGTTTGTGTCGTTCCTGGTCAGAAGGGCCGAAGCGGCTGCTTCCGGCCCGGGGATCAGCTCTCGCCGAACATCTCCAGCAGCTCCGTCCTGCCGAACATCCGGGCCGTGTCGACGGCCGAGGGGGTGCCGGCGGACGGGTCCGCGCCGCCCTCCAGGAGGGCTTTGATCACTTCCTGCTCACCCTTGAAGACCGCTCCTGCGAGGGGGGTCTGGCCCCGGTCGTTGACGCGGTCGGCGTCGGCGCCTCGGGCCAGCAGCGCGCGGACGGCGGCTGCGTGGCCGTGGTATGCGGCGAGCATCACCAGGGAGTCGCCGCGGTCGTTGGTGAGGTCGGCCGGGACGCCCGCGTCGACGTATGCCACGAGTGCCTCGGTCCGCCCCTGCCGGGCCAGATCGAAGATCTTGGTCGCCAGCTCCACGACCTCGGGGTCGGGGGCTTCACTCATCGGCCGGACCGCCTCTCACTGCGAACGTTCGGTACTGCGGGGAGCAAGCGTACGGCGGTCCGCGCTGGTCGGCCGTACGAGTGAATCGCCAGCGTACTGGCTCGTGCGCCACATGGCCGGATGCGCCCGAGGTAAAGATCACCACTGACGCGGTCGGATGCAACAGGGCGGCTCAGGCACCCCACGGGACTCCGCCAACCGATGGAAATCAAACGAAATTCACCTAGTTGCACCTTTTGTCATATGGATACATTCTGTGAGCCTGGAAGAACTCATGGTGACTGTCCCCCGTGAACCAGGAGAGAGCAATGATCCTCAACATCTCGGGCGTTGTGCTGCTCGGCACCGTCGTCTTCCTGTTCTGCCGCAACCACGGGCTGAAGAGCTCGCACGCGACGGTCTGCGGGCTCTTCGGCTTCTACCTGTCGAGCACCGGCGTGGCCCCGAGCATCAAGGCCGGGGGCGCAAGCCTCGCGAGCCTCTTGGGCGGGCTCAATTTCTGATTCCGCCCCCGTCCGTACGCACCCCTGGAGCATGAAGTGGACCGGCGCCCTCTCCCTCGCATTCTGAGCAACGGCAGCGCACAGATCGCCCGCGGCCGGGAGCTGGCCCGGACGGCGGCGGGCGGCGCCACCGACGTCCTCCACCCGCTGATCACGATCTCGCGCGGTCTGCGCCGACTGGCCGGGGCCGGGCGGCGCAAGTGGGCGGAGACACCGAAGGACCGGCGGGGACCGCTCCTCTTCCTGGTCGTATCGGTGATCCTGGTCGTGGCCCTGGTGCCGTACGGGCCGCTGCTCTTCGGCATCGTCCTCATGGCGGCGGCGGGCTGGCAGGGCCGCGACCGTACCCCGCCCAAGCCCGAGGGCCCCGACGAGTCGCGCGTCCAGCGCCTGGTCTCCCTGTACGAGGCCCTGGTCCCCTACTTCTCGGCGGCCGAGGATCCGGCACCGCTGTACGCGCACGGCGGCGCGTGGGAGAAGGCGTTCCCCACCTTCGAGTTCGACGACTCGGGACGCGTGTGCCACCTGCTGATCCGCTACCCCGCGTACTTCACCGACGGCGAGACCGAGTCCCGCGCGCGGATCGAGCACCTGCTCACCGTCAAGGCCGGCCGCGGCCGCGAATACCTCTTCTCCTGGGACGAGGAGGGCAACCAGCTCACCGTCACCGCGCTCGCCCCGCTGCCCACGGACATCGCCGCGCAGCGCTTCGTCACGGCGCCGGGAGAGACCGTGCTCGGCTTCACCGACCCCGGCGAGGTCCAGCGCACGCTCCCCCTCGGCTACGGCGAGGAGCAGCGCGACGTGCCGCCGGTCCTCTGGCGCACGGGCCTGCGCTCCACCGAGCCGCACCTGCTGGCCCTGGGCCAGGCCGGCAGCGGCACCTCGACGTTGCTGCGCTCCATCGCGCTCCAGGCCCTCCAGCACGGCGACGTGCTGATCGTCGACGGCGGCGGGACCGGCGAATTCGCCTGCCTGACCGGCCGGGACGGGGTGCTCGCGGTCGAGTGCGGGCTGGCCGGGGTGCTGGCGAGCCTGGAGTGGGCGGCCACCGAGACGGAGCGCAGGCTGATCGCCGTCAACCGCGCGCGGCAGGCGGGTCATCCGCCGCCGGAGGACACCAAGCGGCCGCTGTGGCTGCTGCTCGACCGGCCGACCGCGTTCACGCACCTGGCCGCCGCGGACGGCCGCAAGGATCCGCAGGCGCTGCTCCAGGTGCCGCTGCGGCACGGACGCGCGGTCGGCGTGGCGGTCGTCGTGGCCGAGCAGTTCGACAGCGCGGAGGCGCTGAGCGACGCGGTACGGCAGCACACACGCGCGCGTGTCGTGCTCGGACCGGCGACGGCGGAGCAGCTCAAGGCGGTGCTGGGGGCGCCGCCGCACACGACGCCGCTGCCCGTCGTCCCGGCCGGACGCGGGTACGCCCGGCTGGGGACGAAGCCGGTCCACCGGCTCCAGGTGCCGGTCACGCCGGACCCCTACGACGACGCGACGAGCGAGGCGCACCGGCAGGCCGTGCTCGACCTTCTGCCGCCGAAGACCACGCCGGCCGACGGGGAGCGGGTGCCGGAGCCCATGGAGGCGGTGACGGAGGCGGTCGCGGAGCCCACGGAGGCGGTGACCGAAGCAGTCGCGGAGCCCTCGTGAACACCCTCGCCGAAGCCCCCGCGCGCGCCCTCGGCACAGCCGTCGTGAACCCCTGCCGCACAGCCGTCGTGAGCCCGCCAAGCCGCAGACGGACGCGAGACGCGCCGCCCCGAGCCGACCCACCGGGCCGCGGGCAGCGCTCAGGCGACGAAGGTGCGAGGGGACTCGCCCCCGTTGGAGGCCCCCGCCTCCACCAGCCGGGCCGCCGCCGCCAGCCGCGTCGCCGCCTCCTCCGGTGCCGGAGCCCACGGAGGCGGTGACCGAAGCGGTCGCAGAGCCCTCGTGAACACCCTCGCCGAAGCCCCCGCGCGCGCCCTCGGCACAGCCGTCGTGAACCCCTGCCGCACAGCCGTCGTGAGCCCGCCAAGCCGCAGACGGACGCGAGACGCGCCGCCCCGAGCCGACCCACCGGGCCGCGGGCAGCGCTCAGGCGACGAAGGTGCGAGGGGACTCGCCCCCGTTGGAGGCCCCCGCCTCCACCAGCCGGGCCGCCGCCGCCAGTCGCGTCGCCGCCTCCTCCGCCACCGCTCCCGCGACCGTGAACGGCAGGCGGACGTATCCCTCGAAGGCGCCGTCGACGCCGAAGCGCGGACCGGAGGGGACACGGACGCCCACGCGCTCGCCCGCCTCGGCGATACGGGAGCCCGACAGGCCGCCGGTGCGCACCCACAGCGTGAGGCCGCCGGCGGGGACCTCGAACTCCCAGCCGGGCAGCTCGCGCCGGACCGCCGCGACCAGGGCGTCCCGGTTGTCGCGGGCCTGGTCCCGCCGGACCGCCACGGCCTCCTCCCACCCCCCGGTGCTGAACAGCCAGTTCACGGCCAACTGCTCCAGTACGGGGGTGCCCAGGTCGGCGTAGGCCCGCGCGGCGACCAGGCTGCGGATCACGTCGGGGGCGGCCCGCACCCAGCCGATGCGCATCCCGGCCCAGAACGCCTTGCTGGCCGAGCCGACGGTGATCACCGTGGACCCGGCCGGGTCGAAGGCACACACCCGCCGCGGCATCTCCAGCCCCGGCTCCAGGTACAGCTCGCTCATCGTCTCGTCGACGACGAGCACCGTCCCCGCCGAGCGGGCCGCCTCCACCAGCCTCCGCCGCTGCTCCTCGTCGGCGAGCGCGCCGGTCGGGTTGTGGAAGTCGGCGACGACGTAGGCGATCCGGGGCGCGGCCTCGCGCAGCACCTGGCGCCAGCGGTCCAGGTCCCACCCGGTCAGTCCCTCGGCCATGGCCACGGGCACGAGCCGGGCGCCCGCCTCCCGCATCAGCTGGAGGATGTTCGCGTAGGACGGCGACTCGACGGCGATGCGCTCGCCGCGGCCCCCGAAGAGGTGGCAGATGGCGTCGATGGCGCCCATGGCGCCGGTCGTCACCATGATCTGCTCGGGCATGGTGGGGATCCCACGCGTGGTGTACCGCTCGGCGATCATCGAGCGAAGCGCGGGCAGCCCGGCGGGATAGTCGCCGTGGGTGTGGGCGTAGGGCGGCAGTTCCTCCAGCGCGCCCTGAACGGCGCGGGTGAGCCACGGCTCCGGGGCCGGCAGGGCCGCGGTGCCGAGGTCGATCATCGAGCCCAGTGCCTCCGGCGGCAGGGGTTCCAGTCCGCGCGCGGGCAGCGGATTACCCGCCGGCACCGCGGTCCAGCTGCCCGCGCCGCGCCGGGACTCCAGGAAGCCCTCGGTGCGCAGGGCCTCGTAGGCGGCGGCGACCGTGGTGCGGCTGACGGAGAGGGACACGGCGAGTTCACGCTCGGCGGGCAGCCGGGCGGCCACCGGGACACGGCCTTCGAGCACCAGCAGCCGGATGCCGTCGGCGAGCGCGCGATAGGCGGGCGGGCGGCGTGAGCCCGGGCCCGCCGGGCGGTCCTGCTGGGACTTGAGCAGCCGAGCGAGCTGCGCGGCGCCCACCGCAGAGGTCCACTGCGCCATGATGACCAGTCCACCTTTCTCGAATTGGCCATGGATGGATAATCTCCCCACGCCACAGAGTGTCATCCACCAGGCCACTTCCACCACCAGGGGGGACGTTTTGTCCACACCGGCCCGCCTCGGGCGACGACTGATCCAGCTCTACGCCGGCCTCACGCTGTACGGCGCGAGTTCCGCGCTCCTCGTCCGGGCGGGCCTGGGCCTGGAGCCATGGAACGTGCTGCACCAGGGCCTGTCCGAACTGACGGGCCTGACGATCGGCGTGGTGTCGATCATCGTCGGAGCGGTGGTTCTGCTCCTGTGGGTCCCGCTGCGCCAGCGCCCCGGGCTGGGCACGGTCTCCAACGTCTTCATCGTGGGCCTCGCCCTGGACGGCACCCTCGCCCTGGTGCCCGACGCCCGCACACTGACCGTCCGAGTTCCGCTGCTCCTGGCGGGCATCGTGCTCAACGGAGTCGCCACCGGCCTCTACATCGCCGCCCGCTTCGGGCCCGGCCCCCGCGACGGACTGATGACGGGGTTGCACCAGCGCACCGGCCGCTCGATCCGTCTGATGCGGACGGCCGTGGAGGTGGCGGTCGTGGTCACCGGCTTCGCCCTCGGCGGCACGATCGGCGTCGGCACGGTGCTGTACGCGGTGTCCATCGGCCCGCTGGCCCAGCTCTTCCTGCGTGTGTTCGCCGTTCCGGCGTCGGCCGGAGACAAGCCCGTTGCCGCCGGGACACCCGAACGAGCCATACTGCGTCCGTGACCACGCCCGCACGCCACCCGTACCTCGACCATCCGGGCCCCATCCCGTTCGCGCACCGCGGCGGGGCGGCCCACGGGCTGGAGAACACGGTGGCGCAGTTCCGGCAGGCGGCCGGCCTCGGCTACCGCTACATGGAGACCGACGTGCACGCCACGGCGGACGGCCGGCTCGTCGCCTTCCACGACGCGACCCTGGACCGGGTGACCGACGGCGCGGGCCGGATCGCGGACCTGCCGTGGGAGGACGTGCGCCAGGCGCGCGTGGCGGGCCGGGAACCGGTGCCGCTCTTCGCGGAGCTGCTGGAGACCTTCCCCGGGGTCCGCTGGAACGTCGACGTCAAGGCGGAACCCGCCCTGCGCCCCCTGCTGGACCTGATCGAGCGGACGAACGCCTGGGACCGCGTCTGCGTCGGCTCGTTCTCCGAGGCACGCGTGGTCCGGGCGCGGCACCTGGCCGGGCCGCGCCTCGCGACCTCGTACGGCACCCGCGGGGTACTGGCTCTGCGGCTGCGGTCCTGGGGTCTGCCGGCGGTGCCGCGCCGGTCCGCGGTTGCCGCGCAGGTGCCCGTGTCCCAGTACGGCGTCCCGGTGGTCGACGGGCGGTTCGTGCGCGCCGCCCACGCGCGCGGGCTGCACGTGCACGTGTGGACGATCAACGAACCCTCGCTGATGCACCGCCTCCTGGACCTCGGTGTCGATGGCATCATGACCGATCACATCGACACGTTGCGCAAGGTCATGGAGGACCGGGGTGTCTGGGCCTGAGACCCGGCACACCCCCGTTCACCTTCGCGGACCGTCGGCAACAGGGGAACCAGCGGGGAAGCGAGGGCACGGGGTGGGCAGTGACACCGTGCGGGCAGGACAGGCCGGCGACGAGGCCGCCGACCGGCGCCGCGAGCAGCGCGGCTGGTACTTCTACGACTGGGCGTGCTCCGTCTACTCCACGAGCGTGCTCACCGTGTTCCTCGGCCCCTACCTCACGGCGGTCGCCGAGTCGGCGGCGGACGCGGACGGGTTCGTGCACCCGCTGGGCATCCCGGTGCGGACCGGGTCGTTCTTCGCGTACTGCGTCTCGGCGTCCGTGATCGTGGCGATCGTGCTGATGCCGGTCGCCGGCGCGGCGGCCGACCGCACCGGCCGCAAGAAGCCGCTCCTGGCGGCCGCCGCCTACGTGGGCGCCGGCGCCACCACGGGCTTGTTCTTCCTGGACGGCCACCGCTATCTGCTCGGCGGTCTGCTGCTGATCGTCGCCAACGCGTCGGTGGCCGTCTCGATGGTCCTCTACAACTCCTATCTGCCGCAGATCGCCGCGCCCGAGGAGCGCGACGCGGTCTCCTCGCGCGGCTGGGCCTTCGGCTACGCGGCCGGCTCACTGGTGCTGGTGGCGAACCTCGTCCTGTTCACCGCCCACGACTCCTTCGGCGTCTCCGAGTCGACAGCCGTGCGCATCTGCCTGGCCTCGGCCGGTCTGTGGTGGGGCCTCTTCACGCTCGTTCCGCTGAAGCGGCTGCGCGACCGCCGCACCGCCCCCGCCGCGGCGCCGGTCCACGGCTGGCGCCAACTCGCCTCCACGATCCGGGACATGCGGGGCAAACCGCTCACCCTGTCCTTCCTGCTGGCCTACCTCGTCTACAACGACGGCATCCAGACGGTGATCTCGCAGGCCTCGGTGTACGGCTCCCGGGAGCTGAACCTGAGCCAGTCGACGCTCATCACGGCGGTGCTCATGGTGCAGGTGCTGGCGGTGGCGGGGGCGCTCGGCATGGGCCGGCTGGCCCGCCGGTACGGGGCCAAGCGCACGATCCTCGGATCGCTGGCCGCGTGGGCGGTGATCCTTGCGGCCGGGTACTTCCTGCCGGCCGGGGCGCCGATGTGGTTCTTCGTGCTGGCGGCCGGGATCGGGCTGGTCCTCGGCGGGAGCCAGGCGCTGTCCCGGTCTCTGTTCTCGCACATGGTCCCGCCGGGCAAGGAGGCCGAGTACTTCTCGGCGTACGAGATGAGCGACCGGGGCATGAGCTGGCTCGGCCCGCTCCTGTTCGGGCTCACCTACCAGCTGACCGGCAGCTACCGGGACGCGATCATCTCGCTGGTGGCGTTCTTCGCGATCGGGTTCGTGCTGCTCGCCAGGGTTCCGGTGCGCCGTGCGATCGGCGACGCGGGCAATCCCGTTCCGGATCGGATTTAGCACTCAAGGCGAAAGGGCGGTAGTGTACGCGTTTGGCCTGCCAGGCGTACCGTTACTGCGTGTCAAAGATGCCGAAACGCTGGGTGACATCTCCTAACAGATGTGACAAACCGGGCGCCGGTGGGTACTGCACTGGTTGACAAGGCTGCGGCTACGACGGCGACGCATGACCCGGAACGGGAGATCGGAACGGGAATCTTTACCGCCGACCGGACGTTGACCGGATGACGACGACAGCGACACCTGTCCTGTGGGCGACAAGCCCGGGAGGCACGATTCATGAGTGAGCGAGCTCTTCGCGGCACGCGCCTCGTGGTGACCAGCTACGAGACCGACCGCGGTATCGACCTGGCCCCGCGCCAGGCCGTGGAGTACGCATGCGAGAAGGGGCACCGTTTCGAGATGCCCTTCTCGGTCGAGGCGGAGATCCCGCCGGAGTGGGAGTGCAAGGTCTGCGGGGCCCAGGCACTCCTGGTGGATGGCGACGGGCCGGAGGAGAAGAAGGCGAAGCCGGCGCGTACGCACTGGGACATGCTGATGGAGCGGCGTACCCGCGAGGAGCTCGAAGAGGTCCTCGAGGAGCGTCTCGCCGTGCTGCGGTCCGGTGCGATGAACATCGCCGTCCATCCCCGGGACAGCCGCAAGAGCGCGTAGTCCCCGCCGGGGGCCGGGCCGGTTCGCAGCGCACGCCACGTACGCCAATGGCAGCGGGCGCCGTACGTTCACGTACGGCGCCCGCTGCCATGTCCGTTCCCGGTGGGACGAGTGGCGCGATGCGCCGGTGTCACCGGGTCAGCGGCGGGCGCTGCTCCCCAGACGGATCGGCCGGCCCTGACGCGTCCGCCGGCTCGTCCCTGATCACCTCGCCCTGGACCACCTTGCCGTCGGGGCGGTGGATGCGGGCCTGCTGGAAGGCGTCGCCGAACGTGCCGGGGGTGGCCTCGCGCAGCCTGCGGTCGACGGTCCGCCCCGTGTAGCGGCTCACGGCCTGCTGGACCGGCGGAAGCAGCAGGAGCAGGCCCACCGCGTCCGAGATCAGGCCGGGGATCATCAGCAGCAGGCCGCCCAGCATCATCAGGCCGTTGCCACCGCGGCGCGAGGAGGGGGCACCGCCCTGCTGGAGCGCCTCGTTGAGGTTCTGGAAGGCACGGCGGCCCGCCCGCTTGATCACCACCGCGCCGAGGACGAGGCCGGCGACCAGCAGCAGGAAGACCGTGAACCCGCCCGCCGCTCCCGCGACCACCGTCAGCAGCCAGATCTCCAGCACGATCCACACCGCGAGGCTCAGCGGCAGATACCGGCGGGGCCGGGAACGCCGGGGCCGGGCGGAGTACGAAGAGGTCGGAGCGCCAGTCGTCATGCTCCCAGTGTGCCTGGCGGCTGCTCAATCCCGGATAAGTGCTACGCCCGGGGCTTGCCGCCCCGGCTGGTGATCTTGGTCACCCGCTCCCCCACGCCCCACGCGGTGACCCGCCACAGCGCCTCGACGAGGATGTCGCGGCTCATCTTGGAGTCGCCGTGCTCGCGCTCGACGAAGGTGATGGGGACCTCGACGACGTGGTAGCCCGCCCTCACGGCGCGGCGGGCCAGGTCGACCTGGAAGCAGTAGCCCTGCGAGGCGACCTCGTCCAGGCCCAGGCCCTCCAGCGTCTCCCGGCGGAAGGCGCGGTAGCCGCCGGTGATGTCCCGCAGGGGAAGGTCCAGGGCGATGCGGGAGTAGGTGCTGCCGCCGCGCGAGAGGAACTCGCGGGACTTCGGCCAGTTCACCACGCGTCCGCCCGGCACCCAGCGGGAGCCGAGCACCAGGTCGGCGCCCTTGAGGGCGGTCAGCAGCCGGGGCAGTTCCTCGGGCTGGTGGGAGCCGTCGGCGTCCATCTCGATCAGGACGCCGTAGTCGCGCTCCAGGCCCCAGCGGAAGCCCGCGAGGTAGGCGGCGCCGAGGCCCTCCTTGCCCTTGCGGTGCAGCACGTGCACCTGGCCGTCCTCGGCCGCCAGTTCGTCGGCGAGCTTGCCCGTGCCGTCGGGGCTGTTGTCGTCGGCCACGAGGACGTGCGCCTCGGGGACGGACGTGCGCACCCGGCTCACGATCGTCTTGATGTTCTCCGCCTCGTTGTAGGTCGGAATGATCACCAAGGCCGTGCCGAGCGGGCCGAGTCGCCTGTCCCGGGCCCGGGAGCCGGCCGCGGGGGTGCCGTCGCCGTCGTTCACTACTGCCCCTTCATGTCCGTACGCAGAGGACCACCCTAGTGGCCCCGGCCTGCGAGGACGTGACATCGCAGGCGTACGGGGGTGTCGATTCGGCAAGAGCGGGGTAAGAGCGCTCGCCTCGATCGTGTCATGGATCCGCCCGTCCGGCGGATGGGGGCCCGGCGCCCTTCGGGCCGACCTGGGACCCGCTGGCTGCGGGTCTACCGAAAGCCGTTGTCTACTGAGCGCCCGGGCCCCACCCGGGTCACACCTTGCCGACCGTCCGGAACGTTCCCCCGCGGACGCGGGCGCTGAGCCTGGCTCCCAGCGACGGTGACCCGGTGCGGTACACCGTCCCTGACGCAGCGGCGCCGCGACGCGGGTACGGAAGTTCCCCGGCCGGGCGTCCGGTGGTGGACCCGGCAGAACCTACCGGCCCGCTGCCGTCGCCTGTCAACCAGTGCCTTGACCTGTACAAACGGCCACGATCGCCGGGTCGGGGCGGAGGATGCGCAGGTCGCGCGACCCCGCGGCGGACGCGGGGCGGCGCGGCGCCTCCCCGGGAGATCACTCGCCCGGCCGTACGAACACCGTCCGTCCGCCCACCACGGTCCGCAGGCAGACGGGCAGGTCACCGCCCGGGGTGAGGTCGGGCAGCCCGGGGGTTCCCGAACGCGGGTCGGTCGACCAGCGCGCGACCCGGTCGTCGGGGGCCTGGACGACGAGCTCGCCGGTGCGCCAGACGGCGTAGTCCGCGGGGGCGCCGGGCACCAGGACGCCCGCGTCGTCCCGTCCGACCGCCCGCCAGCCGCCGCGGGTGTGCGCGGTGAACGCGGCGCGGACGGAGACGCGGTGCTCGGGGGTGCGGTGGAAGGCCGCCGCCCGGACCGTGCCCCACGGGTCCAGCGGGGTGACGGGACTGTCGGAGCCGAAGGCGAGGGGGACGCCGGCGCGCAGCAGGGCCGCGAAGGGGTTCAGCGTCCGGGCCCGCTCGGCGCCCAGGCGCTGGGCGTACATGCCCTCCTCGCCGCCCCACAGGGCGTCGAAGGCGGGCTGCACGGACGCGGTGAGACCGAGTTCGGCGAAGGCCGCGACGGTCTCCGGCGTGAGCATCTCGGCGTGCTCGACGCGGTGCCTGGCGGCGCGGACGCGGGCCAGGCCGACCTTCTCCGCGGCGGCGCGCACCCCGTCGACGACCGCGGTGACGGCGGCGTCGCCGATGGCGTGGAAGCCGGCCTGGAGGCCCGCCTCGGTGCAGGCGGCGACGTGGGCGGCGACGGCGGCCGCGTCCAGGTAGGCGGTGCCGGTGTGGGCGGCGTCGGTGTAGGGCGCGTGCAGGCAGGCGGTGTGCGAGCCGATGGAGCCGTCGACGAAGAGGTCGCCGGCGGCGCCGGCGGCGCCCAGCCGGCGCGCCTTGTCGACGTCCTGCTCGGCCCAGTAGCCGACGACCCGGGGGCCGGGTTCCTCGGCGGCGAGCCGCAGCAGGCCCGTGAAGTCGTCCTCGGAGGAGATGCGCGGGCCGCCGCACTCGTGCACCGATCCGATGCCCAGGGAGGCGGCACGGGCGAGCGCCGCGCGCTGCGCCCCCGCGCGCTGGGCGGGGGTGACGGCGGCGAACGCGGCGGCCCGTACGGCGTGGTGGGCGTCGGCGGTCAGCGGGCCGTCCACGGGCCCGTGGATCTCCGGTACGAGGTCGAGCAGTGCCGTGGTGACGACCGCGGAGTGCACGTCGATACGGCTGAGGTAGAGGGGCCGGCCGCCGGTGGCCTCGTCGAGTTCGGCGCGCGTCGGGGGACGTCCGCCGGGCCAGCGGGCCGCGTCCCAGCCGTGGCCGAGCAGGACGCGGTCGTCCGGGCGGGCGGCGGCGAAGTCCCGTACCCGGGCGAGCGCCGCCTCCAGGGAGGGCGCGTCGGACAGGTCGAGACCGGTGAGCGCGAGGCCGGTGGCGGTGGTGTGCACATGGGCGTCGGTGAACGCCGGGGTGACGAGGGCGCCGTCCAGGTCGACCACCTCGTCGACACCGTCGGCGAAGGCGTCGGCCGCCCCCTCCGAGCCGACCCAGGCCACTTGGCCCGCCTCCACGACCATGGCGGTCGCGAACGGGTCGGCGGGACTGTGGATCTCGCCCCTGCGCAGAAGGACGGTCCGGACCTCGGCAGCACGCTCACTCATGCCCCCAGTCTCCCGCCTGCCCCGAACCCCCCGGCACGCAGGTCACCCGACACGCTCCGGAACCCCACCGCGGGCGCCCCGACGAGCCCGCCCGGCGTCCCGGGACGTGCCCGCTGCGCCGGATCGGGTCAGATACGGGGCGGGCGGGATTCGTACGGGGTGGAGAGGACCACCGTCGTGCGGGTCGAGACGCCCGCCAACGTGCGTACGCGGGCCAGCAGTTCCTCCAGCTCGTGCGGGGTGGAGACGCGGACCTTGAGGATGTAGTTCTCGTCGCCGGCGACGCTGTGGCAGGCCTCGATCTCGGGGACGCCGGCCAGCCGGTCGGCGATGTCGTCGGGGGCGCTGGGATCGAAGGGCTTGACCGAGATGAAGGCGGTCATGGGCAGCCCCACGGCCTCGGCGTCGACGACGGCGGCGTAGCCGCGGATGACACCGCGCTGCTCCAGCCGCCGCACCCGCTGGTGCACGGCCGACGTGGACAGACCGGTGGCCTTGCCCAGGTCGGTGTAGCTCATCCGCCCGTCCTTGACGAGCAGCTGCACGATCTGTCGGTCCAGCTCCTCCATGGCGCAAGAACCTACAGTGCGGCCGATCTCCCGGGACAGCCGAACGACCCGGGTCGTGTCCCGCCGGCGGACAAAACCACCACGGCGGGCACCTGCGAGCAGCATGTGACCAACGCCACACACCCCGAAGCCTCTCCGTGATGTTCTCGTGATTACCGGCGAGAGCGGACGGGAAGTGCTTGCTGTGGTCGAGGCCGCAGCGCCTTCACGGCCCAGCCTTAGGGGGAGAATCCCATGCAGAGTCTCAAGCGCCCTGGTCGTTCTGTGCCCGGGCGACGGCAGTCGGTCATCGAGTTCCAGCCGGAGAGCCTGGAACCCGACGTCGACGACGACGTGGACGGCGCGGAAACCGACGCCTACGACACCTTCGAGATGTACCGGGTGATCTGCCCGGAGTGCGCGCAGCCCATCGCCCTGCTGGCGGACGAGGAGGTTCTGCCGGAGCACGCGCTGTGCGTCTCGCCGTGGAACCCGTTCGGACTCACGGTCTGCGCCGGTACGGGACGCTGGGCGTCCGAGGCCCGGCCCGCGGACGAGTCCGTCGGCCCCCAGGAACAGGACACCGCGCTGCTGTTGACGCTCCCGCAGAGCCTCGACTGGCGCATGCAGCCCTTCTCGCACGTCGGCGGCCCGGGCTCCCGCCCGATGCGCGTGCCGCAGCTGCGCCGGTTCGCCGCCTGAGCGACGCCGCACCGCCGGGCACCCGCGTCCGTCCGCGCACCACGGCCACGGCCCACAGGCCGCCGTGGTGCCCGAACAGCGACCCCGGCTCCCCGGAGACCGCCGGCCCGGACGCCGGTGAACTCACGCGCGATTCCACCGGGCGGTGACCTGCCCGCCGTACTCCGCGTTGCCCGGGTATGACCACCACGCATCCGGCAGCCGGACGACGGCGGCGCGTCTTCGTGCCGCCGCCGCCCGCAGAATCGGTTCCGTCTGTGCCTTCGCAGCCCACGGACCCGCCGATCTACCGCGACCTGATGCGCGTCTGGGCCGACCGGGGCCGCACCCTGCCGGGGCGTCACGACCCGGAGTGGGTCCGGCTGGCGGCGCCGCCGGCCGGTCTCGCGCAGCTCAGCGGGTCTCGGGACCCGCGACGTGACGGGCGATGACCATCCGCTGGATCTGGTTGGTGCCCTCGACGATCTGCAGGACCTTGGCCTCGCGCATGTAGCGCTCGGCCGGGAAGTCCGCGGTGTAGCCGTATCCGCCGAGCACCTGGACGGCGTCCGTGGTCACCTTCATGGCCGCGTCCGTGCAGAACAGCTTGGCCATGGCCGCCTGCCGCGCGAACGGCAGGCCCGCGTCGCGCAGCCGCGCCGCCGACAGGTACAGCGCGCGGCCGGCCTCGATCTGCGTCGCCATGTCGGCGAGCATGAAGCGCAGCCCCTGGAAGTCGGAGATCGGCCGTCCGAACTGCTGCCGTCCGGCGGCGTAACCGACCGCCTCGTCCAGCGCGGCCTGGGCGAGGCCGATGGCGCAGGCCGCGATGCCGAGCCGCCCGGAGTCGAGCGCGGACAGGGCGATGGCGAAGCCCTGCCCCTCCTCCCCCAGACGCCGGTCGTCGCCGACCCGCACACCGTCGAGATGGATCTGCGCGGTGGGCGAGCCCTTGAGGCCCATCTTCTTCTCCGGGGCGGCGGCGCTCAGGCCCTCGGCGCCGGCCGGCACCAGGAAGGCGGTGATGCCGCGCGGGCCCCGCTCACCGGTGCGGGCCATCACCGTGTAGAAGTCGGCGACCCCGCCGTGGGTGATCCAGGACTTGGTCCCGGTGAGCACCCAGCCGTCACCGTCCCGGACCGCCTTGGTGCTGAGCGAGGCGGCGTCGGAGCCGGAGGCCGGCTCGGAGAGGGCGTACGCGCCGAGCAGGCCGCCGCCCAGCATCGCGGGCAGATGCTCGACCTGCTGCTTCTTGGTGCCGTAGGCGGCGAGCCCGTAGGAGGCGAGGGTGTGCACGCTCAGGCCCAGGCCGACGGTGAGACGGGCCGCGGCCAGCTCCTCCAGGACCTGGAGGTAGACCTCGTAGGGCTGGTCGCCGCCGCCGTACTCGGAGTCGTAGGGCAGGCCGAGCAGGCCGGAGCGGGAGAGCAGGGTGAAGACCTCGCGCGGGAAGCGTCCCGCGTCCTCCTCCTCGGCCGCCTTCGGGGCGATCTCGTGCTGCGCGATGTCGCGGACGAGCGAGATCAGGTCCCGGGCCTCCTCCGTGGGCAGTTGCCGGTCCACCGGCTGCGGGGCGCGGTCGGGCATGGCGACGCTCTCCTCCCTTTCGGGCACATCGGCGGATGTGCGCCTTGGGTGGGGCGGCTCCGCCGGGGTCTTTCTCGGGCCAGCCGATGTCGGCGATCCCGGGTCACGGAAGCTGCTGACCAGCGGCTGTGCGCTGTGAGTATGCCCGATCCGAGGCATCTCGTCACCGGTTAACGACCGCTTACTTCAAGAAATCCCGGTGGGCCGAAATTGGTCCGAACCATTGACCGCACTGGTCTAGTCCTCCTAGGGTGCCCGAAACCAACGCTTACCGCGTTCATGCCAATCGGCACGATCCCCTCTCCCCCACGAGGAGACACCGATGCACACTCCGCACCGCCTCCGGGCGCTGCTGTCCGCCGCCTGTACCGTCGCGCTCGGCGCCGGACTGCTCGCCGGCGCGGGCACGGCCACCGCCACCCCCACCCGGTCCGCCGCCCAGACGGCAGCCGCGGGCTCCAAGGTGGTCGGCTACTTCACCGAATGGGGCGTCTACGACCGCAAGTACCACGTGAAGAACATCGAGACCTCCGGCTCAGCCGCGAAACTCACCCACATCAACTATGCCTTCGGCAACGTCACCGGCGGCAAGTGCGCCATGGGCGACTCGTACGCGGCGACCGACCGCGCCTACACCGCCGACGAGTCGGTGGACGGGCTCGCCGACACCTGGGACCAGCCGCTGCGCGGCAACTTCAACCAGCTGCTGAAGCTGAAGAAGAAGCACCCGGGGCTGAAGGTGCTGTGGTCGTTCGGCGGCTGGACCTGGTCGGGCGGCTTCGGCGAGGCCGCGAAGAACCCGGCCGCCTTCGCCCAGTCCTGCTACGACCTGGTCAAAAACTCCAAGTGGGCGGGCGTCTTCGACGGCATCGACATCGACTGGGAGTACCCCAACGCCTGCGGCAACACCTGCGACACCAGCGGCCGCGCGGCCTACAAGAACCTGATGGCGGCGCTGCGGGCCAAGCTCGGCGGCGGTGCGCTGGTCACCGCGGCGATCCCGGCGGACGCCGGCAGCGGCGGCAAGATCGACGCGGCCGACTACGCGGGCGCCGCGGCGCATGTCGACTGGTACAACCCCATGACCTACGACTACTTCGGCGCCTGGGACGCGGCCGGGCCGACGGCTCCGCACTCGCCGCTGACCTCCTACTCCGGTATTCCGAAGACGGAGTACACCACCTCGGCGACCATCGCCAAGCTCAAGGGCCTCGGGATCCCCGCCTCGAAGCTGCTGCTCGGCATCGGCTTCTACGGCCGCGGCTGGACCGGCGTCACCCAGTCCGCGCCCGGCGGCACGGCGACCGGACCGGCGGCGGGCACGTACGAACAGGGCATCGACGACTACAAGGTGCTCAGGACCAAGTGCCCGGCGACCGGCACGGTGGGCGGCACCGCGTACGCCAAGTGCGGCAGCGAATGGTGGAGTTACGACACTCCGGCGACCATCGCGACCAAGATGACGTACAAGAACGACCAGGGCCTGGGCGGGACGTTCTTCTGGGAGCTGAGCGGGGACACCGCGAGCGGGGAGCTGATCAAGGCGATCAGGTAGCGCCGGGACCGAGGAGGCGGGCGGAGGGCGACTCCCCTCCCGCCTCCTCGCCCCGGGCCCTTGTCCCTCAGTCGTCGCGGCGGGCGGGTGCGGGGGCCGGGTGGGTCGGGTCGATCTCCTCGATGGCGCGCAGCGCGCCGCCGAGGGTCTTCACCAGCAACTCGCGCATGGTCTCCCGGGAGAGTCCGGGCCGGCCGATCCAGTCCAGGGTGGCGCCCTCGACGCTGCACACCCAGGCGAGCAGCCCCATGCGGGCCACCGGGGCGATGGCGGTACGGCCGTAGGCGCCCTCCGCGATGGTCGCGACGATGGCCTCGCGCACGCCGTCCCGGATGGCGTGCACCTCGGTGTCGAAGCCGACGCCGCCGCAGACGATGGTGCGGTAGGAGGCCTGGTTGTGCTCCGCGTAGCGCAGGTAGCCGTCGATGGTGCGCTGCACCCGGTCCACGGCCGGCATCTCCAGGCCGCGCGCCGCGGAGGTGACCAGGTCGGCGACGGAGTCCTCGATGATCGCCAGGTAGTAGCCGCGCTTGGACCGGAAGTAGTAGTAGATCAGTCCCTTGGCCACATGGGCCTGCCGGGCGATGTCGTCCATCGAGAGGGCGTCGTAGGACGTGTCGGCGAACAGTCTCCGTCCGATGGCGAGGAGTTCGGCTCGACGACCCTCGGAGCGCTCGGTGCCGCGCACCCGGCTGGGGGTCCCCCCTGCTCGAACGGAGTTCGGAGCTTGGGGGCGGGCGGTCTCACGCGGTTGGATGTTCAATTCGACCCTGGCCTCCAACTGGCGGTCGGACAACCGCAGTATGGCAGGCCGGCCCGGCCCGGAGGCGGGTCGCCTGGAAGGCCCCGGTCGCCCGGGGCCTTCGTACCCGCGCGGAGTTCCGGTCAGCTCACGCCCACGGCGGCGAGCGCCTTGCGCTGGTGGCCCGTGAGGTGGGCCGGGAAGTACAGGTAGCAGATGCCGCCGGAGCCGGAGGCGACCTTGCCGGAGGCGTTGTAGCGCTTGGTCCTGAGCCAGATGTTCTCGAACTCCCGGCGCCGGTACACACGCCGTACCGCCGCGTCGTTCGGCGAGGCCGGGTCGTTGGCGATCACGTCGCCGTCCGCGGTGAAGCCGATGACGGTCATGAGGTGGCCGTTGGTGCCGTAACCGGCGCCGGTCAGCTCGGTGTTGAGGAAGGACTGGGACGTTATGGCCGGGATCCCGGCCGCGATCAGCGTCTCCAGATCGGTGAGCGAGCCGAGCCGGGTCACCACTCCCTGGAGGTCCTTGAAGGTGGCCGCGTAGGCGGCGTTGAACGGCCAGTTGCCGCAGCCTTCGTACTGGTGGTCGTACGTGTACCGGGCCGCGTTGCAGACCTGCGGGTCGGCGTAGGACGGGTCGACCCAGGACAGCTGCTCGGGGGTGAGCCGTCCGCCCCAGTACTCGATGATCATCTGGGAGGAGGTGGGGCTGCACCAGGCCTCGCCGCCGTTGTCGTACTCGGGGTACTGGCCGGAATGGATCGACTGCGAGTAGCGCGGGACGGCCAGCTCCTTGGCCACGCCGGGGGTGGAGGCCGGGACGGTGAAGCGGTCGGGGACGTCGGAGCCCATGGCGCCGATCCGCCAGA
Organism: Streptomyces sp. NPDC001204; assembly: GCF_053598035.1. NCBI lineage: Bacteria > Bacillati > Actinomycetota > Actinomycetes > Kitasatosporales > Streptomycetaceae > Streptomyces > Streptomyces sp. NPDC001204. Next base: position 372,871 of record NZ_JBSFJL010000003.1, on the reverse strand, counting down.
CGGTGGGCGTGAGTTGGGTGCCGGGCCTGCGGTGGAGGGTGAGCCGCAGCCGGTAGGAGGTGAGCCGCAGCCCGGAGGCCGGATCGTCCAGGGAGAAGGTGTCCGTCCAGATGGTGCTGCGGCCGTCGCTCTGGCCGTCGACGGAGGTCCGTTTGACGTCCTGGTCGCCGGCCGCCCAGCGGCCCATCACGTACCAGGGGGTGTCCGTGCCGTCGGAGTACGTGCCGCGCAGTTCGACCTGGAGCCAGGTGCCGGCCGGGGTGTGCGCGTTCCAGGAGGCGACCGCCTCCGTGGCCGGGACGGACAGGCGGTGCGCCGGGCTGGTCCAGGTGGCGTACTCCCAGGTCCTGGTCGTGCCGGTGTGCGGGTCGGTGTAGTCGGTGGTGCCCGCGGGCTGCGCGATCTCCAGGCCGGGCCGGGTGCCCGCGACGGCGCGGGTGCCGCGGGCCGTGCCCGCGCGCCAGTCGGTGTAGGTGATCCAGGCGCGGTAGTCGACCGGGCGGGCCGGGGCGGCTCCGGCGCCCTTGGCGCCGGCGGCGGGGGCGGCGGGGGCGGCCGTGGCCGCGGCGGCCAACGGGGCCGCGCCACCCGCCATCGCCGCCGCGGCGACCGCGACGGCCAGGACTGATCTGCGGGACGGCTGTTCGGCTCTGCTCATGGGTGGATGACCCCCAGGTGTCCGAAGTCGGGGCGGGTCCGTGGCTGCGCCCACTATGGCCGTGACACCCGCCTCCTGCCAGCACTTCGACATACGCCACGCCCACCAATATTGGTCTCCACCACTGGCATGACCTGCGCCTAGTCCCCGCGTCGCCGGTCAGGCGGCCGCCCGCGCGGCCCCCCGCGACCACCGGCGGCGCGGGGAGCGGTCACTAGAATGACCGCGGAGAACACACCGTCCCCTCCCCTCCACGCACTCCGGGAATCGCCATCCGCGCCCTCGCCGCCTTCCTTCGTGATGCGCCGCCGTCCTGCGGGACCGTGCGGCTGGTCGGCGTCGACGGGCACGCGGGATCCGGGAAGTCCACGTTCACCGGGAAGTTGGCCGCGGCGCTGGGGGGCGCGCCCGTGCTGCACCTGGACGACGTCGCCAGCCACGAGGAACTGTTCGCGTGGGAAGGCCGGCTGCTGAGTGAGGTCGTCGAGCCCCTCGGGCGGGGAGCGGCGGCGCGCTACGCCCCCTACGACTGGCGGGCGCGGCGGTTCGGGGCCGCGCGGACGCTGCCGCACGCGCCCGTGATCCTTGTGGAGGGCGTGGGCGCCGGACGGCGGGCGCTGCGTCCGCATCTAGCGCACGTGCTGTGGATGGATCTGCCACGCGAGGAGGCCTGGGCGCGGGGCCGGTCGCGCGACGGCGAGGAACAGCGGGAGTTCTGGGCCGGGTGGGTCGAGGCGGAGCGGCGGCACTTCGCCGAGGACCCCTCGCGGCCCTTCGCCGATCTTCTGGTGCGGCAGTTGCCAGAGGGATACGCGGTGCTGCCAGGGCCTGCCGGGGCCGTTGGACCCGACCAGTTTGTCACCCACGGTGACGGGCCATCGGCAATGTGCTGAACTTGTGAAGGCCCTTGCCAAGCAACTTTCCCGAGTCCCCCAACTCCGCTTGACCGGGGGGCCGTACAGGTCTTACGTTCTCAATGAGCGGTCATCGCGTACCGCCCGCAGTCACGAAGCCCCCGGTTGTTCCCCCGTGATCGGGGGCTTCGTTCTGCCCTCTTCGCGTTTTCCGGACGCTGCGCGACGTCATTCGCTCACCCTCGGTCACCACACCGGCTGCGTCCCGTACGCCGCCACCCCACCGAACAGCCTGTGCGGCACCCTTCGGCGGGCGGCGGCCCCGCAGGTACGATGCCCTCGGTGCGACCTTTGAACGACTGCTTCGCGCACCTGCAACTCCGGTCCGCGGTAGAGCGGTTCGACCACAGGAAGCCGTCAGGTGGATGCCTGGCGGCGAACCTTCGGGGGCACGGTTTGTGGGGGACGTGATGGACTTCGGCACGCAGGGCCCGAAGGCCCCGGCCGACCTCGCGTGGCTGCGAGGCGTGGACGCCTACACCATGGGCGCCTATCCGCAGGCGGAGGAGGAGTTCCGGGCCGCGGTGCGGCTCGACCCGGGGATGGCCGACGGCTGGCTCGGTCTGCACGCGCTGCGCGTCGACACGACGACCGCGCTGCTCAGGATGTTCCGGCACCGCGACCGCTTCGGCGAACAGCGCGCCCGGCATCGCCGCACCCTCAACTCCTGGTACTGGCTGGGCTGGTGGGTGCAGCCCGTACTGGAGAGCCCGCGCGACCTGCTGCTCGCGCACGTCTCGCACTGGCTGGACGGCCGCCATGTCCCCGAGCTGGACCGCGCGCTGGCCGGGCTGCCGCCGGTGGACGCCGACCCCCAGGTCCGCTTTCTGCACGCCTGCCGCGCCTACCTCGTCAAGGACTGGGAACAGCTCGTCCGGCACACCGACCCGCTGCTCGACGATCCGCTGCTCGGCATCGAGGCCGGACTGTTCGGCGGCATGGCCCGGGTGCGCCTGGAGATGTACGGGCAGGCCGAGCCGCTGCTGTCGGCCGCGCTGATGCGCTGCCGCAGCGAGCAGCCGCAGCGCAAGGAACTCAGGTACTGGCTGGCGCGGGCGCACGAGGGCACCGGCCGCAGCGCGGCGGCGCTCCCCCTGTACCGGGCGGTGCACCGGGTCGACCCGGCCTTCATGGACACCTCTGCGCGGCTCACGGCGATCGCCGAGGGCGACGGGTACGAGGACACGGCCGGCCTCGCCGCGATCACCCTCACCGGCCTCGGGCAGGACCTCATGGACGGCCCGGATCTGCTGGACCCGTTGTTCGGCGCCGAGGGCCGGGACCTGAAGCTGTCCGGGACCGACCTGTCGGTGACCGGTCCGCTGCCCTCGGTGACCGATCCGGCGGTGCGCCGGCGCACCCCGGCCGCCGACGCGCCGCTGCCCACCGGGCCCACCGACCCGGCGCTGCTGGAGGAAGCACTCTCCGAACTCGAGCGCATGGTGGGGCTCGAACCGGTGAAACGGCAGGTCAAGGCCCTGTCTGCGCAGTTGAACATGGCGCGGCTGCGGGCCGGTCAGGGGCTGCCCGTGCAGCCGCCCAAACGCCACTTCGTCTTCTCCGGCCCCTCGGGCACCGGCAAGACCACCGTCGCCCGCATCCTCGGCCGTGTCTTCTACGCGCTCGGCCTGCTCGGCGGCGACCATCTGGTGGAGGCGCAGCGGGCCGATCTGGTCGGCGAATATCTGGGGCAGACCGCCGTCAAGGCCAACGAGCTCATCGACTCCGCGATCGGCGGTGTGCTCTTCGTCGACGAGGCCTACTCCCTGTCGAACTCGGGTTACGGCAAGGGCGACGCGTACGGCGACGAGGCCCTCCAGGTGCTGCTCAAGCGGGCCGAGGACAACCGCGACCACCTGGTGGTGATCCTCGCCGGCTACCCCGAGGGCATGGACCGGCTGCTCGCCGCGAACCCCGGGCTGTCGTCGCGCTTCACCACGCGCGTGGACTTCCCGTCGTACCGGCCGACGGAACTCACCGAGATCGGCAAGGTGCTCGCCACGGAGAACGGTGACCTGTGGGACGACGAGGCCCGGGACGAGCTGCACTCGATCGCCGGGCACGTGGTCGACCAGGGCTGGATCGACGAACTCGGCAACGGCCGGTTCCTGCGGACCCTCTACGAGAAGAGCTGCGCCTACCGGGACCTGAGGTTGTCGACGTACCCGGGAACGCCGACCCGGGACGACTTGTCGACCCTGCGGCTGCCGGACCTGATGCAGGCGTACGGGGAGGTGCTGTCGGGACGGGGGCCCCAGGATCCGTCGGGGGTGTGAGCACGGTCCCCGCCACCGGCGGGCGGTCAGTCGTCGAGGATCGCGCCGCGTTCGCCCATGAAGCGCAGCCACTCCCGGTGCCGGCCCGTGGTGCCCCGCAGGTCCACGCCGTGCCAGTCCGGTTCGGAGCGGCGGCCGACCAGCGGCTCGCCCAGGGGCTCCCCTGAACCGCTGTCGAACAGCCGTACCCAGCCGTCCGCGCCGGCCGTCGCCACCACCCCGGACTTGGCGTGCAGCGCCACGGAGAGCACGGCGTGTCCCCCGCCCACCGACCAGTTGCGCTCCCGGTGCCTCAGGTCCCGGGAGCTGAGCGTGCCGTCCCGGCAGCCGCAGTAGAGCACCCCGGTGCCCGCGTCGTACACCAGGCCGAGCACCGTGTCCCCCAGTACGGCGAGGCCGGCGGCATGGCTGCCGTCGTCCTGGACGAAGAGCCGCATCCTGCGGTCGTCGCTGCCGCTGGCCACCAGGCCCGTGCCCGGCAGGGCGCACAGGCCGTACACCCCGGCGTCCGGGTGCGCGGCCCACTGCCCGACGGGCCGGCCGGTGACGGCGTCCAGGGCGGCCACGGTTCCGGCGGAGGAGCCGGCGGACATCAGGCCGGCGTCCGGGTCCAGGGCGAGGGAGCGCACATGGCCGGAGGAGACCCGCGTCTGCCACACCTCGTCGCCGTCGAGGGTCCACAGCCGTACGGAACCGTCGGTGCCGCCCGAGGCTGGCCGGGTGTCCCCGACCGCGACGGCTCAGGTGGTGGGGGCGCCGTGGTGGGCGATCTCCAGGAAGGCCCGCCCGTTCTCCCGGTCCGCCAGATACACGCCGCCGTCGAGGGCGGCCGCCACCACATTGCGGCCGTGGGACATCAGGGCCCTTGAACCCGACCCCGGTACGGGACCCGGCCCGGCCCCGGCGCCCGGTCCGGCCACCGGCTGACGAGCTGCTCCGGCCTGTGCGTGACGCTCGGCGCACCGGTCCGCGCCGTGGCACCGCGGCGGCGGCCCCCGGTGGGCACCGGAGGTCGGCCTGCGGGGCGCCCCCGGCGCAACCCGGCGAGGGGCTCCTCCGAAGCCGGAAACCCGTCCCGGCCGGGGCGACGACGCTCGGTGAAACGGCCACCGGCCCACCCGATGAAGCGGGTGGGCCGGTGGCCGTGGTGGGTCAGGCCGTGAGGGCCTGCCGGGGGCTGTGGCGGGGGGACGTGAGGGTCGGGGTGCGGTGGGCCGGGTCTGTGACCTCACCGACCAGGAGCTCCAGTACGTCCTCCAGGGCGACCAGGCCCAGCACCCGGCCGGTGGTGTCGGCCACCTGGGCCAGGTGGGTGGCGGCCCGGCGCATCACCGTCAGGGCGTCGTCGAGCGGCAGATCGGCCCGCAGCGTGGTCATCGGCCGCCAGGCCCGCTGCGGCACCGCCCCGTCGAGGTCCTCCAGGTCGTCGAGCACGTCCTTGACGTGCAGATACCCCAGGAAGGCACCGTTGCCCGCGGCGACCGGGAAGCGCGAGTAGCCCGTCCGGGCGGTGAGCGCGACGATCTCGGCCGAGGTGACAGAGGGGCCGACCGTGACCAGCCCCTCGGGCGGGAGCAGGACGTCGGTCACCGGGCGGGAGCCCAGCTCCAGGGCGTCCTCCAGACGCTCCTGCTCCTCGGGGTCCAGCAGCCCCGCCTGACGGGAGTCCTCCACCAGCCGGCCCAGCTGCACGCTGGTGAAGGCGGCCTCGACCTCGTCCTTGGGCTCGACGCGGAAGAGCCGCAGGACACCCTTGGCGCAGGCGCCGAGCGCCACCGTGATCGGCCGGCACAGCCGGGCGAAGGCGACCAGACCGGGGCCGAGCCACAGCGCGGCCTTCTCCGGCGCGGCCATCGCGAGGTTCTTCGGCACCATCTCGCCGATGACGAGGTGGAAGAAGACCACGGCCGCCAGCGCGATGACGTAGCCGAGCGGGTGGACCATGCCGCTGGGCATGTGGAGCCATGCGAACACCGGCTCCAGCAGCCGGGCCACCGTCGGCTCGGCGACGGCGCCCAGGGTCAGCGAGCAGACGGTGATGCCGAACTGGGCGGCGGCCATCATCTGCGGCAGCCGCTCCAGGCCGTGCAGCACCTGGCGGGCCCGGGCCGTGCCGAGCGGTTCGATCTGGCTGCGGCGGACGGAGACGAGGGCGAACTCGGCGCCGACGAAGAAGCCGTTGGCGAGGACCAGCAGCGCGGCGAAAAGCAGTTGGATCACGCTCATCGGGCGGCCTCCGCCACGGCCGGGACCGGGTCCGCCGCAGTGGCGGTGCGGACCAGCCGCACCCGCTCCGCGCGGTAGTGCCCGACCTGGCGCACGGCCAGCCGCCAGCCGGGCAGCTCGGCGCTGTCGCCGGGGGCCGGGATACGGCCGAGCAGGTCGGCGACCAGACCGGCGACGGTCTCGTACGGGCCCTCGGGCGCGTCCAGGCCGATCCGCCGGAGCAGGTCGACCCGGCAGCCGCCGTCGACGTCCCAGGCGGGACTCCCGTCCTCGGGCGGGGCCGGCGCGAGTTCCGGCACGTTTGTGGCGTCGTGCTCGTCGCGGACCTCGCCGACGAGTTCCTCGACGATGTCCTCCAGGGTGACGACGCCCGCGGTGCCGCCGTACTCGTCGACGACGACCGCGATCGGCTGCTCGTTGCGCAGCTGGGCGAGCAGCGGCTGCACCGGCAGGGTCTCGGGGACCAGCAGCGCCGGGCGGGCGATGCGGCCCACCGGCGTGCGCAGCCACTCGTCGGACGGCACCGCGAGGGCGTCCTTGAGGTGGACCATGCCGACGACCTCGTCGATCTTCTCGTGGTACACGGGGAAGCGGGACAGGCCGGTGGCACGGGTGAGGTTCACCACGTCCTCGGCGGTCGCCGTGGACTGCAGCGCGCTGACCTTCACCCGCGGCGTCATGACGTGCTGTGCGGTCAGGTCGCCCAGGGACAGGGTGCGCACGAAGAGGTCCGCGGTGTCCTGTTCGAGGGCGCCGGCCCGGGCCGAGTGGCGGGCCAGCGAGACCAGCTCGCCGGGGGTGCGGGCGGAGGCCAGCTCCTCCGTGGGTTCGACGCCCAGAGCGCGCACCAGCCGGTTGGCGACCGTGTTGAGCGCCGCGATCACCGGGTGGAACAAGCGCGAGAAGAGATGCTGCGGGCCGGCCACGAAACGCGCCACCTGAAGGGGCCGGGAGACCGCCCAGTTCTTGGGTACGAGTTCGCCGATCACCATCTGGACCGCCGAGGCCAGCAACATGCCGACGACGACGGCGACCCCGGAGACGGCTCCGCCGGGGACACCGGCCGCCGCGAACGGGCCGCGAAGCAGCCCGGCCAGCGCCGGTTCGGCGAGCATGCCGACGACCAGGGAGGTGATGGTGATGCCGAGCTGGGTGCCGGAGAGCTGGAAGGACAGCTCCTTGAGGGACTCGACGACCCTGAGGGCCCGTCTGTCGCCCTCCTCGGCGGCCCTCTCGGCGTCCGGGCGCTCGACCGTGACCAGGCCGAACTCGGCCGCGACGAAGAAGCCGTTGGCGAGAATGAGCAGAAGCGCCGCTCCGAGGAGCAGCAGGGGGATGGTCATGATGCCGCCGCCTCGGCATATACGCGGAACAGGTCCGCGCTATGTCGGCAGGGGGCGGCGCAGGTACTGCAGGACGATCCGTCCATCGCCGGAGGGAGTCACTCCTCGGGTAGCAGGAGCCCCTGGCACCGGTCGTGGAACCCAGGGGCGGAGGCGCAGCGAAAACGCGTCCGTAACCAGATTAATCAAGACACCGGCAGATGCGGCAGGGCGGACGGCACCGAGTCAGTCCCGAGGTTCGTCCGGGGACCGCTCGGAGCCCGGGACGGAACGGGCTTCGACGAGCGCGCGCAGGGCGCGCGCATCGGCGATGGCCTGCTGTTTCGCAATGCCCGGCTGGATGCCCAGCGCGGCCAGGCTGGTGCCGTCGCTGAGGTTCAGAAACACCCACGGATCACCCGGGCGCAGATTGACCTGTACTATCTCGGCCCACTCCAGACGGCGCCGGCCGGCGATGTTGACGACGGTGACACCCGAGTCGTCGGCGACCACCTTCGGGCGGGCGAGCAGGACCAGAACCCCGGCCAGGAGCGCGCCGGTGAAGGCGAAACTCACCCGTTCGCCGGGGCTGAGCTGCTCCAGCAGCAGCCCCACGGTCGTGATCACCACGAATATGGCCGCTCCGGCGGTGAGCAGGACGGCCCGGGTGCGGCCCGGCCGGAAGGTGACGGGAAGTGCGGGTAGGTCGGACATCTCTGTGTGCCTCCTCGTCCCTCAGAGACGGCAGGCGTGGATGGCCGTGGTGAGGATGGCCCGGGCGCCGAGCTGGTACAGATCGTCCATGATCCGCTGCGCATCCTTGGCGGGGACCATGGCGCGCACGGCGACCCAGCCCTCGTTGTGCAGCGGGGAGACGGTCGGGGACTCCAGGCCCGGGGTGAGCGCGACGGCCTTCTCCAGCTGCTCGACCCGGCAGTCGTAGTCCATCATCACGTACGTCCGGGCCACGAGGACGCCCTGGAGGCGGCGCAGGAACTGCTGCACCTTGGGCTCCTCGACGTCGGCGCCGGTGCGGCGGACGACGATCGCCTCGGACTTCATGATCGACTCGCCGACGATCTCCAGTCCGGCGTTGCGCAGGGAGGTGCCGGTCTCGACGACGTCGGCGATGGCCTCGGCCACACCGAGTTCGATGGCGGTCTCGACGGCGCCGTCCAGGTGGACGACGGAGGCGTCGATGCCGCTGTCGGCCAGGTGCTTGCTGACGATGCCCTCGTAGGACGTGGCGACCGTCTTGCCGTTCAGGTCCTCGACACCGCCGATCGTGCCGGGCTTGGCCGCGTAGTGGAAGGTGGAGCGGGCGAAGCCCAGCGGCAGGATCTCCTCGGCGCCCGCGCCGGAGTCGATGAGCAGGTCGCGGCCGGTGATGCCGATGTCCAGGCGGCCGGTGGAGACGTAGATCGCGATGTCGCGGGGGCGGAGGTAGAAGAACTCGACCTCGTTGACCGGGTCGACGATCCGCAGCTCCTTGGACTCCCGCCGCTGCCGGTAGCCGGCCTCATGCAGCATGTCCGCCGCAGGGCCGGAGAGTGAACCCTTGTTGGGGACGGCGATGCGCAGCATGAGGTCGGCTTCCTTCGTTCGTCTTGTACGACAGTGTGTGCGGTTGCTGATACTCGGAGTGCTCAGAGGTGGGCGTAGACGTCGTCCAGGGAGATGCCGCGGGCGACCATCATCACCTGGACGTGGTACAGCAGCTGCGAGATCTCCTCGGCGGCCGCCTCCTTGCCCTCGTACTCGGCGGCCATCCAGACCTCGGCGGCCTCCTCGACGACCTTCTTGCCGATGGCATGGACACCCTTGCCGACCAGCTCGGCGGTGCGGGAGGTGGCGGGGTCGCCGTTGGCGGCCTTGTGCTGGAGCTCGGTGAAGAGCTCCTCGAACGTCTTCTTGGACATGGTGTTGCCAACCCTACGCGCTCCGGGCGGCTGCTCACCGCCAGGGTTCGGATACCGAGCGGAGCGTGGCGGCGGTCGCGACCGCCGCGGTGACCGCCTCGTGGCCCTTGTCCTCGCTGGATCCCTCCAGGCCGGCCCGGTCCAAGGCCTGCTCCTCGGTGTCGCAGGTGAGCACGCCGAAGCCGACGGGAACGCCGGTCTCGACCGACACCTGGGTCAGGCCGTTGGCGACGCCCTGGCACACATAGTCGAAGTGTGGGGTGCCGCCCCGGATGACGACGCCGAGGGCGACGACCGCGTCGTAACCGCGCCCGGCCAGGACCTTCGCCACCACCGGAAGCTCGAAGCTGCCCGGCACCCGGAGCAGGGTCGGCTCGTCGATCCCCAGCTCGTGCAGGGCGCGCAGGGCCCCGTCCACCAGTCCGTCCATCACCTTCTCGTGCCACTGCGCCGCGACGACGGCGACCCTGAGGTCCCCGACGTTCCGGACGGACAGTTCCGGTGCACCCTTGCCGCTCACGTGTCTCCTCGAGTCTTTTCGCTTACTGGTTGCCGCAGGTGGACACGGCGGTGGTGTCCAGCCAGGGCAGGTCGTGCCCCATCCGGTCCCGCTTGGTGCGCAGGTAGCGGAGGTTGTGCTCGCCGGCCTGGACGGGCATCGGCTCCCGTCCGGTGACCCTCAGGCCGTGGCGGAGCAGGGCGTCGGTCTTGTCGGGGTTGTTGGTCAGCAGACGCACGCTGCTGACCCCGAGGTCCTGAAGGATCCGCGCGCCGGCGCCGTAGTCACGGGCGTCGGCGGGCAGTCCGAGTTCGAGGTTGGCGTCGAGGGTGTCCCGGCCGCGCTCCTGGAGCTCGTAGGCGCGCAGCTTGGACATCAGGCCGATGCCGCGCCCCTCGTGGCCGCGCAGGTAGACCACCACTCCCCGGCCCTCCTTCTGGATGCGCTCCAGGGAGGTGTCCAGCTGGGGGCCGCAGTCGCAGCGCTGGGAACCGAAGACGTCTCCGGTGAGGCACTCGGAGTGGACGCGGACCAGCACGTCCTCGCCGCCGCCGATCTCGCCGTGCACCAGGGCCACGTGCTCGACGCCGTCGGCGGTGGAGCGGTAGCCGTACGCGGTGAAGACGCCGTGCGCGGTGGGCAGGCGGACTTCGGCCTCGCGGAGGACCGCGGGCTGGGACGGCCGTTCCCCCTGCTCGGGCTGGGCCGGGAGCTCGGACGGGCGCCGGTGCGCGACCAGGTCCTCGATGGAGATGATCGTCAGGCCGTGCTTGCGGGCGAAGACGATCAGTTCGGGCAGCCGGAGCATCCGGCCGTCCTCACCGGCGATCTCGACGATCGCGCCGGCCGGGCGCAGCCCCGCGAGCCGGGCGAGGTCGACGGCCGCCTCGGTGTGGCCGGGGCGGACGAGTACCCCGCCGGGACGGGCGCGCAGCGGGAAGACGTGGCCGGGCCGGACGAGGTCGGTGGGCTCCGCGGTGCCGCTCGCCAGCAGCTGGAGGGTGGTGGCGCGGTCGGAGGCGGAGATGCCGGTGGTGACGCCGTGGGCGGCACCGGCGTCGACGGAGACCGTGAAGGCGGTCTTCATCGACTCGGTGTTCTCCTCGACCATCTGCGGCAGCTTCAGCCGGTCCAGCTCCTCGCCCTCCATGGGCGCGCAGATCAGGCCGCGGCACTCGCTCATCATGAAGGCGACGATCTCGGGGGTCGCCTTCTCGGCGGCGATCACGAGGTCGCCCTCGTTCTCGCGGTCCTCGTCGTCGACGACCACGACCGGGCGGCCGGCCGCGATGTCCGCGACGGCCCGCTCGACCGGGTCGAGTGTGAAGTCCTCGACGTTGTCGGTGCCGTAGAGGACGGTTGCCGCGGTCATGCGGGCGCTCCTTCCAGGACGGGCCGCGCGTCCGTGCGGGTGCGCAGCCACCAGTCGCGCATGCCCCACAGGACCAGTGCGCCGTAGACGATGTAGACGAAGCCGGAGAAGGCGAAGCCGTTGGCGAAGTTGAGCGGTACGCCGACGACGTCGACGAGCAGCCAGGCGAACCAGAACTCGACCATGCCGCGCGCCTGCGCGTACATGGCGACGACGGTGCCGACGAAGATGTAGGCGTCGGGCCAGGGGTCCCAGGACAGCGACGGGTAGGCATGGAACAGTCCGGCGACGGCGACCGTGCCGACCGCGGCGGCGCCGAGCAGCACGGCACGCTCGCGCCAGGTGGCGAACCGTACGGCGATGTGGCCGTCCGCCGCCCGGCCCTTGCCGCGGTTCCACTGCCACCAGCCGAAGACGGCGACCACCATGACGACGATCTGCTTGCCGGCGCTGCCCGAGAGATGGGCGGTGGCGAACGCGGCGAACAGGATCAGGCCGGACAGGAACTGGACGGGCCAGCTCCAGATGGAGCGCCGCCAGCCGAACGCGAGGCCGAGCAGGCCGATGATGTTGCCCGTCATGTCGGACCACTTGATGTGCTGTCCGAGGAGGGTGAACGCCTCGGAGTTGAGCCAGTTCACCGTCCGGCTCCCCGCGCACGGTCGCCGAGCAGCCGCTCGACGTACTTGGCGACGACGTCCACCTCGAGGTTGACCGGGTCGCCGGGCTGCTTCAGGCCGAGGGTCGTCAGCGCCAGGGTGGTGGGGATGAGGCTGACGGTGAGGTGTTCGTCGCCGGCCTCGACCACGGTGAGGCTGATGCCGTCGACGGTGATGGAGCCCTTCTCGACGACGTAACGCGCGAGGTCCGGCGGCAGCGAGATCTTCACGATCTCCCAGTGCTCGGAGGGGGTACGGTCCAGGATCGTGCCGGTGCCGTCGACGTGCCCCTGCACGATGTGGCCGCCGAGGCGGGCGCCCACGGCGGTGGGGCGTTCGAGGTTGACGCGCGAGCCGGTGGTGAGGACGCCGAGGCTGGAGCGCTTGAGGGTCTCCGCCATGACGTCCGCGGTGAACTCGTCGCCCTCGTGCTCGACGACGGTGAGACAGACCCCGTTCACGGCGATGGAGTCGCCGTGCCGTGCGCCCTCGGTCACGACGGGGCCGCGGAGCCGGAAGCGGGCGGCGTCGCCGAGGTCCTCCACGGCGGTGACTTCGCCCAGCTCTTCGACGATTCCGGTGAACACTTCCCGGGTCCTCCTGCCTCTTCGGGCACGGACTCCGGGGGCTGCCGACGTCGACAGACTGCACGAACGAGGACACTCGGAGGACGACGCCGGACGGGACCCGCCCGTGGAGGGCGAGCCCAGAGACGGCGGCGCACACGGGTGCTCGCTCGCCGCGCACTGCCTCCCATCCGGACTTTAACCGTCGGTCCAGGAATTCCACCTGGTCAACCGGCCGCTGGAAGCGACCGGGTCGCGGACTATAACCGCCGGTTCGGACTTTCACCGACCCCGGAGTGCGCTGCTACTGGTACAGAGCCAGTGTGCCACGCCCGATCGGCGCGACTACCGACGAAGCGTGTGGGGTGGCTCACAGAACGTACCGCCCGCCGTGCCGTGCGCGGGCGTGGAGGTCCGGCGGCGGGCAAGGGCCGTCGTCACCGCCGCCGGACCGGTCTGCACGGAAGTCAGACACTAAGAGGACTAGACCATGCAGGTCAACAGGTGCGTGGGACATGCAAGTTCCGCCGCGCCGGGCCGAACGTACGGCGCGAGCCGTGGAGTTCGTACAGCACTGCACCGAATTCCGTACGCGCCGCTCCGAATTCCGAACGGCGCCGGGCCGACTCCCGTGCGCGCCGAGCGGGACTCCTTGCGGCGCCGGGCCGACTCCCGTGCACCGCCGGACCGCACTCCCTGCGGCACCCGACCGACTCCCCTGCACCGCCGGACCGCACTCCCTGCGGCACCCGACCGACTCCCCTGCACCGCCGGACCGCACTCCCTGCGGCACCCGACCGACTCCCGTGCACCGCCGGACGGACTCCCTGCGGTGTCAGCGCTCCGGCGGGGCGAACAAGTCGTCCTGGGCGCGGTCGCGGGCGGTCGCGAGCGCGCCGCGCAGCACCGCCCGGCCGCCGAGCGTGCCCGCCCTCACCTCGGTGCGCAGCGGGGACATCCGCGCCACGCGCTCCGCCACACGCGCGGCGAGCACCTCACCGCCCGCCTGTCCGATCTCGCCCGCGAGGACCACGCACCCGGGATCGAGGACGGCCACCACCGAGGCGACCCCGAGGGCGACGCGGTCGGCCAGGGCATCGAGGAAGCGCGAGGCCGCGGCGGAGTCCTCGGCGGCGGAGACAGCCGCCCCCGCGGTTGCCCGTACCGCCGCCCGTACCAGTTCCGCGGCGACCGGCTCCGAACCCGTCCCCTCCGGCCCGGCTCCCTCCGACCCGGTCCGCTCCGCCGACAGCCCGTACCGCGCGGCCAGTTCCGTCACCGCCGTCGCGCCGGCCAGTGAGTGGAAGCCGTCCGCGCAGTCCGTCGCCGAAGGGAGGCCGTCGGTGCCCGGAACGGGCAGGAAGCCGATCTCGCCGGTGCCTCCGGAGGCACCGCGGCGCAGGGTTCCGTCCAGGACGACGGCCGCGCCCGTGCCGTGGCCGAGCCACAGCAGGACGAACGTGTCCCGGCCCCGGGCGGCCCCGTCGCGCTGCTCGGCCAGCGCCGCGAGGTTGGTCTCGTTCTCGACGGTGACCCGGGCCCGCGGCAGCCGCTCCTGCAACGCCGCCACCAGCCTGCGATGCCATTCGGGCAGTCCCGTGGAGTCGCGGAGTTCGCCGGTGACCGGGTCGATCAGCCCCGGCGCGCCGATGCCGACCGTGTGCAGCCGCTCCGCTCCCGCCTCCTTGACCACCCGCTCCACCAGACCGACCGCCTGCTCCAGCGCGGGCCCGGTGCCCGTGTCCCCGCCGATCGGCACGGACTCCGCGGCCAGTTCCCGGCCCAGCAGATCGGCGACGATCACGGACACGCTCTCGGTGCGGACGTCGAGGGCGGCCAGGTGGGCGCGGTCGGCGACGATGCCGTACAGCCGCGCGTTCGGCCCGCGCCGCTGCTCGCCGGACTCACCGACCACGGTGATCAGGCCGGAGGCCGTCAGCCGCTCGACGAGGTCGGCGACGGTGGGCCGGGACAGACCGGTGAGCTGCTTCAACTTCCCTGCCGTCAGTGGTCCTTGCTGCTGAAGCAGCCGCAGGGCGAGCCGGTCGTTGATGGCCCGGGCGGTGCTCGGGGATGCGGGCATGCCGGGAATCCTCCCAGATCTGCGGGCTGCTGCCGTCCGCGATATGCGCTATCTATCAGGCAGGTTCCCTGATAGTTTACGTCGGCGCGACGGCGCGAGGGGCAACGGCGGTCAGCCCGGGAGGGGCCGGACAATGAGTGCAGTGGTCTACGAACAGCGCGAGGTGCGGCGCGCCCGGTACGCCGTGGCGGCCGTCTTCGCCGTACACGGCGCCGTCACCGGCTCGTTCGCGACCCGCGTGCCGTGGATCCAGGACCACGCCGGGGTCAGCCCCGGGCAGCTGGGGCTCGCGCTGGCCTTCCCGGCCCTCGGCGCGTCCCTCGCGATGCCGCTCGCGGGCGGCATCAGCCACCGCTTCGGCGCCCGCAACGCGCTGCGCGGCCTGATCGCCCTGTGGACGCTCGCCCTCGTCCTGCCCTCCCTCGCGCCGAACCTCCTGACCCTCTGCCTCAGCCTCTTCGTCTACGGCGCCACGGCGGGCATGGCGGACGTCGCCATGAACGCCCTCGGGGTGGAGGTCGAGAACCGGCTCGACCGTTCGATCATGTCCGGCCTGCACGGCATGTGGAGCGCGGGAGCCCTGGTCGGCTCGGCGGCCGGCACGGTCGCCGCGCACCTCGGCTCGGACGCGCGGCTGCACCACCTGCTGGCCGCCGCCGTGCTCACCGTGCTGGGCGTGGCCGCCTGCACCTGGGTGCTGGACCTCCAGCCCGCCCAGGACGAGGAGCCGCCGCCGCGGTTCGCGCTGCCGCCGAAGTCGGCGCTGCTGATCGGCGCGATCGGGTTCTGCGCGGTGTTCGCGGAGGGCGCGAGCCTGGACTGGTCGGCGGTCTACCTGCGGCACCAGCTGGAGACCTCGGCCGGCCTCGCGGCGGCCTGCACCACCGGCTTCACCCTCACCATGGCGATCGCGCGGATCGCGGGCGACCGGGTGGTGGACCGGTTCGGCGCCGTGCGCACGGTGCGGGCGAGCGGCGTGCTGGCGGTCCTGGGCGGCCTGCTCGTCGTCGCCGGGGGCCATCCGGCGGTGGCGATGACCGGGTTCGCGCTGACGGGCCTCGGTATCGCGGTCGTCGTACCGCTGTGCTTCGCCGCGGCCGGCCGCAGCGGCCCGAACCCCAGCCAGGCCATCGCCGGTGTCGCGACCATCACATACACCTCCGGACTGGTCGCCCCGAGCGCGATCGGCGGGCTGGCCCAGGCGACCAGCCTGGTGGTGTCCTTCGGCCTGGTGACCCTGCTGGCGTGCGGTCTGGTCGTCTTCGCGGGGGTGCTCAGGGCGGGTGACCGGGACCGGACGAAGGTCGGTCCCGCGAGCACCGCGGTTCCCGACCCGCGGCCCTGAGCGGCGCCTGATCGGCCCCTGAGCAGGGGTGGGTGGGCACGGGACCTCCGGGCACCCCCGACAATGGTGCGGACAGGCTCCACGTACAGAGAAAGCGAAATCCCACCATGGACCTCGGCGTGCGCTGGAAGCTGCACGGTGACGGGCGCACGCCCGCACCCGGAGCAGTGGTCCGGCCCGACGAACGGCTCTCGTGGCCCCGCACGGCAGGACTCGGCGCCCAGCACGTCGTGGCCATGTTCGGCGCCTCCTTCGTAGCCCCCGTGCTCATGGGTCTCGACCCCAACCTCGCGATCATGATGTCGGGCGTCGCGACCGTGATCTTCCTGCTCGCCACCCGCGGCCGGGTGCCCAGCTACCTGGGCTGCTCGCTCTCCTTCGTGGGCGTCGCCGCGGTCATCCGGGCGCAGGGCGGCACCAGCGCCACCGTGACCGGCGCGGTCTTCGTCGTCGGTGTCGCGCTGTTCCTGGTCGGCCTCGCCGTGCAGCGCTTCGGGGCGCGGATCATCCACGCCGCGATGCCGCCGATCGTCACCGGCGCGGTCGTCATGCTGATCGGCTTCAACCTCGCTCCGGTGACCGCCTCCACCTACTGGCCGCAGGACCAGTGGACGGCCCTGCTCGTGATGCTGTTCACCGGGCTGGCCGTCGTGTGCCTGCGCGGTTTCTGGTCCCGGATCGCGATCTTCCTCGGCCTGGTCTTCGGCTACGCCGTCTCCTGGGTCTTCGACCAGGTCTTCGGCAGGATCCACTCCGTGGACGCGAGCGGCAAGCTCGCCGACCACTGGCGCCTGGACCTCTCGGGCGTGGGCAAGGCCGACTGGATCGGGCTGCCGTCCTTCCACGGGCCCAGCTTCCAGTGGTCGGCGATCCTGGTGGCGCTGCCCGTCGTCATCGCGCTGGTCGCGGAGAACGCGGGGCATGTGAAGGCGGTCGGCGAGATGACCGGCGACCCGCTGGACGACAAGCTCGGCACCGCGATCTCGGCCGACGGTGTGGCCTCCATGCTGTCGACCGCGGTGGGCGGCCCGCCGAACACCACCTACTCCGAGAACATCGGCGTGATGGCCGCGACCCGCGTCTACTCGACGGCCGCGTACTGGGCCGCCGCGGGCTTCGCGCTGCTGTTCGGCCTCTGCCCCAAGTTCGGCGCCATCGTGGCCGCGATCCCGGGCGGTGTCCTCGGCGGCATCACCGTCATCCTGTACGGCATGATCGGCCTGCTCGGCGCGCAGATCTGGATCAACGCCAAGGTCGACCTGCGCAACCCGCTGAACCTGGTGCCGGCCGCGGCGGGCATCATCATCGGCGTCGGCAACGTCAGCCTGAAGTTCAGCGACACCTTCTCCCTCAGCGGCATCGCGCTCGGCACCCTGGTCGTCATCACCGGCTACCACGCGCTGCGCGCGTTCGCGCCCGCCCACCTCAAGAAGCAGGAGCCGCTGCTGGACGAGGGCACGTCGTCGTACGGCGGGGAGGCTCAGGGCACCGGGCCCGCCTCGTAGGTCCCCCTCCGCCCGGCCTGCCCCACAGGCCCCTCCGCCCCGCCTGCCCCACAGGCCCCCTCCGCCCCGTTCGCCGGCGGGCGCGTTCCCCCGTTCCGGGGAAGCGCCGGGCCCGTCGGCGCCCGGGGCGTCCCGGGCCTGGGACGCTGCCCCCATGGGGCAATCGGCACAACTCACCCATGGCCCGGACACAGTGGACGCGCTGGCCGGCAGGATGCGCCACCTGGCCGCCGGGCTGCCCGAGCGCGACGGGGTCGCGGTCTTCCAGCGTGTGTACCTCGCCGCCGCCGAGGCGGCCGGACGATGGCCCGCGACCACGCTGGACGCGCCGTTCGCCGGGCGGTACCTCGCCGCCGTGGACGCTGCCGCCGAAGGACGGCGGCCGCCCGCCTGCTGGCGGCCTCTGTTCCAGTTCCGGCGGCACCCCGGGGTGCGGCCGGCGCAGTTCGCGCTGGCGGGCGTCCACGCGCACATCGGTCACGACCTGGCCCTCGCCGTGGTGGATGCCTGCCGGGCTGCGCGGTGCGAACCGGCCGAGCTGGAGGGCGAGTTCGACCGCCTGGGCGACTTCCTCCTGTCGTTGGAGGAGCGTGTCCGCGAGGACCTGGTGCCCGGTCCCGAACTGCTCCACATCACCGATCCGCTCACCCACCTGCTCGGCTCGTGGGACCTGGAGCGGGCCCGGGAGGCGAGCTGGTCGGCCGCGCGGACGCTGTGGGCACTGCGCCGACTGCCCGACGTGGCCGAGGAGTTCGGCCGGCGGCTGGACGCCGCGGTCGGCTTCGACTGCCGCATGATGCTCACGCCGCTGCCGGACTGATCCGGACATCCGCCCCGCACCTTCCCGGAACTCCCCCGTGATCACTGTACGTTGGCCGTGGAACACGGACGATCACGAAGGAGCGCACCGTCATGGCGACCCGTCTGGGAATCGGTCTTCCGCAGAACCGGCAGTACGACCACGGCAGGGACGTGCCCGACGTGGCACGCGCCGTGGAGCGCATCGGCTACGACAGCGTCTGGGTGTACGAGCGGGCCCTGTTCCCGGAGCCCGCCACGCAGGGCCTGTACGGCATCGAGGGCATGCCCTGGCCCGACTCGTACCGGCACGTGGCCGACCCGCTGGTCACGCTCACCCTGGCCGCGGCGGCCACCGAGCGGGTCCAGCTGGGCAGCAGCGTGCTGGTCGCGCCGCTGCACGTGCCGTTCCAGCTCGCCAGGTCCCTCGCCTCCCTGGACGCGGCCAGCGGCGGCCGGGTGCTCGCCGGCTTCGGCACGGGCTGGTCCCTGGACGAGTACGCGGCGGCGGGCATCCGGCCGATCAAGGAGCGCGGCCGGGTGCTGGACGAGGTGATCGACGTCTGCCGGGCCGTGTGGGGGCCCGACCCGGTGCGCTACGACGGCCGTATCACGAAGATCGAGTCGGCCGTGGTGGGCCCCAAGCCGGCCCGGCCGATCCCGATCCTGCTGGCCGCGAGCACCCGCAAGGCCCGGGAGCGGCTCGTCGAGCACGCCGACGGCTGGCTGCCGGTGGCCATGGGCGCCGAGCAGGTCGCGAGCCAGTGGGACGCGGTGCGGGACCTGGCCGCCGAGCGTGGCCGGCAGCAGCCGATCCGGACGGTGCTGCGGGTGAACGCGGCGTACTCGGCCAAGGCGTACGAGGGCGCCGGCCGCCGGCCCTTCCAGGGCGACGCCGGCCAGATCGTCGAGGACCTCCTCGCGTACGCGGCGATCGGCCTGGAGGAGATCCTGATCGACGTGCAGGGCCGGCTGCGGGACGCCGAGGAACTCAAGGACGTCGCCGCGGAGGTGTTCGAGAAGGCGCGGGCGGCCGGGGTGTGACCGCCCTGGGCTCCGGTCAGTCCTCCGGGAGTTCGACCGGAGCGATCTCGTCGTAGACGTCGCCGGGGCCGGGGTTGGCCGGGTCGGTGCCGCCGCCTAGGTGGTGCATGACGCCCCAGACCGCGTTCAGCGCGGTCTGCACGGCGCCCTCGGCCCACCCGGCCGTCCAGGAGATGTCGTCGCCGGCGAGGAAGACGCCCCGCTTGTCCTCGGGCAGCCGGTCCTGCATGAAGTGGGTGAACAGGCGCCGCTGGTAGCGGTAGTGGCCGGGCAGGTTGGCCTTGAACGCGCCCATGAAGTAGGGCTCGTTCTCCCAGGAGACGGTCGCCGGGCTGCCGATGATGTGCTTGCGGATGTCGACGTTCGGATAGATCTCCGACAGCGACTTCAGCATGACCTCCATCCGCTCGTTCGCGGACAGCGGCAGCCACTTCAGGCTGTCGTCGCACCAGGTGTACGAGAGGCAGATGACGGCGGGCCTGTCCGGGCCGTCGTCGAGCAGGTAGGTGCCGCGGGTCATGCGGTCGGTGAGCGTCATCGACATCACGTCCCGGCCGGTCGGCTCGCCCTTGTCGTCGACGGCCCTGTCCCGCCAGAACGGCCGGTCGACGGGCACGAAGAGCTTGCTGGACTCCATGTAGTGGGTGCGCTCGATCGCGGTCCAGTGGTCGATCGGGAAGAGCGCGTCGTCGCACCGGACCTTGGACAGCAGCATCCAGGACTGGGCGGTGAAGACGGCCGCCTTGTAGGTGCGGATGTCGCCGTTCGCGTCCGTCACCGTGATCCGGTTGTTCGCGGTGCGGTGCAGCCGGGTCACGGCGGGGCGCGGTTCGCCGTCCATGTGCAGGGACTTCAGCGACGTGCCGTAGGGCCAGTGCAGGATCTTCTCCGGCTCGCGCTCCCAGAGCCTGAGCGGCAGTTGCTGCGAGCCGCCCACGATGCCGCGGTGGTGGTCGTCGGCCTCGGTGTAGACGACGCGCAGGATCTCCAGGATGGAGTTGGGGAAGTCGGTGTCCCAGCCTCCGGTGCCGAAGCCGACCTGGCCGAAGATCTCGCGGTGCCGGAAGGACTTGAAGGCCTCGGACTCGCACAGGAAGCCGTAGAAGGTCTGGTTGTCGAGCTTCTCGACCAGCCGGGACCAGATCTCGCGGATGCGCGGCACGTCGCGCTCGCGCAGGGCGCGGTTCATGTCGGAGAAGTCGGCGCCCTCCTCCAGGCACCTGTTCCAGGCCTCCGCCACGTCCCGGTAGACCTGTGGCAGGTCGTCGATGGTCTCGGCGTAGTGCGACTCGCCCTTGAGGTCGACGACGGTCGACGGGGTCGCCTCGGCCAGGGGGTTGGGGAACGGACGGGTCTCGAGGCCCACCAGGTCGATGTAGTGCTGGAGGGCGGTGGAGGACGGCGGGAAGCGCATGGCGCCCATCTCGGCGGTCAGCGACTCGTCGCAGCCCTCGAAGCCGACGGTGCGCAGCCGGCCGCCGATCCGGTCGGCCTCGTAGACGACGGGCTTGAGGCCCATCTTCATCAGCTCGTAGGCGGCGATGATGCCGGACAGTCCGCCGCCGATGATCGCGACCTCGGTGCCGTGCTCGGTCGCGGGGACCTGGCCGAGGCCCGCCGGGTGGGCAAGGAAGTCGTCGTACGCGTACGGGAAGTCCGGGCCGAACATGGTGATCGGCGGCTGCTGCTCGTCGGCGTGCTCGACGGCGTTGGGCACCGTGGACGTCATGGGGTGCGGACTCCTTGCGCGAAAGAACCGGGGGTGGGGAGAGAGGGAAGGTCCGGGGGTCAGACGAGGGACCCGTAGAGGCCGGGGCGGCGGCCTTCCAGATACGGGTTGGCCTCGCGGGAGGCGGCGAGGGCGGCGGGGTCGGCGTCCGCGAGGACCAGTTCCTCGGACCGGCCGGCGCGGGTGCGGGCCACCCCGTCGGGGCCGGCCAGGGTGGAGAGCCCGACGAACTCGAACTCGCCTTCCGCACCGACCCGGTTGACGTAGGCGACGTACATCTGGTTCTCGAAGGCGCGCACCGGGACCAGGGACTCGGCGACGAACTGGAACGGGTGCATGAGCGCCGTCGGGACGACGAGGAGGTCGGTGCCGGCCAGCGCGTGGGCGCGCACGTTCTCCGGGAACTCCACGTCGTAGCAGATGATCAGACCGACGGTCAGTCCGTTCAGCTCCGCCTGGACGACCGGCTGCTCGCCCGGCGTGAACTGGTCGTGCTCGAAGTCGCCGAACAGATGGGTCTTGCGGTAGTTGGCGAGGCGGGTGCCGTCTGCGGAGATCAGCTGCACGGAGTTGTAGACCGTCTCGCCGTCCCGCTCCGGGTAGCCGTAGGCGACGGCCAGCCCGTGCCGGCGGGCCAGCTCCGCGACCGCGTCCGCCCGGTCGCCGTCGGCGGGCTCGGCCAGGCGGCCGATGTCGTCGCCGATCGCGTACCCGGTCAGGAACAGCTCCGACGTCGCCAGCAGCCCGGCTCCCGCGGCGGCGGCCCGGCCGGCGGCGTCGTCGAGGACCTTGAGGTTCTCGACGACGGAGCCGGGATGGCCGGAGCTCTGGAGCAGGGCGGTGCGCATGGGTGTTCCTCACCGGTACGGGGGGGTTCGGGGGTCGGTTAGACCGTACGTTCGGCCGTCTCGGGCGGACAAGCCGGAGCCGTTGCGCGCCGGTGAGCGAATCGTTGCGTACAACCGGGGATGGGCGGCGATTCGTTGCGCCGCCGCGGGAGACGGGGTCTCAGCACAGGTCCGCAGCCGCCCCGCGGGCTCCGCGGCGGCTGCGGGCCGACCGCCCGGGCGCTCGCTACGCGCCGGGCCGGCCCCGGTGGCCCCCTGGCACGCGGAAGGCGGTCACCACCGCCGCGTGGTCCGAGGGCCAGTCGTTGCCGGCGACCTCCGGCCAGGGACGCGGGGTGCCCCTGACGTACGTCCAGGAGTCGAGGACCCGCAGCCCCCGGTGCAGCACGTAGTCGATGCGGTCCTGCGGCTCGGGCCGCCCGCTGCCGTCCTCGTGCACCGGGTGGATCGGTGACCAGGTGTGCCCGGGGTCGGCGGCCGGGTCCGGACGCGCCTCGCGGTAGGAGTCGCGCAGGCCCGCCTCCTCGGCCGCCATCGTCACCGGCCAGGCGACGTCTCGCCGGTCCAGGTGGGAGGGACAGTTGAAGTCGCCGACCAGGACGACCGGTACGGAGGGGTCGCCCTCCTCGTCGATCCGGCGCAGGGCTTCCCGCATCTGCGCAAGCCGCACCTCCTCGTGGGTGATCAGCAGGTCCGCCGCGAGCCCGTCGTAGGCCGACTCGTACGGGCCGTAGGGCGTGTAGTGCAGGTGGGCCGTCCAGACGTCGACCTCGCGGCCCGGCGCGAGCCCGATACGGACCCCGGCGGCGCCGTAGAAGCCGACGTCCGGGTCGCCGAGGCGCGCGGTGATCGGGTGGCGGCTGATGACGCCGAGGTTCTCGCCCGCCCGGTGGTGGTACCAGCCGAGTTCCCCGGCGAGCTCCTGAGCCGCGGTGCCCCCGGTCTCCTGCAGGCCCACGACGTCCGCACCGCACTCCAGGATCGCCTCGACCTGCTTGGCCCGGTGGTCGTCGACCTTGCTCCCGCCGAGCCAGAGGTTCCAGCTCATCACCCGCAGTTCGCCGCTCACCATGGCGGACAGTTCCCCGGAGGTGACCCCGGTCAGGCTCTCGCGCAGCCTGCGTCCGGGTGCCGCGTCGATGGGGGCGAGCGACGGCACGGCGAGCACCGCGCACCCGGCCGCCTCGGCGGAGCTGACGCCGGTCTGCGTGTCCTCGACGGCCACGCAGGCGGCGGGGTCGACACCCAGGGCGCGGCAGGCGGCGAGGTAGGGGTCGGGGGCGGGCTTGGTGCGGTCGGTGTCGTCGGCGGTGACGGAGACCGTCAGGCGCCCGGGGCCGAGGACGTCGAGCACGATGTCGGCGACGGCGCGGGGCGACGCGGTCACCAGGGCGGTGGGTACGCCCTCCCGGGCGAGGGCGTCGAGCAGGTCGAGGGCGCCGGGGCGGGGCACGGTGCCGGTACGGACACGGCCGGTGAACTCCCGGTGCAGTTCCCGGGCCACGTCCGCGGCCGGTGCGCCGGAGGTCGCGGCCAGCCAGCCCGCCGTGTGCTCGACGGGGCGGCCGAGCACCTCGGGCTGGTCCGCCTCGGTCAGGGGTCTGCCGGCGACGTGTTCCACCGCCTCCCACCACAGCCGCTCGGTGTCGACGAGCGTGCCGTCCATGTCGAAGAGGACGGCCTGGAGGGGGAGCCGGGGGTGGGGGGTCACGTGATTCTCTTTCACAGCGGGTTCTTCGGGACCGGTTCTTCAGGACTGGCGGCTCACGGCCGGCGCCTCACGACCTCTTCGGGCGTTCTGCCACGAGGACGGGCCGCTCGGGCAGCGACACGCTCACGGCGGTGCCTGCCGCGAGCCCGGCGGCTTCGTGCGCGGGCAGGTCGGCCTTCACCTCGGTGGCGTCCGCCAGCCGGACGGTGATCCGGACGGTCGCGCCGAGGAAGGCGGTGGCGACCACCCGCGCGCCGCCGTCCTCGGTCGCCCGCACCTGGACGGCCTCGGGCCGCACGAGCACGTCCACCTCGCTCGCGGCGGGCACCGGGCCGTCGGCCGGCAGCCGCTGTCCGAGCACCTCGACGCCGCCGTCGGACAGCCGGCCCGGGATCCGGCTCATCGTGCCGACGAACTCGGCGACGAAGGCGGTCGCGGGGCGGCCGTACAACTCGGCCGGAGGCGCGCACTGTTCGAGCCGCCCGACGCGCATCACGGCGACCCGGTCGGCGATCGACAGGGCCTCCTCCTGGTCGTGCGTCACGAACAGGGTGGTGATGCCGAGCTCCTGCTGGAGCCTGCGGATCTCCTCGCGCAGGGTCAGCCGGACCTTGGCGTCGAGGGCCGACAGCGGCTCGTCGAGGAGCAGGACCCGGGGTCGCAGGGCGAGCGCGCGGGCCAGCGCGATCCGCTGCTGCTGACCGCCGGAGAGCTGGTGCGGGAATCGGTCGCCCTTGTCGGCGAGGCCGACCAGCTCCAGCAACTCGGCTGCACGGGACCGGCGTTCGGCCGTCCGCACCTTGCGCATCCGCAGTCCGAAGGCGACGTTGTCGCGGGCGCTCAGGTGCGGGAAGAGACTGTACGACTGGAAGACCATCCCGGCGTCGCGGCGATGGGCCGGGACCCGGGTGACGTCGGCGCCGTCCACCAGCACCTCACCGGAGTCGGGGTGTTCGAAGCCGGCGAGCATGCGCAGCGCGGTGGTCTTGCCGCAGCCGGAGGGCCCGAGCAGCGCCAGGAACTCCCCCGGCCGCACGGTCAGGTCGAGTCCGCCGAGGGCGACCGTGGCGCCGAACTCCCGGCGCAGCCCACGGAATTCGATGGTGGCGGCCTGCGTCGTGGCGGCCTTCTCAAGGGTGGTGGCGGTCATGGTTCATCCCCGGGACGAAGCGGTTCGGGTGCGTCCGCCGGCACCGGCGAGCGCGAGAAGCAGTGCCCAGGTCACGAGGAGACTGAGCACGGAGACGGCGACGGACATCTGAGCCTGCGAGCCGCCGATGCTGAAGATCCACACGGCGAAGGGCCGGAAGCCCAGCAGCTGGGCCACGGTGAACTCGCCGAGGACCAGCGCCAGGGTGAGGAAGGCGGCGTTCAGCAGCGCCCCGCGCAGATTGGGCAGCACGGACCGGATCAGTGCCTGCGGCCAGGAGGCGCCACAGCTGCGGGCGGCCTCGACGAGGGTCCGCACGTCGATCGCGCGGAGCCCGGAGTCCAGGGCCCGGTACACGAAGGGCAGCGCCAGCACGACGTAGGCGAGGACGAGCACGACGGGGAAGTCCGGATCCTGCAGGGCCACGAACGTCTGGAACAGCGGGGTGCGGGACAGGTGCTCGGGTCCCCACTTCAGCACGGTCGCGATCCCCGCGACGTACGCGATCGGCGGCACGACCAGCGGCAGCAGGCACACCACTTCGACGACGGGCCGCAGCCGGGGCGCGCCGAGCCGGAGCGCGACCATGGCGGGGACCATCAGCAGCAGCACGACGGCGATGGTCGCGGCGGCCAGTTGCAGCGACAGCAGCAGGCTGGGGACGAAGCCCTCGGTGGAGACGATCCGCGTGTAGGCGTCGAAGGTGACGCCACGGCCCGGCACGTCGACCGTGAACACCACGGACGCGGCCAGCGGGATCAGAAAGTACAGCGCGGCGAGACCGAGGACGGCCCACCGCCATGGGTTCAGGCGAGCCATCGGGCGCTCCGGCGTTGCAGGGGCAGGTACACGGCCATGACCAGGCCCGCCACCAGGACCATGTCGAGGCTGAGGGCGAGGGCCACGTGCTCCTGGCCGACCAGCACGTTGCCGGAGAGGGCGTCGGCGATCTGCAGGGTGACCAGCGGCACCGAGCTGCCGACCATGGCGGCGGCGGTGGCGTAGGCGGCGAAGGCGCTGCCGAAGAGCAGGACCAGCCCGCCGAGCAGGGACGGCGCGAGGACGGGCAGGGCGACGTGCCGCCAGTACTGCACGGCCGTGGCGCCGTTGTTCCGCGCCGCCTCCCGCCACTGGGAGCGCAGGCCGTCCAGCGCGGGGGTGATGGTGAGCACCATCAGCGGGATCAGGAAGTACAGGTAGACGATCACCAGGCCCCAGAAGCTGTACAGGTCCCAGCCCTTCTCGGTCAGGCCCAGGTGCCGGGTCAGCACACCGGCGTTGCCGAGGGTGGCGACGAAGGCGAACGCCAGCGGGACGCCGCCGAAGTTGGCGAGCACTCCGGAGGCGGTGAGCACGGCCTCGCGCAGCACCCGGGAGCGGGAGGTCACGACCGCCTGCGCGAGCGGCAGTCCGAGCAGGGCCGCGAGCCCGGCGGCGACGGCGGACAGCTTGACGCTGCCGAGCAGGGCGGTCAGGTAGGCGCCGTGCAGGGAGGTCGTCAGGTTGTCCGTGGTGTGGGACTCGGCGCCCGTCGCCGGGTCCTGGACGGTGAACGCGCCGTTCAGCATCGCCAGGGCGGGCAGCCCGAAGGCGAGTGCGGTGAAGGCGAGCAGGGGGACGACGGCGAGCCATCCCGGGGCGCGGCGCCGCCGCTTCACCGAAGCGGCGGGCGCCACGTCCGCCCGCGTGAGGGCGGTGGTCATCCGGAGACGGCCTTCCCCCAGCCCTGCGCGAGGACGTCCTTGGCCTTGCTCTGCTGGGCCTCGGACGGGAAGGCGGGTGTGCCGTCGACCTCCGGCAGCCTGGCGGCGGCGTCCTGGTCGAGGGTGCCGGCCTTCTCCATGGCGGGCATCAGGGCCGGGCGGGCGTAGCCCTTGAGCCACAGGTTCTGGCCCTCGGCGCTGTAGAGGTACTCCTGCCACAGCCGCGCGGCGGCCGGGTGCGGGGCGTCCTTGTTGATGGCCTGGGAGTAGTACTGGGCGTACCGGCCGTCGGCGGGGACGGCCACCTTCCAGTCCACGCCCTTGGACTTGAACTCGTCGGCGTACCCGGCGTTGAGGTAGTCCCAGTCGATGCTGATCGGCGTCTCGCCCTGCTCGACGGTGGCGGGGGTGGACTCGACGGGGGTGAAGTTGCCGTTCTTCTTCAGCTTGGCGAAGAAGTCGATGCCGGGCTGGATGTCGTCGAAGGAGCCGCCGGCGGCGAGGGCGGCCGCGTAGACGCCGCCGAAGGCCGCGCCGGCCTTGGTCGGGTTGCCGTTGAGGGCGACCTGCCCCTTGTACTCCGGCTTGAGCAGGTCCTTGAAGGTGGTCGGGCACTCCTTGACCCGCTTGGCGTCGCAGCCGATGGAGACGTAGCCGCCGTAGTCGTTGTACCAGCGGGCCTGCGGGTCCTTCTGGCCGGCGGGGATGTCGTCGAACGCGGCCACCTCGTACCCGGCGAGCAGGCCCTGCTCGGCGGCGCTGAGTGCGAAGGAGCTGCCGAGGTCCAGTACGTCCGGGGCCCGGTCCTGGCCCTTGCGGGAGGTGACGGCGTTGATCTCGTCCTGGCTGGAGCCGTCCGGGTTCTCGACCTCGATCTTGATGCCGTACTTCTTCTCGAAGCCGTCGATCAGGGCGCCGTAGTTGGCCCAGTCGCGGGGCAGCGCGATGGCGTGCAGCTTGCCCTCCTTCTTGGCCGCCGCGACCAGCGCGTCCATCCCGCCGAAGTCGGCGGCGGAGGTGGCGGTGGCGGCGCTCTTGCCGTCGGCGGTGGCCGACGCCTTGTCGGGGGCGGCGCCGCAGGCGCTCAGGGCGAGCGCGGCGACGACTGCGAGGGAGCCGCCCAGGAGGGCTGTTCTCGGCAAGGACACGGTCACGGTCTCTCCAGGGGTGCGCACGAGGGGTGAGGCAGAGCGGAGAACTTGTCTGAACAAGTTGACCTCAGTACGCCCGTCGATGATGTCCTGAACGTGAACGCTGGCGAAACCTTCAAGGCCCTTCGCCTGCACAGTTCCGTCCGGCCGGATCGACGCTGAAACTCGATTAGGCTGCCAACGCTGTGCACAGCTGTCGACTCAGAGGGGAAGCATGACGGCACGACACGAGGAGATCGCCGACGCCCTGCGGCGTGCCATCGACCGCGAGGAGTACACGGTCGGCAGCCGGCTGCCGACCGAGACGGCCCTGGCCGCCCAGTACGGCGTCGCACGCGGTACGGTCCGCCAGGCCGTCGCGTCCCTCACCGCCGAGGGGCTGATCGGCTCCCGGCAGGGCGCCCGCCGGGTCGTGCTGGCCAGCCGCCGCAGCCAGAGCTTCGCCGAACTGCGCAGCTTCGCCCAGTGGGCACGCGCCATGGGGCGGGACGCGACGGGGCGCGTGGTGGCCCAGGAGTACCGCCCGGCGACCCAGGAGGACGCCGTCCGGCTGCAACTGGACGAGGGCACAGCGGTGTTGCACGTTCTGCGGGTACGCGGACTGGACGGCGAGCCGGTCCTGGTGGAGCGGACCGTGTACGCCGACTGGGTCGCCCCCGCCGTCGAGGCGATCGAGCCCGGCTGCGCGTCCGTCACCCAGCGGCTCTACGAGGACACCGGCCTGGTCTTCGCCTATGGCGAACACCTCATCGACGCGGTCGCGGCGGGCGCCCAGGACGCCGAACTGCTCGGCATCCGCCGCACGAGCCCGCTGCTGCGGGTCCGCCGGGTGACGACGACCCGCGAGGGGCGCCCCGTGGAGTGGTCGGACGACCGCTACCGTCCGGACGCGGTGAGCTTCAGCGTGCACAATTCGATAGGGAACAACGCCCTGGCACGCAAGACGGCCGGCTGAAGGGGGCCTTCATGGATGTCGCCGGAATCACCGCGCTGCCGTACGTCGACGAGCACACGACCGTCGTCGCGGCGGACACCGGCGCCGTGTGGCGCGGGCTCGGCGCCGCGCTGGAGGAAGCGTTCTGCGGTCCCGGCGCGGCCCGTTACGCCCGGCTGGTCGGATGCGCCGACCGTGCGGCGTCCGGACCGCGTCCCCTCGCGGAGGGCTCGGCTCTCCCCGGGTTCCGGGTGGTCGCCGCCGAGACGGGCCGGGAGCTGGTGCTCACCGGACGCCATCGCTTCTCGTCGTACGCGCTGACGTTCCGCCTCGAACCGGCCGGTCCCGGGCGTTCGCGGCTGCGCGCCGAGACCCGGGCCGCCTTCCCCGGACCGGCCGGCCGCCTCTACCGGCGGCTGGTGATCGCCACGGGCGGGCATGCGACGGGCATGCGGCGCCTGCTGTCGGCGGTCGGCCGCCGGTCCGCCTGACGGCGGATCAGCCCGGCGCGCCGGAGGAGAAGCGGCGCAGCAGGGGCGAGAGCACCAGCACGGACTTCGTCCGTTCCACGAACGGCTCGCCGGCGATCCGCTCCAGGACCCGCTCGAAGTGCCGCATGTCGGCGGCGAAGACCTGGACGATCGCGTCCGCCTCACCGGTGACGGTGGAGGCGGACACGACCTCCTGGTAGCGCTCGAGGCCGCGCTGGATCGTCTCCGGCGAGGTGTGGCGCCGGCAGTAGATCTCGACGAACCCCTCGGTCTCCCAGCCGAGTGCCGCCGGGTCGACCCGGACGGTGAAACCGGTGATGGCCCCGGTGGCGCGCAGCCGGTCCACGCGCCGCTTCACGGCGGGCGCGGACAGGCCGACCAGCTGCCCGATGTCCGCGTAGGAGCGGCGGGCGTCCTCGGCGAGGGCGTGCACGATGCGTTCGTCGAGATCGTTCAGCACTGTCGGTGGATCACTTCTCGGACTCGGCGGCTCAGTTCCAGCTGGCGTGCAGCGGCTTGCCCTCGGCGTAGCCTGCCGCGCTCTGAATGCCGACGACGGCCTTGTCGGCGAACTCCTCCAGTGAGCCGGCCCCGGCGTAGGTGCACGAGGAGCGGACGCCCGCGATGATCGAGTCGATCAGGTCCTCGACGCCCGGCATGGCCGGGTCGAGGAACATCCGGGAGGTCGAGATGCCCTCCTCGAACAGCGCCTTGCGGGCGCGGTCGTACGCGGACTCCTCGGAGGTGCGGTTGCGCACCGCGCGCGCGGAGGCCATGCCGAACGACTCCTTGTAGGGGCGGCCGTTGGCGTCGTGCTGGAGGTCGCCGGGCGACTCGTAGGTGCCCGCGAACCAGGAGCCGATCATCACGTTGGACGCGCCGGCCGCGAGTGCCATCGCCACGTCGCGCGGGTGGCGGACACCGCCGTCGGCCCACACGTGCTTGCCGTACTTCTTCGCCTCGGCCGCGCACTCCAGGACCGCGGAGAACTGCGGGCGGCCCACGCCGGTCATCATGCGGGTGGTGCACATGGCGCCCGGTCCCACACCGACCTTGACGATGTCGGCGCCCGCCTCGATGAGGTCCTTGACGCCCTCGGCGGAGACGATGTTGCCGGCGACGACCGGCACCCGCGGGTCGAGGTCCCGCACCAGCTTGACGGCGTTGATCATCGACTCCTGGTGGCCGTGCGCGGTGTCGATGACGAGGGTGTCGACGCCCGCGTCGAGCAGCTGCTCGGCCTTGCCGGCCACGTCGCCGTTGATGCCCACGGCGGCGGCGATGCGCAGCTTGCCCCGGGCGTCGGTGGCCGGGGTGTACAGCGTGGCGCGCAGGGCGCCCTTGCGGGTGAGGATGCCGGCGAGCCTGCCGTCCTTGTCCACGGCGGGCGCGTAGCGGCGGTTGGCCGCGTCCAGGGTGTTGAAGGCCTCGCGCGGGTCGATGTCCGCGTCCAGCAGGAGCAGATCCTTGCTCATGACCACTTCGAGCTGGGTGAAGCGGTCGACACCGGTCAGGTCCCGGTCGGTGACCACGCCGACCGGCCGGTGCTGCTCGTCGACGACCACGCCGGCGTTGTGCGCGCGCTTGGGCAGCAGGGCCAGGGCGTCGGCGACGGTCTGGTGCGGGGCGAGCACGATCGGGGTGTCCAGGACCAGATGGCGGCTCTTGACCCAGGAGATCACGTCGGTGACGACGTCGTTCGGGATGTCCTGCGGAATGACCACCAGTCCGCCGCGGCGGGCCACGGTCTCGGCCATGCGGCGCCCGGCGATGGCGGTCATGTTGGCGACGACGAGCGGGATGGTGGTGCCCGTGCCGTCCGGGGAGCCGAGGTCCACGCCCTGACGCGAACCGACCGCGCTGCGGCTCGGCACCATGAAGACGTCGTCGTACGTCAGGTCGTACGCGGGCTGGATGTCATTGAGGAAACGCACGTGCCGCACATCCCAGTCGATCAGAGGTGACCCCCGGACAGGTCCGTCAGGGGGAAAGAGCACGTACTTCATTCTCCCATGGCGCGGGCCGTGCCATGCCCGGACGGAACGTCCAGACCGACCGCCCGCCCCCTAGGAGGAACCTCCAAGCGCGAGGGCGACGTCCAGGGCCGGCCGGCCGGCCACCGAGGCGGCGAAGACCTCCTCGGCGATCTCCCACTCCTCCGGCCTGGCCTGCGCGTACGCCTGCCAGCCCCGTACCACGATCAGCATCCCGCGCTCCACGGCCTCCGCCGGCCAGAGGGTCTCGTCGCCGAGGCTGTCGGCCAGCGCGTCCCAGTTCCGTCCGAACCAGCCGGGCAGTTCGAGGGCACGGGCGGCGCGGTCCATCAGCCCCGCCTTGTCCGTGACACCGTCGAGGTCCAGCGTGACCACGACCCGGCCCGCCAGGTCTCCGCTCATCTCAGCACCGCCCGGAACGTGTTGTAGTGATCATCCGTGTAGTAGAACTCCCCGCCCCGGCCGGCGACGATGCGCCTGGCCCCGCGGTCGCGCGACCCCGGGGTCCGCACCGTGTACTCGTGGTAGTAGCCGCGCGGCTCCTTGGGCAGCCGTCCCTCGAAATTGCCGAACACGGTGTTGTCCTGCCGGTAGGGGTAGGGGCCGCCCTTGTCGACGAGGGCCAGGGTCTGCCGGGCCTCGGCCGGCAGCCGGGACTGGCTGATCGTGGCCATCCCGTGGGCCCACGACGGGGCTGAGGGGTCGGAACCGCCCGGCCCGGAGGGCGAGCAGCCCGTCAGAAGGACGGCGAGCGTGACGAGGAGCCCCGCGAGCACACGGGGGACGAACCGCAGCAGCATGGCGTCGATGCTCCCACGGCCGTCCCGCGCGGACTCGTCAGGGGCCGTCCGGGTCCGCCCTGTTGAGAGCCGGCCTGGGGGCGGGCCCCGCCGTCATCAGGTAGTCCGCGGCCGAGGTGTCCGTGACCAGGCTGGTGACCAGGCCGGACCGCAGCACCGCGTCGATCGCCGCCGCCTTGCGCTGCCCGCCCGCGATCGCGACGACCTCGGGGATGCGGCGCAGCTGGTCGGCCTTGACCGTGATGCACCGCTCCCCCAGGTCCCGTCCGATCCGGCGGCCCTCGGCGTCGAACAGGTGCGCGGCCATCTCGGCGGCGACGCCGAGCGAGGCGTAGTGGGCCCGCTCCTCGTCGCTGAGCATGTCGTGCACCGTCGAGATGCCCGGTTCCCAGGAACCGATGGACACGCAGGCGACCGTGACCTTGTCGAAGTACTCGAAGGCGCGCGCGATCCCGGTCTGGTGCCGCAGCGCCGCAGCGGTGGCCGCGTCCGGCAGCAGCATCGGCGCGTAGATGGGGTGGGCGTCGCCCCCCGAGACCTGGGCGGCGCGGCGCACGGCCTCCACCGAGCCGCGCTCGGAGGTCCCGGCGTCGTACACCCCCGTCAGCTGCACCACCGTGCAGGGTGGCAGCCGGTTCAGGGCCGCCGCCATGTGGATGGTGGAGCGACCCCAGGCCAGACCCAGCACGTCTCCCTCGTCGACGAGCTCGCCGAGCAGATCGGCGGCTACTTCGCCGAGGTTCTCGGGGTCGGGCGTCTCCTCTGCCTCGGCCGGGGACTCGACCACGACGGCGTGCCTGAGGCCGTAGCGGGCGCGGAGCGCGTCGGAGCGCTCGGCGTCCAGCTCGGCCGGCACGCGGATCTCGATGCGCACGAGATCCCGTTCGAGAGCGGTCTCCAGGACCCGGGCCACCTTGAAGCGGCTGACGCCGAACTCCTCGGCGATCTGGATCTTCGATTTGCCCTCGAGGTAGAAACGGCGGGCCATGGCCGCCGCCTGCACCAGCTCAGCGGGTCCCATCCGCATGGCTGACCGGCCCGCCGACATACCCGACACGGCGATCTCCTCACTGCTGTTCACATTCTGGATTCACCGTTCATCCTTGCAGATCCGGCGCGCTTGATCAGCCCTGCTGGGGAGCCGTTCACTTAGCCGTTGTTCAGTGGCCGCACGCCCAGGACGCCTTGGTGGTGGCCGTTTCCGCCTGACCGCGCAGGGCTCGCACCGCTTCGGCGGGGTCCTGCGCGCCGTAGACCGCCGAGCCGGCGACGAACACGTCCGCGCCCGCCTCCGCGCACCGCTCGATCGTCGAGGCGGACACCCCTCCGTCGACCTGGAGCCACAGCTGGAGGCCGTGCTTGCCGATCAGCTCCCGGGTGCGGCGGATCTTGGGCAGCATGATGTCGAGGAAGGCCTGGCCGCCGAAGCCCGGCTCCACCGTCATGATCAGGAGCATGTCGAGCTCGGGGAGCAGGTCCTCGTACGGCTCGATGGGGGTGGCGGGCTTGAGGGCCATCGAGGCCCGGGCGCCCTTGGCGCGGATCTCGCGGGCCAGCCGGACGGGGGCGGCGGCCGCCTCGACGTGGAAGGTCACGGAGGAGGCACCCGCCTCGACGTACTGCGGCGCCCAGCGGTCGGGCTGCTCGATCATCAGGTGGCAGTCCAGCGGGGTGTCCGTCGCCCGGGCCAGGGACTCCACGACGGGCACGCCGAGCGTGAGGTTCGGGACGAAGTGGTTGTCCATGACGTCGACGTGGAGCCAGTCGGCCCCTTCGACCGCCTTCGCCTCCTCGGCGAGACGCGCGAAGTCGGCGGACAGGATGCTGGGGTTGATCTGCACGGCCATGACCCAAGCGTGCCATGCCCGGGCCCGCCGGCTCCCCCCGGCACCCGGCTGGAGGCCTGGTACCGGGGGAAGCCGGCGGTCATGGCGCGCGGGCGGGGCCGCCGTGTGCGGGTGCGGGCGGGGCCGCACCCGCCGGCCCGCTCCACGGACGCTTCGCGGGACGGCGCGGGCCGGACCCGGGAAGGGGCCGGTCAGCCGGTGCGGCGGATCAGGGCCAGGTACATCGCGTCGGTCCCGTGCAGATGCGGCCACAGCTGTACGTCGGGGCCGTCGCCGAGGATCCCGACGCCAGGCAGCAGCGGGCGGGCGTCGATCAGTTCGGCCTCGGGGAACTGCTTGAGCACGTCGGAGACCACGGCGCGGGTCTCGGCGAGGTGGGGGGAGCAGGTCGCGTAGCCGACCACGCCGCCGACGCGCACCGACTCCAGGGCCGTGCGCAGCAGGCCGCGCTGGAGCGGGGCGAAGCCGTCCAGGTCCTCCGGACGGCGCCGCCACCGGGCCTCGGGGCGCCTGCGCAGGGCGCCGAGCCCGGTGCAGGGGACGTCGACGAGGACACGGTCGAAGCTGCCCGGCCGCCAGGGGGGACGCGTGCCGTCGGCGGCGATCACCTGGTACGGACCGGGGTTGCCGGCCAGCGCCTTCGCCACCAGCCCGGCGCGGTGGGGCTGCTTCTCGGAGGCGAGCAGGACGGCTCCGCGCTCGGCGGCGAGCGCGGCCAGCAGGGCCGCCTTGCCGCCGGGGCCCGCGCATCCGTCGAGCCACTTCCGGTCGGGGCCGTCGAGGGGCGCGTTCGCCAGGGCGAGCGCGACGAGCTGGCTGCCCTCGTCCTGGACGCCGGCCCGGCCCTCCCGTACGGCGTCCACGGCGCCCGGTTCGCCGCCCTCGGTCAGCCGTACGGCGTACGGCGACCAGCGGCCCGGCACCGCGGCCTCCTCGCGCAGCAGCTCCTCGGTGCCGGCCCGTCCGGGCCGGGCGACCAGGGTCACCTCCGGCCGCTCGTTGTCGGCCTCCAGCAGGTCCTCGATCCCGGCGCGCCCGCCGCCGAGGGAGTCCCACAGGGCGGAGACGACCCAGCGGGGGTGGGAGTGGACGACGGCGAGGTGGTCCTCGGGGTCCTCGTCGTAGGGCGGGGCGACCTTCTCCAGCCATCCGTCGAGGTCGTTCTGCGCGACCTTGCGCAGCACGGCGTTGACGAACTTGGCCCGCCCGTCGCCGAGGACGACCCGGGCGAGCTCGACGGTGGCGGACACGGCGGCGTGGCTGGGGATGCGCGTCCCGAGCAGCTGGTGGGCGCCGAGGGTCAGCACGTCCAGGACGGCCGGGTCGACCTCCCGCAGCGGGCGGTCGACACAGTCCGCGAGGATCGCGTCGTACGTTCCCTGGCGGCGCAGCGTTCCGTACACCAGCTCGGTGGCGAGCGCCGCGTCCCGGCCGTCGAAGTCGCCCTTCTCGCGTGCCTTGCGCAGCAGCGGGGGCAGGACCAGGTTGGCGTAGGCGTCCCGCTCGTCCACGGCGCGCAGCGCCTCGAAGGCGAGGATGCGGACGGGGTCCTTCTGGGGTCGGCGGTAGGGCTTGGCGGGCTTGCGGGGCCGACGGGTGTCGCTCACGAAAAAGGTGCTCCGGTTGTCTGGGTGCGCCGCGCTCGTACGCGCGGTGCACCCAGCCTACGTCCAGGTCCGGGCCGCCCGGTCAGCCGCCGAGCGTCTCGCCCTCGGCGATGCGCGCTCCGCGCGCCCAGTCCGCCGCCCGCATCGGCTTCTTGCCCTGCGCCTGCACCCACAGCAGCTCGACGGCGTACGAACCGGTGCCGACGTGGACGTCGTTCTTGCCGACGGCGAGCGCGCCCGGCGCGAGGTCGGTGCGCTGCGGCGCCGGGGCGGCCTGGATCAGCTTGAGCCGCTCACCGCGGAACGTGGTCCAGGCGCCGGGCGCCGGGGTGCAGCCGCGTACCACGCGGTCCACGCGCAGGGCGGGCGCCGTCCAGTCGACCCGGGCGTCCTCGACGGTGATCTTGGGGGCGAGGGTGACGCCCTCGGCCGGCTGCGGCACGGCCGCCAGGGTGCCGTCCTCGATGCCGTCCATGGTCGCGGCGAGCAGTCCGGCCCCGGCGAGGGCGAGCCGGGTGAGCAGGTCGCCGCTGGTGTCGGTGGGCCGGATCCGCTCGGTGACGGTGCCGTAGACCGGGCCGGAGTCGAGCCCTTCCTCGATGAGGAAGGTGGACGCGCCGGTGATCTCGTCCCCGGCCATGAGGGAGTGCTGCGCGGGGGCGGCGCCGCGCCAGGCGGGCAGCAGGGAGAAGTGCAGGTTGACCCAGCCGCGGGCGGGGATGTCGAGGGCCGCCCTGGGCAGCAGGGCACCGTAGGCGACGACCGGGCAGCAGTCCGGGGCGATCTCCTTCAGCCGCTCCAGGAACTCCGGGTCGCGCGGCTTGAGGGGCTTGAGCACCTCGATCCCGGCCTCCTCCGCCCGCTCGGCGACCGGGCTCGCGACCAGCCTGCGCCCGCGCCCGGCCGGCGCGTCGGGCCGGGTGACGACGGCGGCCACCTCGTGCCGCCCGGAGGCGAGCAGGGCGTCCAGAGCGGGAACGGCGACCTCGGGGGTACCGGCGAAGACGAGCTTCATGGGGTGGCTTGGGCCTCTCGGGCGGGTTGGACGGCGGGCAGCGCACCAGTCTATGACCACGGGCGAAAAGCCGTGGCTGACGGGCGCGACGAGGCCGCGGGCGTCGGGCCGGGCGGCAGATGACGGGGCCGGGCAACACAGGTGACAGGGCCAAGTGACTGGTGACTGGGCAGCAAGTGACGGAGAGGGCGACGAGCGGCACGCCGGGCAGCGAGCCATGGAGCCGGAGGCGGCAGGCAGCAGGCGGCAGGCAGCAGGCCACGGAGCGGGGGCGGCACGCGGCACGCGGCAGGCAGCAGGCAGCAGGCAGCAGGCAGCAGGCAGCAGGCCACG
>NZ_JBSFJL010000003.1:257789-336273 GCF_053598035.1 Streptomyces sp. NPDC001204 | reverse complement strand
GGAGCGGGGGCGGCACGCGGCACGCGGCAGGCAGCAGGCAGCAGGCAGCAGGCCACGGAGCGGGGGCGGCACGCGGCACGCGGCAGGCAGCAGGCAGCAGGCAGCAGGCCACGGAGCGGGGGCGGCACGCGGCACGCGGCAGGCAGCAGGCCGCCGAGCCGGGGCAGCAGATGACCGGGCCGGGCAATGCGCGGCACGCCAGGCAGCAGACCACGAAGCCCAGCCACAGACGACCCAGCCGGGCAACAGCCGGCACGCCAGGTAACAGCCGGCACGCCAGGCAGCAGACCACGGAGCCGGGGCAGCAGGCGACCGGGCCGGGCGGCAGCTGACGGGGGGAGGCCGTCGGCCGACCGTGCAGCGCGCTTCCGGCGCACGGGGGCGTACGCGTGTTTTCCTACGCCCCCACACCGTGACCCGTGGAGGGCAGGCGCGTTGGTCAAGTAAGAGTTGACCACAGCGGGCCGCCTGCTCGGCCCGATTCCTTTCAACGCCGGTTCGAGAGGCTTGTTCATGGCCGACCACGCAACCCACGACGCCCAGGCCCGGGCCAGCCTGCACTTGCTGGTGCGGGACATCGAGCGGGTCCGCCGGCAGGTGGACGCACTGCGCACGCTCACCGCCCAGTTGGGCAACGTCTACCGCCCACGCCGCTCCGGCCCCTCCACGGGCTTCGTCGTCTACGGACGCGCCCCCGCCCCGACCGTCCGTCTCGCTCAGGAGCTGCGGGACAGTGTCGAGACCCTGGTCACGGCCGCCGTGGACTTCGACCGCTCGCTCGGCTTCTCGTGGGACGCCGTCGGCTCGGCCCTCGGCGTCACCAAGCAAGCGGTCCACCGGCGATACGGCGCCCGCCGCGCGGCGGGCCAGACGGCCGCCGAGGGCGAGCGGACCCCGGAGCCGCCGGGGACCCGTACGGTCAATGTCGGCACCGGCATCGCCACGGTCCCCGCCGCCCGCTCCATGCCGGCCCAGCCGACGGCCTGCGGCCCGGCACTGCGCGACGAGCCCCGCCCCACCGCCTTCCCCGGCCCCCGCAACGGCTGACGACTCCTTCCCGCGCCCCCTCCCGGCGGGCACCCGGGAGGGTCCTGACACCACCGTCGGCCGGGCACTGACGGATCCCGTCAGCCCATCTCACGCGGTCCCGGGCGCGGCCGGACACCAGGCGGTTCGCTCACCGCTCCAGCCCGACGGCCGCCGGGCACCCCGGCGAGACCCGTGCCGGTACGACGCGGTACGGCCTCGGCCACCGCGCCGGGCCCTCGGGACACACCCCCAGAACACCGGCCCGCGCGGACCCAACCGCCCGACCCGACCTGCGATCCGTCCTCCGCAGGACACCAACTCGCCAGCGCCGCACGGAGCCTCGGACCTCTGCGCGCCCACGGCCCGGCCGGGACGCGCGCCTACGGCGAACGGCAGCACACGGCCGGAGTTCAGCCCCCTTCGCGCGGGCGTTGCCGTGTCAGCCGATGTCCGGTGGGTCGACGCGTACCCAGACCGGGTCATGGTTTCCGCGGGCCATGCGGGCCGCCCGGGTGGACTTCAGGGCGGAGGCCAACGCGGCTCCACTGCCGGGCGGGACGCGGATCAGGGCCCGGGTCCAGTGTTCGCCGGGTGGGGGCGCGCCGGATCGGCGCGGGCGGCCCGGAGGCGTGACCGGTAGCGGGACAGGCCCCAACACCTCTGCCTCCCGCGGCAGTTCGACGGCGGGGAGGAAGTCCGACACCGCCTCCGCCGGGCCCGACACGGCCGCCATACGGGACACCGGCGGGAACCCGAGTTCGGCGCGTTCGGACAGCTCCCGCATGGCGTGCCCGACGGGATCCCAGCGCACCAGCGCCTGCACGGGCCGCAGGGTCGGCTCGGCGACGACCACCACGGTGCCGCCCTCCGGCTGCGGCCGGACGAGCGCGGCGGCGGCGATCCAGCGCCGCAGCGCGTCCTCGCCGGCGCGCAGATCGGGACGCCCGAGCATGGCCCAGCCGTCCAGGAGCAGGGCCGCCGCGTACCCGCCCTCGGCGACCGGCTCCGCACCCGGGGTGCTCACCACCAGCGCGGGTGTCCCCGGCACCGTGTCCAGCACGTGCTCGCGTCCCGAGGTCCGCACGGGTACGGACGGGAACGCCCGGCCCAGTTCCTCGGCGGTCCGCCGGGCTCCGACGACCTGGGCCCTCAGCCGGAACGAACCGCACTCCGGGCAGTGCCATGCCGACTCCTCCCGCCCGCACCAGCCACAGCCGAGCGCCCCCGCGTCCTGCCCCTGGAGGGGTCCCGCGCAGTGCCGGCACCGCGCGGGCGCCCGGCACTGCGCGCAGGCCATCCGCGGTACGTAGCCCCGGCGGGGCACCTGCACCAGTACGGGCCCGTGCCTCAGTCCCTCCCTGGCCGCCTGCCAGGCGAGCGAGGGCAGCCGGGCCGCCCGCGCGGCCTCGTCCCGGGCGAGATCGGTGTCGCCCACCGTGCGCACGAGCGGAGCCGCCCGCCGCACCTGTTCCCTGGCGGCGACGAGCGGCCTGGCCCAGCCGCTCTCGACGAGCTGTGCCGCCTCCACCGTGCAGCTCCAACCGCCCAGCAGGAAACCGCACTTGTCCTGCGCGGCGCGCAGCAGCAGCACCTCGCGGGCGTGCGGCTGCGGCGCGTGCTGCTCGCTGTGGCTGTCGTCCCCGTCGTCCCACAGCGCGACCAGCCCGAGATCCCGCACCGGCGCGAACATGGCGGCCCGGGTGCCGACGACGGCCCGTACGGATCCCCGGCGCACGGCGAGCCACTGCCGGTACCGCTTCTCGGGCCCCGCGTCGGCGGTGAGCAGCGCGTGCCGTCCCTCGCCGAGCAGGGCCGTCAGCGCGGCGTCCACCCGGGCGGCGGCCCGCCCGTCCGGTACGACGACGAGCGCACCGCGTCCCGAGGCGAGCGCGGCGGCGACGGCGCGGGCCAGTTCCTCGCTCCAATCGGGCCCGGGCAGCGCGTTCCACACGGCACGCGGCGAGCCCCCCGCGGCCAGGGCCCGCACGAACGCGGCCCCCCGCTCGTAGCGGGCCCAGGAGCCCGCGTCGGGTGCGGGCGGCGGCGGCAGCGGTGCGGGCGAGGGGCGTTCCTCGGCGCGCGCCCTGCGCGGCGGCACGGCGAGTTGGAGTACGTCGGCGACGCTGCCCGCGTACCGGTCGGCGACGGCCCGTGCCAGGCCGAGCAGTTCCTCGCTGAGCACGGGCTCGGGCGACACGACCTGGGCGAGCGCGGCGAGCGGCCCCGCGTAGTCGGACTCGGCCCGGCGCTCGATCAGGTACCCGTCGACGAGCCCGCCGCCCTCGCGCCGTCCCTCGCGCACCCGGTGCCGTCCGGCTCCGAACCGCACGCGCACCCGCACCCCGGGCCGCGCGTCGGCGTCCAGTTCGGCGGGCACGGCGTAGTCGAAGTAACGGTCGAGGTGCAGGGCGCCCTTGTCGACCAGTACGCGCGCCACGGGCAGTTCCCCGGCGAGCGCGGCACCGCGCCAGGTGCGCGGCTTGGCCCGCGGCTCCCTCGCCTTGCGCACGCTCTCGCGGATGAGCGCAAGCTGTTCCGGCGGCGCCCCCGTGGCCCCGCCGTCCCCCGTCCCGTTCTCGCTGCTCACGCTTGCATTCTTACCAAACGGGACCGACAACCGACGGCGAGCGAGGCCCGGACCCTCCTGGGGTCCGGGCCTCGCTCAGGTCTCGCGGCGGACTGGGGCCGCGGCGCCGGTCCTACAGACCCGCCGCCTCACGCAGCGCGTCCACGCGGTCCGTGCGCTCCCAGGTGAAGTCGGGCAGCTCGCGGCCGAAGTGGCCGTAGGCGGCGGTCTGGGCGTAGATCGGGCGGAGCAGGTCGAGGTCGCGGATGATGGCGGCCGGACGCAGGTCGAAGACCTCGTCGATCGCCTTCTCGATCTTCTCGGGCTCGACCTTGTGGGTGCCGAAGGTCTCCACGAAGAGGCCCACCGGCTCGGCCTTGCCGATCGCGTAGGCGACCTGGACCTCGCAGCGGGAGGCCAGGCCGGCCGCCACGACGTTCTTGGCGACCCAGCGCATCGCGTACGCGGCCGAGCGGTCCACCTTGGACGGGTCCTTGCCGGAGAAGGCGCCGCCGCCGTGGCGGGCCATGCCGCCGTAGGTGTCGATGATGATCTTGCGGCCGGTCAGTCCGGCGTCGCCCATCGGGCCGCCGATCTCGAACCGGCCGGTGGGGTTGACCAGCAGCCGGTAGCCCTCGGTGTCCAGCTTGATGCCGTCGTCCAGCAGCGCCTTCAGCTCCGGCTCGACGACGAACTCGCGGATGTCGGGCGCCAGCAGCGAGTCCAGGTCGATGTCGGAGGCGTGCTGCGAGGAGACGACCACGGTGTCGAGGCGGACCGCCTTGTCGCCGTCGTACTCGATGGTGACCTGGGTCTTGCCGTCCGGGCGCAGGTAGGGGATCGTGCCGTTCTTGCGCACGTCCGACAGGCGCTTGGACAGCCGGTGCGCCAGGAAGATCGGCAGCGGCATCAGCGTCGGGGTCTCGTCGGAGGCGTAGCCGAACATCAGGCCCTGGTCGCCCGCGCCCTGCCGGTCCAGCTCGTCGAAGTCGTCGCCCGCTTCGCCACCCTCGACCCGCGACTCGTACGCCGTGTCCACGCCCTGCGCGATGTCCGGGGACTGCGCGCCGATCGAGACGGACACGCCGCAGGAGGCGCCGTCGAAGCCCTTCTTGGAGGAGTCGTAGCCGATCTCGAGGATCTTGTCCCGGACCAGGGTCGCGATGTCCGCGTAGGTCTTGGTCGTGACCTCGCCGGCCACGTGCACCAGGCCGGTGGTGATCAGTGTCTCCACGGCGACCCGGGAGGTCGGGTCCTCGCGCAGAAGCGCGTCGAGAATGGTGTCGCTGATCTGGTCAGCGATCTTGTCGGGGTGACCCTCGGTCACGGACTCCGAGGTGAACAGGCGACGGGACACAACGCTCCCTGGGGTTGCAGCGGCTGCTGGCTGATCATTGGCGGACGGGCACGGGGCTGCGCCCGGCGTCGTCCGAGAACAGTTTATCGGTCGCGCTCGGCCACCGGCCCACCTGTCTCGCCTCTCGGGAGTGCTGTGACCTGCGGCACGGGCATTCTGCCCAAGC
The DNA here is from genome assembly GCF_053598035.1 of Streptomyces sp. NPDC001204. NCBI lineage: Bacteria > Bacillati > Actinomycetota > Actinomycetes > Kitasatosporales > Streptomycetaceae > Streptomyces > Streptomyces sp. NPDC001204. The sequence continues at coordinate 331,155 of NZ_JBSFJL010000003.1, read as the reverse complement.
CCGGCGACCTTAACCAGAGTCGCCACGCGCCGGGCTTCGACGTTCGAGGGAGCTGGGCGGGGGCAGGGGGCGCTCAGCCCAGCCGGGCGGCCACCAGGTCCCACACGGTGTCGGCCAGCGCCTCCTTCGGACCGTGCGGCACGTGGGTCTCGCCGCCGCCGGCGGCCAGCACCACGGCCTCGTTCTCCTCCGCGCCGAAGGTCCTGCGCTCCCCCACCTCGTTGACCACGAGCAGGTCGCAGCCCTTGCGCTCGAGCTTCTTGCGTCCGTTGGCGAGGACGTCGTCGGTCTCCGCGGCGAAGCCCACGATCACCTGTCCGGGCCGCGCCCGTTCGGCTGATATCTCCGCGAGGATGTCCGGATTGCGTACCAGCGCGATGGGCGCGGGGGCCTCGCCGTCCTTCTTCTTGATCTTGCCGGCCGCGTAGGCCGCGGGGCGGAAGTCGGCGACCGCGGCGGCCATGACCACCGCGTCGGCGTCAGCGGCGGCCTTCAGCACCGCCTCCCGCAGCTGCACGGCCGTGCCGACCCGGACCAGGTCCACGCCCGCCGGGTCCGGCAGGGCGGTGTTGGCGGCGACGAGCGTGACCCGGGCCCCGCGGGCCGCCGCCGTCCGCGCGAGGGCGTAGCCCTGCTTGCCGGAGGAACGGTTGCCGAGGAAGCGGACGGGGTCGAGGGGCTCACGGGTGCCGCCGGCGCTGACGACGACGTGCCGCCCGGCGAGGTCGGGCTCGGCCGCGCCCCGGGCGAGCACACGGCGGCAGACCTCGAAGATCTCCGTCGGGTCGGGCAGCCGGCCCTTTCCGGTGTCGACGCCGGTCAGCCGGCCGACCGCCGGTTCGATGACGACGGCGCCGCGGCGGCGCAGCGTCGCCACGTTGTCCTGGGTGGCCGGGTGCTCCCACATCTCGGTGTGCATCGCGGGGGCGAAGACCACCGGGCAGCGGGCGGTGAGCAGGGTGTTGGTCAGCAGGTCGTCGGCGAGGCCGTGGGCGGCCCTGGCGAGCATGTCGGCGGTGGCGGGGGCGACGACCACCAGGTCGGCCTGCTGCCCGATGCGGACGTGCGGGACCTCGTGGACGTCGTCCCAGACCTCGGTGGAGACGGGGTGGCCGGACAGGGCGGACCAGGTCGCGGCGCCGACGAAGTGCAGCGCGGAGGCGGTCGGCACCACACGCACGTCGTGACCCGACTCGGTCAGCCTGCGCAGCAGCTCGCACGCCTTGTAGGCGGCGATGCCGCCACCGACCCCCAGAACGACCTTGGGCTTGCTCACCGGGCCTCCCCTCACTCGACACACGCACGCCGCGGTTCGTCGGCGTACGCGTCCATGCTGCATCATCGCGGGATCGATTCCCGCACCCCCCGAGCACACCACAGGCCCGGCAGTCGTGCTGCCGGGCCTGTGGAAAAACCTACTGCGATCTGCAGATATGAAGAACCGCAGGGGCTACTGAGCAAAAACTACTGACCCGGGCCCTCGATGGCCTCGGACGTCAGCAGACCCGCGTTGATCTCGCGCAGGGCGATGGAGAGCGGCTTCTCGTGGACGTGGGTGTCGACGAGCGGACCGACGTACTCGAGGAGGCCCTCGCCGAGCTGCGAGTAGTACGCGTTGATCTGGCGGGCCCGCTTGGCCGCGTAGATCACGAGGCTGTACTTCGAGTCGGTGGCCTCGAGGAGCTCGTCGATCGGCGGGTTGATGATGCCCTCGGGCGCGGAGATGGAAGAGGACACGCTCTACCTTCCGATGGATGGGAAAGAATCAGTCGGTGCGACCGTCACGGTCACTGCCACGATCACACAACGTCCATCAAGGCTAGCAGCTCGCGAGCCACGTCCTCGACGGAGGTGTTGACCAGGGTCTCGTCGAACTCCGGCTCGGCCGCGAGTTCGATCTTCGCCGCCTCCAGCCGCCGTTCGATGACCTCGGGCGGCTCGGTCCCCCGCCCGGTGAGCCTGCGCACGAGCTCCTCCCAGGAGGGAGGAGCCAGGAACACCAGCCGGCCCTCGGGCATGGACTCGCGGACCTGCCGGGCGCCCTGGAGGTCGATCTCCAGCAGCACCGGCACACCCGACTCCAGGTGCTCCAGCACGGCGGCGCGCGGCGTGCCGTAGCGGTTGCCCGCGAACTCGGCCCACTCCAGCAGCTCGCCGTTGGCGATCATCTTGTCCATCTCCTCGTCGGTGACGAAGAAGTAGTGGACGCCGTGCTGCTCACCGGGACGGGGCTTGCGGGTCGTCGCGGACACCGACAGCCAGACCTCGGGGTGTTCCTTGCGCATATGGGCGACGACCGTGCTCTTGCCGACCCCTGAGGGGCCGGAGAGCACGGTCAGCCGCGGACGTGCGTCCGGGGGTACGGGGGTCGCGCCCCGGGGTGTTACAGCCATGCGCCGATTATTCCAGCAATCGCGCGGTGCCCGGGACTCCGGCCCCAAGCCCCCGGATTCAGGAGCCGGTGCTGCCGAACTCGCGCTCCAGGGAGGCGATCTGGTTGGACCCGAGGCCGCGCACACGACGGCTCTCGGAGATGCCGAGCCGCTCCATGATCTGCTTGGCGCGGACCTTGCCCACGCCCGGCAGGGACTCAAGGAGGGCGGAGACCTTCATCTTGCCGATGACGTCGTTCTCCTGGCCCTGCTTGATGACCTCGTGCAGGGAGGCGCCGGAGTGCTTGAGTCGATTCTTGACCTCGGCCCGCTCCCGGCGAGCCGCGGCGGCCTTTTCGAGCGCGGCTGCGCGCTGTTCAGGGGTTAGGGGCGGAAGAGCCACGCCTACGTCACCTCGGATGTCGAACTGTCGGATACGGACCGGTGAGGAACCTAGTCGCCCCACACCTGAGGAGCTACGAGCAACACGCTTGCCCGTTCTCCCCCACTGCCTTGAGGGCGTGGGAGGCGCCCCCACTCGACGGAGACTAGCGGTCTCGTCCGCCAGAGTCAGCGAGAACAGCGGAAAAGTCCTGGTCAGCCTCCGCCAGGCCGGGCATTTAGGACATAATGCCCTGGATTTGAGAATGTATCCAGACTCAGGCGGGCCCCGGGACGCCCGCCCGGTGACTCAGCCGCCGGTCACCGCGGTCCTGATCTCCTCAGCGAAGCGCTCCGCGGCGCTCCGCAGCGCCCCCACCTCGGGACCGTGACGCAGAACACCCCGGCTGACGCTCGGGACCACGTTGCGCACCGCGGAGCCGAACACCCGGGGAAGGCCGGCCGGCGTCGCTCCCTGCGCGCCGATCCCCGGCGCGAGCAGCGGCCCGCCCATGTCCAGGTCGTACGACGACAGGTCGCCCAGCGTGGCACCCACCACCGCGCCGAAGGAGCCGAGCGGGGCCTGCCCCGCGTTCTCCTCGGCGAGGTGCGCGAGCACGGTCGCGGCCACGGAGCGGCCGTCGGGCCGCACGGCGTGCTGGACCTCGGCGCCCTCCGGGTTGGAGGTCAGGGCCAGCACGAACAGGCCCGCGCCGCTCTCCCGCGCCAGGTCGACCGCGGGCCTCAGCGACCCGTAGCCGAGGTACGGCGAGACGGTGAGCGCGTCCGAGAACAGCGGCGCGTCCTTGCGCAGGAACGACTCGGCGTAGGCGGCCATGGTCGAGCCGATGTCGCCGCGCTTGGCGTCCATCACGACCAGCGCCCCGGCCGCCCGGGCCTCCTCGACCGACTTCTCCAGGACGGCGACGCCGCGCGAGCCGAAACGCTCGTAGAAGGCGCTCTGCGGCTTCAGGGCGGCCACCCGGTCGGCCAGCGCCTCCACCACGGTGCGGCTGAACCGCTCCAGACCGGCCACGTCGTCGTTCAGACCCCACTCGGCGAGCAGCGAGGCGTGCGGGTCGATGCCGACGCACAGCGGGCCGCGCTCGTCCATGGCACGGCGCAGGCGCGCGCCGAAGGGTTCCACGGGGCTCATGCCGCCTCCCCCGCCTTCCTCACGTCGGCGCCGACCGCGTCGGCGAGGGTGGCGTACGGGCTGGTCCGCAGGCGTGCGGCGAGCCCCTTGTGGATCGCGCGGCTCCAGAAGGGCCCCTGGTAGACGAAGGCGCTGTAGCCCTGGACCAGGGTGGCGCCGGCCAGGATGCGCTGCCAGGCGTCCTCGGCGTTCTCGATGCCGCCGACGCCGACCAGGGTGATGCGGTCGCCCACGCGCGCGTAGAGACGGCGCAGCACCTCCAGGGAGCGCGCCTTCAGCGGCGCGCCCGAGAGCCCGCCGGTCTCCTTCACCAGGGAGGGCGCAGACGTCAGCCCGAGTCCCTCGCGCGCGATGGTGGTGTTGGTGGCGATGATCCCGTCCAGGCCCAGCTCCACCGCGAGGTCGGCGACGGCGTCGACGTCCTCGTCGGCGAGGTCCGGGGCGATCTTCACCAGCAGCGGCACCCGGCGCCCCGGCACGACCCGGTCGGCGGCCTCGCGCACGGCGGCGAGGAGCGGGCGCAGCGCCTCGGTGGCCTGGAGGTCGCGCAGTCCGGGGGTGTTCGGCGAGGAGACGTTGACGACCAGGTAGTCGGCGTACGGGGCCAGCCGCTCGGCGGACTTCACGTAGTCGCCGACGGCCTCCTCCTCCGGGACGACCTTGGTCTTGCCGATGTTGACGCCCACGACGGTCCTGAACGCGGGCGTGCGCGAGGCAAGGCGCGCGGCGACGGCGAGCGAGCCCTCGTTGTTGAAGCCCATGCGGTTGATCAGCGCGCGGTCCGCGACCAGCCGGAACAGCCGCTTCCTGGGGTTGCCGGGCTGCGGCTCCCCCGTGACCGTGCCGATCTCGACGTGGTCGAAGCCGAGCATCGACATCCCGTCGATCGCCACGGCGTTCTTGTCGAAGCCCGCGGCGAGCCCGAAGGGGCCGTGCATCCGCAGCCCGAGGGCCTCGGTGCGCAGCGCCTCGTGGCGGGGGGCGAGCACGGCGGCGGCGAAGGTGCGCAGCACCGGGACGCGGGCGGCGAGCCGGATCCAGCGGAAGGCCAGGTGGTGTGCCTGTTCCGGGTCCATCCGCTGGAAGAACAGACGGAAGAAAAGCTTGTACATCACTGAGTCCTCGGGTGTCCTCGGGGCCTCATGGGTCCCCATGGGTCCTCGTGAAGAGGGGGGACACCGTCTCCGGTGCCCCCCTCGTGGCCGCTAGTCGCGGGTCGCGGTCAGGAATCCCGCGTGTTCCTGGAGGGAGCGGACACCCACCTCGCCGCGGTGGAGGGCGTCGATGCCCTGGACCGCCGCGGCCAGCGCCTGGACCGTCGTCAGACACGGCACGGAGCGCGCCACGGCCGCGGTACGGATCTCGTAGCCGTCCAGGCGGCCGCCGGTGCCGTACGGGGTGTTGACGATGAGGTCGACCTCGCCGTCGTGGATGAGCTGGACGATGGTCCGCTCGCCGTTGGGCCCGGTGCCCTGGGACTGCTTGCGCACGACCGTGGCGTTGATGCCGTTGCGCTTGAGCACCTCGGCCGTGCCGGAGGTGGCGAGCAGTTCGAAGCCGTGGGCCACCAGCTCACGGGCCGGGAAGATCATCGACCGCTTGTCCCGGTTGGCGACCGAGATGAAGGCGCGGCCCTTGGTCGGCAGCGGACCGTAGGCCGCCGACTGCGACTTGGCGTACGCGGTGCCGAAGACGGAGTCGATGCCCATGACCTCGCCGGTGGAGCGCATCTCGGGGCCGAGGACCGTGTCCACACCGCGTCCGGAGGTGTCCCGGAAGCGGCTCCACGGCAGCACGGCCTCCTTGACGGAGATCGGCGCGTCCAGCGGCAGCGTGCCGCCGTCGCCGTTCCTCGGCAGCAGCCCCTCCTCGCGCAGTTCGGCGATGGTCGCGCCCAGCGAGATCCGGGCGGCGGCCTTGGCGAGCGGCACGGCGGTCGCCTTGGAGGTGAAGGGGACCGTACGGGAGGCGCGCGGGTTGGCCTCGAGGACGTAGAGGATGTCGCCGGACAGCGCGAACTGGATGTTGATCAGGCCGCGCACCCCGACACCGCGCGCGATGGCCTCGGTGGAGGCCCGCAGCCGCTTGATGTCGTACCCGCCGAGCGTGATCGGCGGCAGCGCGCACGCCGAGTCGCCGGAGTGGATGCCGGCCTCCTCGATGTGCTCCATGACGCCGCCGAGGTACAGCTCCTCGCCGTCGTAGAGGGCGTCGACGTCGATCTCTATGGCGTCGTCGAGGAACCGGTCGACGAGCACCGGGCGGGAGGGGCTGATCTCGGTCGACTCGGCGATGTACGCCTCCAGGCGCGCCTCGTCGTACACGATCTCCATGCCGCGGCCGCCCAGGACGTAGGACGGTCGGACCAGGACCGGGTAGCCGATCTCGTCGGCGATGGTCTTGGCCTGGGCGAAGGTGGTGGCAGTGCCGTGCTTGGGGGCCGGCAGGCCCGCCTCGACCAGCACCTGGCCGAAGGCGCCCCGGTCCTCGGCGGCGTGGATCGCCTCCGGCGGGGTGCCGACGATCGGCACGCCGTTGTCCTTCAGTGCCTGCGCCAGGCCCAGCGGGGTCTGGCCGCCCAGCTGGACGACGACACCGGCGATCGGGCCGGCCTGCCGCTCCGCGTGGACGATCTCCAGGACGTCCTCCAGGGTGAGCGGCTCGAAGTACAGCCGGTCGGAGGTGTCGTAGTCGGTGGAGACGGTCTCCGGGTTGCAGTTGACCATCACGGTCTCGTACCCGGCGTCGTGCAGTGCGAAGGAGGCGTGCACGCAGGAGTAGTCGAACTCGATGCCCTGGCCGATGCGGTTGGGGCCGGAGCCCAGGATGATCACCGCCGGCCTCTCGCGCGGGGCGACCTCGTTCTCCTCGTCGTAGGAGGAGTAGAAGTACGGCGTCCTCGCGGCGAACTCGGCGGCGCAGGTGTCGACCGTCTTGTAGACCGGGCGGATGCCGAGGGCGTGCCGCACCTCGCGGACCACGTCCTCGCGCAGACCCCGGATCTCGCCGATCTGCTGGTCGGAGAAGCCGTGCCGCTTGGCCTCGGCGAGCAGGTCGGCGGTCAGCTCGGGCGCCCCGGCCAGCTCGTCGGCGATCTCCTTGATCAGGAACAGCTGGTCGACGAACCACGGGTCGATCGTCGTGGCGTCGAAGACCTCCTCGGCCGTGGCACCCGCGCGGATGGCCTGCATCACCGCGTTGATCCGGCCGTCGGTCGGGCGGACGGCCTCCCGCAGCCGCTCGTGCCGGTCGCCGGGGTCGCCGACGAACGTGAACCGGCTGCCCTTCTTCTCCAGCGAGCGCAGGGCCTTCTGGAGGGCCTCGGTGAAGTTGCGGCCGATGGCCATGGCCTCGCCGACCGACTTCATGGTGGTGGTCAGCGTGGAGTCGGCCTGCGGGAACTTCTCGAAGGCGAACCGGGGCGCCTTGACGACCACGTAGTCGAGGGTCGGCTCGAAGGAGGCCGGGGTCTCCTGCGTGATGTCGTTGGGGATCTCGTCGAGCGTGTAGCCGACGGCGAGCTTGGCGGCGATCTTGGCGATGGGGAAGCCGGTCGCCTTGGAGGCGAGCGCGGAGGAACGCGACACGCGCGGGTTCATCTCGATGACGATGACCCGGCCGTCCTCGGGGTTCACCGCGAACTGGATGTTGCAGCCGCCGGTGTCGACGCCGACCTCGCGGATGACGGCGATGCCGATGTCCCGCAGGATCTGGTACTCGCGGTCGGTGAGCGTCATGGCCGGGGCGACGGTGATGGAGTCGCCGGTGTGCACGCCCATCGGGTCGAAGTTCTCGATGGAGCAGACGACCACGACGTTGTCGTGCTTGTCGCGCATCAGCTCCAGCTCGTACTCCTTCCACCCGAGGATGGACTCCTCCAGGAGCACCTCGGTGGTCGGGGAGAGCGCGAGGCCGGTGCCCGCGATGCGGCGCAGCTCGTCCTCGTCGTGGGCGAAGCCGGAGCCGGCGCCGCCCATGGTGAAGGAGGGGCGGACCACGACCGGGTAGCCGCCGAGCTCGTCGACGCCGGCCAGGACCTCGTCCATGGTGTGGCAGATCACGGAGCGGGCGGACTCGCCGTGGCCGGTCCTGCGCCGGACGGCCTCCACGACCTCCTTGAACTGTTCGCGGTCCTCGCCCTTGTGGATGGCCTCGACGTTGGCGCCGATCAGCTCGACGCCGTACTTCTCCAGGACGCCGTTCTCGTGCAGCGAGATGGCGGTGTTGAGCGCGGTCTGGCCGCCCAGGGTGGGCAGCAGGGCGTCGGGGCGCTCCTTGGCGATGATCTTCTCGACGAAGTCCGGGGTGATCGGCTCGACGTAGGTGGCGTCGGCGATCTCCGGGTCGGTCATGATCGTCGCGGGGTTGGAGTTGACGAGGAGGACCCTGAGGCCTTCGGCCTTCAGGACGCGGCACGCCTGGGTGCCGGAGTAGTCGAACTCGGCGGCCTGGCCGATGACGATCGGGCCGGAGCCGATGACCAGGACGGACTGGATATCGGTGCGCTTAGGCACGCTGGCCCTCCATCAGGACTGTGCTCATCAAAGACGTGAAGCGGTCGAACAGGTAGGCGGCGTCGTGGGGTCCCGCGGCCGCTTCGGGGTGGTACTGGACGCTGAAGGCCGGCTTGTCGAGGAGCTGGAGGCCTTCCACCACGTTGTCATTGAGGCAGACGTGGGAGACCTCGACACGGCCGAAGGGGGTGTCGGAGACCCGGTCGATGGGGGCGTCGACGGCGAAGCCGTGGTTGTGCGCGGTGACCTCGACCTTGCCGGTCGTACGGTCCTGCACCGGCTGGTTGATGCCGCGGTGGCCGTACTTCAGCTTGTAGGTGCCGAAGCCCAGCGCGCGGCCCAGGATCTGGTTGCCGAAGCAGATGCCGAACAGCGGCGTGCCGCGCTCCAGGACGCCCCGCATGACGGAGACGGCGTGGTCGGCGGTGGCCGGGTCGCCGGGGCCGTTGGAGAAGAACACGCCGTCGGGCTCGACCGCGTAGACGTCCTCGACCGTGGCGGTGGCGGGCAGCACGTGCACCTCGATGCCGCGTTCGGCCATGCGGTGCGGGGTCATGCCCTTGATGCCGAGGTCGATCGCGGCGACGGTGAACTTCTTGTCGCCGATCGCGGGGACGACGTACGCCTCCTCGGTGGCCACCTCGGCGGACAGGTCCGCGCCCTCCATCCGGGGCGACTCCAGGACCCGGGCCAGCAGCGCGGCGTCGTCCTGGACGGCCTCCCCGCTGAAGACGCCGACGCGCATGGCGCCGCGCTCGCGCAGGTGGCGGGTGAGGGCGCGGGTGTCGATGCCGCTGATGCCGACGACGCCCTGCGCGGCGAGCTCCTCGTCCAGGGTGCGCTGGGCACGCCAGTTGGAGGGCCGGCGCGCGGGGTCGCGCACGACGTAGCCGGAGACCCAGATCCGCTTCGACTCGGGGTCCTCGTCGTTGACGCCGGTGTTGCCGACGTGCGGGGCGGTCATGACGACGACCTGGCGGTGGTACGACGGGTCGGTGAGCGTCTCCTGGTAGCCGGTCATACCGGTGGAGAACACGGCCTCGCCGAACGTCTCCCCCACGGCCCCGTAGGCACGGCCGCGGAAGATCCGGCCGTCCTCCAGGACGAGTACGGCGGGAACCCTCGAGGTTCCCCTGGTGGAGGTGGTCATCGTTCGGCGCCTTCCGTGCTGTTCTTCTCGGTCATGGTGTTGAGGGCCTCGACCCACTCGGTGTGCTCGGCCGCCCGGTCGGAGCGGAACCCGGAGTCGATCAGCCGCTCGCCGTGCGCCCAGGTCACGACGAGCAGCCCACCCTCGGTGAGCACCTTGCCGGCGATGCCCTTGTCGAGCCGGGCCCCGCGCAGCTGTGCGGCCGGGACGAAGAAGTCGTCCGCTCCGGGGCGCACGACGTCCAGGCCCGCGTCGGTCAGGGTCAGCTCGGCCCGGCTGCGGGTGCCCAGGCCACGCGCCACGATGCGGTCCAGCCACTGTCCGGCGGTGGTGGAGCCGTGGTAGCGGCCGGTCATCGTCAGTCGCGCCGGACCGGGCTCCTCCGGCGCGCTCGGCAGCTCGGGCAGGTCGCCCTGGAGGGTGGCGCGCCACTTCCAGCCCTCGCGCATCAGCCAGTAGACGAGGGCGATGAACAGGACGAGGCCGATCAGCCAGCCGATACGGGCGGCCCAGTCGGTGACCGCGGCCGATTTCCCATCCGCGGCGACTTCGGTCGCGAGCCCGGCTGCGAGCAGAGGTGCAGGTGTCACGTGAGCTTCCCGTCGACGAGCGTGGCCTTGCCCCGGAGCCACGTGTGGGTGACACGGCCCGGCAGCTCACGTCCCTCGTACGGGGTGTTCCGGCTGCGCGAGGCGAAGCCCGCGGGGTCCACCTGCCCACGGTATGCCGTGTCGACCAGCGTGAGGTTGGCGGGCTCACCTGCCGAGACGGGGCGGCCGTGGCCGGTGGCCCGCCCGATCCGGGCCGGCGCGAAGGACATCCGGTCCGCGATGCCCGCCCAGTCCAGCAGACCGGTGTCGACCATGGTCTCCTGGAGCACCGACAGGGCGGTCTCCAGGCCGACCATGCCCATGGCGGCCGCGGCCCACTCGCAGTCCTTGTCCTCGTGCGGGTGCGGAGCGTGGTCGGTGGCGACGATGTCGATCGTGCCGTCGGCGAGCGCCTCGCGCAGGGCGTGCACGTCCCGCTCGGTGCGCAGCGGCGGGTTGACCTTGTAGACCGGGTTGTAGGTGCGCACCAGCTCGTCGGTGAGGAGCAGGTGGTGCGGGGTGACCTCGGCGGTGACCTGGATGCCGCGGGACTTGGCCCAGCGGACGATCTCGACGCTGCCCGCGGTCGACAGGTGGCAGATGTGGACGCGGGAGCCGACGTGCTCGGCGAGCAGGACGTCGCGGGCGATGACCGACTCCTCGGCGACGGCCGGCCAGCCGCCCAGGCCCAGTTCGGCGGAGACGACGCCCTCGTTCATCTGGGCGCCCTCGGTCAGCCGCGGCTCCTGGGCGTGCTGGGCGACGACGCCGCCGAAGGCCTTCACGTACTCCAGCGCCCGGCGCATGATCACCGCGTCGTCGACGCACTTGCCGTCGTCGGAGAAGACGGTGACCCCGGCGGCCGACTCGTGCATGGCGCCGAGTTCGGCGAGCTTGCGGCCCTCCAGGCCGACCGTGACGGCGCCGATGGGCTGCACATCGCAGTAGCCGTGCTCCCGCCCCAGACGCCAGACCTGCTCGACGACGCCGGCGGTGTCGGCCACGGGGAAGGTGTTGGCCATGGCGAACACGGCGGTGTAGCCGCCGGAGGCGGCCGCGCGGGTGCCGGTCAGGACGGTCTCGGAGTCCTCGCGGCCCGGCTCGCGCAGGTGGGTGTGCAGATCGACCAGGCCCGGCAGCAGCACCTTGCCGTCGGCCTCGACGACCTCGGCGCCCTCGACGACCTCGGCGGGCAGCCCGGTGCCGACCGCCTCGACGACCTCGCCGTCGATCAGGACGTCCTGCGGCGCACCGCCGAGCACCTTGGCACCACGGATCAGGATCTTGCTCATGTCTCTTACTTCTCCTCGGTGGTGCGGGCTTGCGAGGCGGGTTCCATGCCGCCGAGCAGCAGGTACAGCACGGCCATGCGGATGGAGACGCCGTTGGTGACCTGCTCGACGGCGGTGCAGCGGTCGGAGTCCGCGACCTCGGCGGTGATCTCCATTCCGCGGACCATCGGGCCGGGGTGCATCACGATGGCGTGCTCGGGCATCCTGGACATCCGCTCGCCGTCCAGACCGTAGCGCCGCGAGTACTCGCGCTCGGTGGGGAAGAAGGCGTCGTTCATCCGCTCGCGCTGCACGCGGAGCATCATCACCGCGTCGGACTTGGGCAGGGTGGCGTCGAGGTCGTAGGAGACCTCGCAGGGCCAGGACCCGACGCCGACCGGCAGCAGGGTCGGCGGGGCGACCAGGGTCACTTCGGCGCCGAGGGTGTGCAGCAGGTCGACGTTGGACCGGGCCACCCGGCTGTGCAGCACGTCGCCGACGAGGGTGACGCGCCTGCCGGACAGGTCCTGGCCGAGGCCCGCGTCCCTGCCGACCAGCCGGCGGCGCAGGGTGAAGGCGTCGAGCAGCGCCTGGGTGGGGTGCTGGTGGGTGCCGTCGCCGGCGTTGATGACGGCGGCGTCGATCCAGCCGGAGTTGGCCAGCCGGTACGGGGCCCCGGAGGCGCCGTGCCGGATGACCACGGCGTCGACGCCCATGGCCTCCAGGGTCTGGGCGGTGTCCTTCAGGGACTCTCCCTTGGACACCGACGATCCCTTGGCGGTGAAGTTGATGACGTCCGCGGACAGCCGCTTCTCCGCGGCCTCGAAGGAGATCCGGGTGCGGGTGGAGTCCTCGAAGAAGAGGTTGACGACGGTGCGGCCGCGCAGGGTCGGCAGTTTCTTGATCGGCCGGTCGGCGACCCGGGCCATCTCCTCGGCGGTGTCAAGGATCAGGACGGCGTCGTCGCGGGTGAGGTCGGCGGCCGAGATGAGATGACGCTGCATCTGTCAGGCTCCGTAAGGCGGTTCATTCGGGAGAATTGGGGCAGACGGGCGCGTGCGAGGGCACACGCGCGGGGCGTACGGCGATACGTACGCGCGCGTGTTACGGCTGGTCGCCCTGGGCGGCCGGCTTGGCGCCGAGCAGCACGGTGTCGCGACCGTCCTCCTCGGTGAGCAGGACCTTGACCGTCTCCCGCAGCGACGTGGGGAGGTTCTTGCCGACGTAGTCGGCGCGGATCGGCAGTTCGCGGTGGCCGCGGTCGACGAGGACGGCGAGCTGCACCGCGCGCGGACGCCCGATGTCGTTCAGGGCGTCGAGGGCGGCGCGGATGGTGCGGCCGGAGAAGAGCACGTCGTCGACGAGGACGACGAGGCGGCCGTCGATGCCGTCACCGGGGATCTCGGTGCGGGCCAGCGCACGCGGGGGCTGCATGCGCAGGTCGTCGCGGTACATGGTGATGTCGAGCGAGCCGCAGGGGACCTTGCGTTCGGTGATCTGCTCGAGCTTGACGGCGAGCCGCTGGGCGAGGAAGACGCCCCGGGTCGGAATGCCGAGGAGCACCACGTCGTCGGCGCCCTTGGCGCGCTCTACGATCTCGTGGGCGATGCGGGTCAGCACCCGCTCGATGTCGGGGCCCTCGAGAACGGGCCGGGCATCGGACGCTTGCGCGGTTTCGTGCGAGTCCATAAGAAACGGACCTCCTTCTCCGCCTCACGGGACGGACCTTAAAGGACGTCGGAATTGCGCCATACACGCTACCAGGTGCCGGAGACCTCCCCGATCACCCCCTTGGCGCAACGGATCGCGGTTACCACGGAAGCGGCGCTGCGGACCATTCGGCTTGACGCGGCAGAGTAACGCTGCGTAACCTCACAGTGAGTTACCAGCCGCGCGGCGTGGCACCCGAGCCAGTCGCGTCGACACAGTGTCCGGGGAGCCATATGTCCAGCGAATACGCCAAACAGCTCGGGGCCAAGCTCCGGGCGATCCGCACCCAGCAGGGCCTTTCCCTCCACGGTGTCGAGGAGAAGAGCCAGGGACGCTGGAAGGCGGTCGTGGTCGGTTCGTACGAGCGCGGCGACCGTGCCGTGACCGTGCAGCGCCTCGCCGAACTGGCGGATTTCTACGGGGTCCCCGTGCAGGAGCTGCTGCCGGGCACCACCCCGGGCGGCGCCGCCGAGCCCCCGCCGAAGCTGGTCCTCGACCTTGAGCGGCTGGCCACGGTGCCGGCCGAGAAGGCGGGCCCGCTCCAGCGCTACGCGGCGACGATCCAGTCGCAGCGCGGTGACTACAACGGCAAGGTACTCTCCATCCGCCAGGACGACCTGCGCACACTCGCCGTCATCTACGACCAGTCGCCGTCGGTCCTCACCGAGCAGCTGATCAGCTGGGGCGTGCTGGACGCGGACGCGCGCCGCGCGGTGGCGTCCCACGAGGAGAGCTGACCGCTCGGCAGACCTAGCAGAAACGTGCCGCCGGGGTGGCCGGAACCGTTTGGTTCCGGCCACCCCGGCGGCTTTTTGCGGTCCTGAAGGGGCGGGCGCGGCCCCGGTGGGGCGGGCGCGGCCCCGGTGGGGCGGGCGCGGCCCCGGTGGGGCGGGCGCGGCCCTGAATGGTCAGGTGGGACCGGGGGGCGTGCACACGGACGCCGAGGGGCCCGCAGCAGTCGTGCTGCGGGCCCCTGCAAGTCCGTGCGGGCACCGGCTGCGAGCCGGGCCCCTCTCACACCTGGTCGCGGCGGAGGGAGGGCTTGAGCTCCTTCAGACGGCCCAGCAGGCCGTTGACGAACGAGGGCGACTCCTCCGTGGAGAACTCCTTCGCCAGCTGCACCATCTCGTCCAGCACGACGGCGTCCGGGGTCTCGTCGACCCAGATCAGCTCGTACGCGCCGAGCCGCAGAATGTTGCGGTCGACGACCGGCATACGGTCGAGCGTCCAGCCGACCGCGTACTGCGCGATCAGGTCGTCGATCCGGGTCGCGCGCTCCGCGTAGCCCTCGACGAGCTGCATCGTGTACTCGCTCACCGGGGGCTGCCGGGTGTCGGTCCGGGAGAGCCGGATCCAGTCAGCGAGGACCGTCAGGACGTCGGCGCCGCGCTGGTCACCCTCGAAGAGGATCTGGAAGGCACGCTTGCGGGCCGTGTTGCGGGCAGCCACGGTTAGCTGTTCACCCGGCCGAGGTAGTCGCTCGTGCGCGTGTCGACCTTGATCTTCTCACCGGTGGTGATGAAGAGCGGGACCTGGATCTGGTGACCGGTCTCCAGGGTGGCGGGCTTGGTGCCACCGGTGGAGCGGTCGCCCTGGACGCCCGGCTCGGTCTCGGCGACGGTCAGCTCGACGGCGGCCGGCAGCTCGACGAAGAGCACCTCGCCCTCGTGCTGGGCGACGGTGGCCTCGAAGCCCTCGATCAGGAAGTTGGCGGTGTCGCCGACGACCTTGCGGTCGATGTGCAGCTGGTCGTAGGTCTCCATGTCCATGAAGACGAAGTAGTCGCCGTCCATGTAGGAGAACTGCATGTCACGCTTGTCGACGGTGGCCGTTTCGACCTTGACGCCGGCGTTGAACGTCTTGTCGACGGTCTTGCCGGAGAGCACGTTCTTGAGCTTGGTGCGCACGAAGGCCGGGCCCTTGCCGGGCTTGACGTGCTGGAACTCGACGACGGACCACAGCTGGCCGCCGTCGAGCTTGAGCACCATGCCGTTCTTGAGGTCGTTCGTGGAAGCCACGGTTGCGGAATCTCCTGGACTGACGTACGACCCGGGGGCAGGCGCACAGCGCGAGGCTAGAGCGCGAGGAGCTCCTTGGTCGTGATGGTGAGTAGCTCGGGTCCGCCGTCCGCCTCGGGGCGTACGACGAGCGTGTCATCGATCCGGACACCGCCCCGGCCCGGGAGGTGGACCCCAGGTTCGACGGTGACCGGCACGCAAGCGTCCAGTTTACCCATGGCCGAAGGGGCCAGCTGCGGGTCCTCGTCGATTTCGAGTCCGACCCCGTGCCCGGTGAGGGGTTGCAGGCCCTCTGCGAACCCTGCCGAATCCAGAACCTGGCGCGCGGCGCGGTCCACGTCGCGGTACGCGGCGCCGGGGGCCAGGGCCTCCCGTCCGGCGCGCTGGGCTGCGAAGACCAGGTCGTAGAGCTGGATCTGCCAGTCCGCCGGAGACGTGCCGATCACGAAGGTACGGCCGATCTCGCAGCGGTAGCCGCGGTAGGCGGCGCCCAGGCACACCGTGAGGAAGTCGCCCTCCTCGACCCGCCGGTCGGTGGGCCGGTGGCCGCGGCGGCCGGAGTTCGGGCCGGTGGCCACGGAGGTCGGGAAAGCGGGCCCGTCGGCGCCGTGGTCGACGAGCCGCCGCTCCAGCTCCAGGGCGAGATGGCGCTCGGTGCGGCCGACCAGGATCGACTCCAGCAGCTCGCCGAGGGCCTGATCGGCGATCTCGGCACCGATTCTCAGACAGGAGATCTCCTCCTCGTCCTTGACGACCCGGAGCTGCTCGACCGCGCTGCCCAGGTCGGTCAGACGCAGCTGGGGCGCCACCGAGCCGAGGGCCCGGTAGCGGGCCACCGTGAGGTGGTGCTCCTCCACGGCGAGCGAGTCGGCGCCCTGGGTCCGGGCGTGGTCGGCGGCGGCGACGGCCGGGTCGCCGCCGGAGGGTTGGGGCAGGACCTGCACCCGCAGCGCCTCGTCGGGACGGCCCTCGCAGGGCCGGTCGTCCGGCGGGCTCTGGCACACCAGCAGGTCCTCGCGCCTTCCGAGAAGCAGGACGGCACCCTGCGGGGCCGCCCCCGCGAGGTACCGCACATTGGCGGGACGAGTCACCAGCGCCGCCGCGCTGCCGCCCGCGTTGCAGCGCTCCCTCAGCCGGGTCCGGCGGGCCGCGTACACCTCTGACATGAACCGAGCGTAAGAGTCATGGCTCAATATCGCCGTTCGAGAGGTCCGAGTGGGTCTGCCGGACCCCGGCTCCGGGCGCCGGGTGCCGTGTCCGGCGGTCGGGCCGCCTGCCCGGGCCCGCCGGGCGCGGCCGCGCCCTACCAGTTCGGAGGGCTGGCGATGGCTCGGGACAGGACCTCGTCCAGGACTCTGGCCGTGGCCGGGACGTCGAGTTGGGAGTTGTCGATGATGGGGAGGCCGGATCCGTACCAGCCGGCCATGCGGCCGTGGATGCGGGCGACCTCCTCGTCGGTCAGCCGGCGGTTTCCGGAACGCTCGGCGTTGCGTTCCAGGACGATGTCCAGGCCGGGCAGCAGCACGACCGGGAGCAGGCCGGGGCCGACATGGCGCTTCCAGCCGCCGAGCCCGACCACCGGGCGGTCGGGGAAGACGGCGTCGTCGAGGATGCACGAGATGCCGTTGGCGAGGAAGTTGCGGGCGGCGAATCCGCAGGTGCGGCGGGCGAGGCGGTACTGCGCCTCGGAGTGGTCGTTCCAGCCCGACTGCGGGTCGGCGAAGCCGGAGCGGACCCACTCGCGGACGTCGTCGAGGCTGATATGCGCGGTGGGCACGCGGCGGTGGTCGGCCCAGTACTTGGCGACGCTCGTCTTGCCCGCGCCCGCCGGCCCGATCAGCAGCACCGCCAGCGTGGTGGTCGTCGGGTCGGGCGCGGTCTGGGCCGGCGGCACGCTGGGCATGCCGACGGGACCGCCCGGCGGCAGCCGGACATGTCCGGTGGCGTCCGTCGCGGGCGGCGCGGCGGGCGGCGGGACCCCGGGGGCCGACTGGTGGGGGCTCTGGGGGTGCGGCCTCTGGGGCTGCGGGTTCTGGGGGTGCGGCGCTGACGGGAGCGGACCCTGAGGACGCGGCCCCGACGGAGGCGGCCCCTGGTGATGCGGCGCCGACGGAGGCGGCTGCTGAGGATGCGGTGCCGACCTGGGCGGGCCCTGAGGGTGCGGTGATGACGGACGCGGGCCCGGCGGTTGCGGCGCAGGCGGACCCTGAGGACGCGGCGCCGACGGCGGCGGACCCTGGGGATGCGGCGCCGACGAAGGCGGACCCTGGTGATGCGGACTCTGGGGACGCGGTGCCGACAGGGGCGGGCCCTGAGGTTGCGGTGCCGACGGACGCGGGCCCGGCGATTGCGGTGCCGCCGGGGGCGGACCCTGAGGGCGTGGGTTCTGAGGATGGGGCGCCGACGGGTGCGGGCCCGGCGGTTGCGGTGCCGGGGCGCCGGGATAGCCCGATGCCGGAGGCGGCGGGGGCACGGGCGCGGAGCCCTGGGACGCTCCCGGGTGCCGCGGCCCCGGGTGATGTGCGTCCGGCGCCCAGCCGGCGGCCGGTCCGTGCCCCGGCTGGCGGGGCGGCGGCAGCGGTGAACCCACTGCGTGCTGCATCCGGTGCGACTCCGTCTCGTACGGGGCAATTGGCGCCGGCAGCGGGTCCGAGCCCCGCCGCCTACCGAACGGTACCGTCCCCGGCCGCCATATGGTGAACGGCCGGGCGCGGTCCGAAGTGCCCGTCGCGGCAGGCAGAACGGGGCGGATGCCGCTCGGTGGGACTTACTGGCCGACCTCGCCGTACGCGGCGAGCAGCACGGCCGGGTCGGGGCCCTCCAGGACGGTGGGCTTGGCGAGGCCGTCCAGGACGATGAAGCGCAGCAGGTCGCCGCGGGACTTCTTGTCGACCTTCATCGTCTCCAGCAGCTTGGGCCACTGGTCGTAGCGGTAGTGCAGGGGCAGGCCCACCGATTCGAGGACCGTGCGGTGGCGGTCGGCCGTCGCGTCGTCCAACCGGCCTGCCAGACGGCCGAGTTCGGCGGCGAAGTGCATGCCGACGGCGACCGCGGCGCCGTGCCGCCACTTGTACCGCTCGTTCTTCTCGATCGCGTGGCCCAGCGTGTGGCCGTAGTTGAGGATCTCCCGCAGGCCCGACTCCTTCAGGTCGGCGGAGACGACGTCCGCCTTGACCCTGATGGACCGCTCGACGAGTTCGGCGGTGTGCGGGCCGGCCGGGGTGCGGGCGGCCTCGGGGTCGGACTCGATCAGGTCGAGGATCACCGGGTCGGCGATGAAGCCGGCCTTGATGACCTCAGCGAGCCCGGACACGTAGTCGTTGACCGGGAGGGAGTCCAGCGCGGCCAGGTCGCACAGCACGCCGGCGGGCGGGTGGAAGGCGCCCACGAGGTTCTTGCCCTCGGCGGTGTTGATGCCGGTCTTGCCGCCGACGGCCGCGTCCACCATGGCCAGCACGGTGGTCGGGACGGCGATCCAGCGCACCCCGCGCAGCCAGGTCGCGGCCACGAACCCGGCCAGGTCGGTGGTGGCGCCGCCGCCCACGCCCACGATGACGTCGGTGCGGGTGAACCCGCACTGGCCCAGCGCCTTCCAGCAGTAGGCGGCGACCTCCGCGGTCTTGGCCTCCTCCGCGTTCGGCACCTGGATGGCGACGGCCTCGTAGCCCTGCTCGGCCAGGTCGGCGCGGAGCGCGTCCCCGGTCTCGGCGAGCGCCTCGGGGTGGATCACGGCGACCCGCTTGGCCTTCTCGCCGACCAGGCCGGTGAGTTCACCGAGGAGCCGGCGGCCCACCAGGACGTCGTACGCCTCGGTGCCGGCCGTGCCGGCGATGTGGATCCGCGTGACCGACTCGCTCATACTTCCTTCAACTCCAGTGCGTCCAGGGCGGCTTGGGTGACCTCTTCGGGGGTGCGCCCGTCGGTCGGCACGACCGCGGTGGCGACCTCCTCGTACAGGTGCCGCCGGGCCTCCATCAGCTCGCGCCACTGCTTGCGCGGGTTCACGGCGAGCAGCGGGCGGGCCACGTTCAGGCCGGTGCGCCTGACGGCCTCCTCGACGTCCATCGACAGGTACAGGACCGGCAGTCGGGCGATCAGGGCCCGTGTGTCCGGGTCCAGGATCGCGCCGCCGCCGAGGGCCAGTACGCCGTCGTGCCCGGCGAGCGCCCGGCGCACCGCCTCCTTCTCGACGGCACGGAAGAACGGCTCGCCCTCGTCGACGAAGATCTCGGCGATGGTGCGGCCCTGCTCCGCGACGATGTCGTCGTCGACGTCCCGGTAGGCGATCCCGAGGCGGTCGGCCAGCATCCGCCCGACGGTGGACTTGCCGACGCCCATGGGTCCGACCAGGACGACGACCGGCTCGGCGCTCACCGGATCGCCAGGTTCTCGAGGTAGGACCGCACGTTGCGGCGGGTCTCGGGCACGCTGTCGCCGCCGAACTTCTCCGCGACGGCGTCGGCGAGGACGAGGGCCACCATGGCCTCGGCCACGATGCCGGCGGCCGGCACCGCGCACACGTCGGAGCGCTGGTGGTGGGCCTGCGCGGACTCGCCGGTGGAGACGTCCACGGTCCGCAGGGCCCGCGGCACGGTCGCGATCGGCTTCATCGCGGCGCGCACCCGCAGAAGCTCTCCCGTGGTCAGCCCGCCCTCGGTGCCGCCGGAGCGGCCCGTGGCACGCCGGATGCCCTCGTCGGTGGTGACGATCTCGTCGTGGGCCTGGGAGCCGGGCACCCGCGCCAGGCCGAAGCCGTCGCCGACCTCGACGCCCTTGATCGCCTGGATGCCCATGAGCGCGGCCGCGAGCCGGGCGTCGAGCCGCCGGTCCCAGTGCACGTGGGAGCCCAGTCCCACCGGCACGCCGTAGGCCAGCACCTCCACCACGCCGCCGAGCGTGTCGCCGTCCTTGTGGGCCTGGTCGATCTCCGCGACCATCGCCTTGGAGGCGTCCGCGTCCAGGCAGCGCACCGGGTCCGCGTCCAGCTTCTCCACGTCCGCCGGGGTCGGGTACACGCCGTAGGGCGCCTTGGCCGCGGCCAGCTCGACGACGTGGCTGACGATCTCGATGCCGGCGGTCTCCTTCAGGTACGACCGGGCCACGGCGCCCAGCGCGACCCGGGCCGCGGTCTCGCGCGCGGAGGCCCGCTCCAGCACCGGCCGGGCCTCGTCGAAGCCGTACTTCTGCATGCCCGCCAGGTCGGCGTGCCCGGGCCGGGGCCGGGTCAGCGGCGCGTTGCGCGCGAGCTCGGCCAGCTCCGCCGGGTCGACCGGATCGGCGGCCATGACCTTCTCCCACTTGGGCCACTCGGTGTTGCCCACCATGATCGCCACGGGGGAGCCGATGGTGAGGCCGTGCCGGACGCCGCCGAGGAAGGTGACCTCGTCCCGCTCGAACTTCATACGGGCACCGCGTCCATAGCCCAGGCGCCGCCGTGCGAGGTGGTCCGCCACCATCTCCGTGGTGACGGGCACGCCGGCGGGAAGGCCCTCCAGCGTGGCGACGAGTGCGGGGCCGTGGGACTCCCCCGCGGTCAGCCAGCGCAACCTGCTCAACGGTGCTCCTCATGCTCGCGCCTGGAACTGCGACGGCGCGACCGGGTGCGCGGCCCTGGCCCGCCACCTCCGATCCTCCCACGTCCGGACGCCGGCCCCGGTGCCGGTCCAGCAGTCGGACGCCCGGCGCACGGGCCCGCCCCGCGGCACCGGCATGTCACGCACTCCCGTCGGCCCGTCACGGGCACACGGCGAGTGGGTCATCCGGGCCGCGAGGGCCGGCGCTTCCGCGCCGGAGCGGATGCTCCCTGGTCAGCGCGCCGCGAGGGCCTTCTCGCCCGCTGCGCGCATGGCGTGCAGGGGGGCCGGGCTGTGGCCCGTCATCTGCTCGACCTGGAGGACCGCCTGGTGCACCAGCAGGTCGAGGCCGCCGACGACGGCGCCGCCGGCCATGGACCAGCGGGCCGCCAGCGGCGTGGGCCACGGGTCGTAGAGGACGTCGAAGAGCGTGGCGGGCCGTCCGGGTACGGCGTCGGCGAGCGCGTCCGTCGTCCCGGCCGGGGTGGTGGCGATCACCAGCGGCGCCTTCAGGGCCTGCGCGGCGTCCGCCCAGTCCGCCGTGCGGACCTCGACGTCCAGCCGCGCACCCCACTCCCGCATCTCGGCCGCGCGGGCCTCGCTGCGGACGTAGGCGACGACCTCGCCGGTGCAGACGCGGGCGAGCGCGGCCAGCGCGGAGGAGGCGGTGGCGCCGGCTCCGAGGATCGCCGCCGAGCCGACCTGCTCGATGCCGTGCTCGCGCAGGGCCGCGACCATGCCCGGCACGTCGGTGTTGTCCCCGACCCGGCGGCCGTCCGCGGTGAACACGACCGTGTTGACCGCCTCGACGGAGGCGGCGGTGTCGCTGATCTCGTCGAGCAGCGGGATGACCGCCCGCTTCAGCGGCATGGTCAGCGACAGCCCGGCCCACTCGGGTCCCAGGCCCTCGAAGAACGAGGGCAGGCCTGCCTCGTCGATCTCGAACCGGTCGTACGACCAGTCCGTGAGCCCGAGCTCCGCGTACGCCGCCCGGTGCAGCACCGGGGAGAGCGAGTGGGCGATCGGTGAACCGAGCACAGCCGCCCGACGGGCGTCAGTTGCTCTTGGTGGCATCGAACTTGTCCTTGAGCTTGAGGAATTCGGCGTACGTCTTGGCGAATTCCGTCTTGTGCAAGCCGTCGGTCGCCACGAAATAGATCCAGCCGTCCTGGGTCGGATTCAATGCCGCCCTCAGCGCGTCGTCGCCGGGGTTTCCGATCGGTCCGGGCGGAAGGCCCCTGTTGGTGTAGGTGTTGTACGGGTCCTGGTTGCTGTTGATCTCTTTTTCGCTGATGTGGATGTTGCTCTGGCCCTTCAGGTAATTGAAGGTCGAGTCGAACTGCAGCAACTGGTTGGTCTCGGTGTTGGTCGGCTTCAGGCGGTTGTAGATCACTTCCGCCATCTTGCGGAAGTCGTCGTGCGTCTTGCCCTCGGCCTGGACCAGGCTCGCGACCGTGACGAGCTGGAACGGATCGTCCAGGTTCAGTTCCTTCGCCTTGTCGGCGAACTTGTACCGGGCGTAGGCCTCGTCGGCCTGCTTGACCATTTCCTTCAGGACCGCCTCGGGCTTCATGCCCTTGGCCGCGGGATAGGTGCCCGGGTAGAGGAAGCCCTCCAGCGGATCCTTGATCCGGCTGCTGTTCTGGGCCCACTTGGGCAGGCCGAGGTCCTTGTACTTCTGCGTGGCGATCTTTCGCGTGGTGCCGGCGGCCAGTTCCAGCTGCTTGTCGATGTCCTCGTAGACCAGTGCATTGCGTTCGCCCGGCTTGACCAGGACATTGCTCTGGCTCTTGGGGTCGAGCATCATCGTGATGGCGCTCGCCGCGGACATCTGTTTCTTCAGCAGATAGGCGCCCGCCTGGATCCGGTCTCCACTGGGGTTCTTCGACTGCGCCGCCACGAAGGCGTCGACGCTCTTGACCACGCCTGCCGCCTTCAGCGCCCGGCCGATGTCGTAGCCGACCGCGCCCTTGGGGATTTCGACGGTGACCATCTCGTTGATTCCGTCGCCCGCGTAGTCCGGGGCGGCGCCGAAACGATTTTGGTAGAACTGGTAGCCGTAGTAGACGACTCCGGCCGTACCTCCGCCGAACACCAGGGCGACGACCAGGCAGGCGCAGCCGCTGCGGCGCTTCTTGTCCTTGCCCTTGCCGCCGCGGCCCTTGCGGTCGCCCCGTCCCCGGCCCTCGTTCGGATCGTCGCCGTCTTCGTCGTCCTCGCCGTCGCCGCCCGCGAAGAACGCGTGGTCGTCCTGTTCGGCTTGGGGATCCGGGTCCCAGTCCGGCCGCGGCTCCGGCTCGGCGCGCCGACGGCTCGGCGGCTCCGGCGGCGGGTAGGCCTCGGGGGCGCCGTAATCATCGGGCTGTTGCGCGCCGTAGGCCGCGGCCTGCTGGCCGTACGGGTCGGCCGGGTCGCCGGGGTAGGCCGGCTGCTGCTGCCCGCCGGAGCCGTCCCAGCCGCCCTGGCCGTAGCCCTGCTGCTGGAGGCCCGGGTACTGCTGGTCGTACTGCTGCTGCCCCTGCGGGTCGTACTGCTGCTGCCCCTGCTGACCGTAGGGCTGCTGCGCCTGCGGGTCGTAGTGCTGCTGCCCCTGGTCACCGTAGGGCTGCTGCTGCCCCTGGTTGCCGTAGGACTGCTGCTGGTACTGCCCGTCGTAGCCGGCCTGCTGCTGATCCCACTCGCCGTACTGCTGTTGCTGCGGCTGCTGCGGATGGTGCTGCGGCCCACCCCCGTAGGGGGACTGCGGGCCCGCGTGGGCCTGCTGTCCCCCCCATCCGCCGTCCCCGTACAACGGGTCCTCCGGATGCCACGGTTCGGGGCCTGGACCCCGGCCATACTCAGTCATCGATCCCCTAGAGCCGCGAGGCGGCGGTCACACGGCTGTGTGCCCCGGCTTCCGTTCCGCCTCTTTCTGTGCGTCGTCTGTTCGAACGCAGGCGCATCGCGCGGAACGTTACCGTATCGCGATCAGATGACCACTTCGACGCCCTCGCCGGGTGCTTTCCCTGACGCTCGTTCGGATTCCAGGGCTTGCTGGAGGATGATGACGGCCGCGGCCTGGTCGATCACGGAGCGTCCCTTCTTGGATTTCACCCCGGAGGCACGCAGTCCCTGACTGGCCGTCACCGTGGTCATCCGCTCGTCCACCAGGCGGACCGGCACCGGGGCGATGCCCTTGGCCAGCTCGCCGGCGAAGGCGCGGACCTTGGCCGCGGCCGGCCCCTCGCCCCCCTTGAGGGAGCGCGGGAGACCGACGACGACCTCGATCGGCTCGTACTCCGCGACGAGTTGCCCGAGCCGACGGTGTGCCGCGGGGACGTCCCGGCCGGGGACCGTCTCCACCGGGGTGGCGAGGATCCCGTCGGGGTCGCACGAGGCGACCCCGATGCGGGCGTCCCCGACGTCGATCGCGAGCCGACGTCCTCTGCGCATCGCTTCGGCCGCCCTACTTCGCCGTCTCGGCCACGAGCCGCTCGACGGCGTCCACGGCCTCGCCGACGGCGGCCGGGTTCTGTCCCCCGCCCTGGGCGACGTCCGGCTTGCCGCCACCGCCGCCGCCGAGGGTCTTGGCGGCCGTGCGGACCAGGTCACCGGCCTTCAGGCCGCGCTCGCGGGCGGCCTCGTTGGTGGCGATCACCGTGAGCGGCTTGCCGTTGTTCACCGTGAACAGGGCGACCACGGCGGCCCGGCCGCCGTGGATCCGGCCGCGCACGTCGAGCACCAGCTTGCGCAGGTCGTCCGGCGTGGTGCCGTCCGGGACCCGGCCGGTCACGACGGCCACACCGCGGACGTCCTTGGCGGACTCGGCGAGACCGGCGGCGGCCTGGAGCACCTTCTCGGCGCGGAACTTCTCGATCTCCTTCTCGGCGTCCTTCAGCTTGCCGAGCATGGCGGAGACCTTCTCCGGCAGCTCCTCCGGCCGGCCCTTGATCAGCTCCTGGAGCTGGGCGACGACCGTGTGCTCACGGGCGAGGAAGTTGTAGGCGTCCACGCCGACCAGGGCCTCGATACGGCGCACACCGGAGCCGATCGACGACTCGCCGAGCAGCTTCACCAGGCCCAGCTGGGCGGTGTTGTGCACGTGGGTGCCGCCGCACAGCTCCTTGGAGAAGTCGCCGATGGTCACCACGCGCACACGTTCGCCGTACTTCTCGCCGAACTCGGCGATGGCGCCCTGCTTCTTGGCCTCGTCGATGCCCATGACCTCGGCGTGCACGTCCAGATCGCGGGCGAGCACCTCGTTGATCTTCTGCTCGACATCGGTCATCACGGCCGTCGGGACGGCGGACGGGGAGCCGAAGTCGAAGCGGAAGCGGCCGGGCTGGTTCTCGGAGCCGGCCTGGGCGGCCGTCGGGCCGAGGGCGTCACGCAGGGCCTGGTGGGTCAGGTGCGTGGCGGAGTGGGCGCGGGCGATGGCCTTGCGGCGGCGGAAGTCGATCGAGGCCTGGGCCTTGGCACCGACGGTGACCTCGCCGACCTGGACGACGCCCTTGTGGACGTACACGCCCGGGACCGGCTTCTGGCAGTCGCGGACCTCGATGACGGCACCGGAGTCGACCTTGATGCGGCCGGTGTCGCCGATCTGGCCGCCGCCCTCGGCGTAGAACGGGGTGCGGTCCAGGACGACCTCGACCTCGTCGCCCTCGGCGGCGGCCGGGGAGGAGACCCCGTCGACGAGGATGCCGACGATCGTGGACTCGCCCTCGGTGTCGGTGTAGCCGATGAAGTCGGTCGCACCGGCGGAGTCGGCGATCTCCCGGTAGGCGCCGAGGTCGGCGTGGCCGGTCTTCTTGGCCTGGGCGTCGGCCTTGGCGCGCTCCCGCTGCTCCTTCATCAGGCGGCGGAAGCCCTCCTCGTCCACGGACAGGCCCTGCTCGGCGGCCATCTCCAGGGTGAGGTCGATCGGGAAGCCCCAGGTGTCGTGGAGCAGGAAGGCCTTGTCGCCGGGCAGCACGGCGGAGCCGGCGGCCTTGGTCTCGGCGACGGCGCCGTCCAGCACGTTCGTACCGGCGTTGAGGGTCTTGAGGAAGCGGGCCTCCTCGGCGAGGGCGACCTTCTCGATCCGCTCGCGGTCGGTGATCAGCTCGGGGTACTGCTGCCCCATCATGCCGATCACCACGTCGATCAGGTCCCCGACGACCGGACCGGTGGCGCCCAGCAGCCGCATGTTGCGGATGGCGCGGCGCATGATGCGACGCAGGACGTAGCCGCGGCCCTCGTTGCCGGGGGTGACGCCGTCGCCGATGAGCATGGTGGCGGTGCGCATGTGGTCGGTGACCACGCGCAGCGCCACGTCCGAGTCGTGGGCGTCGCCGTAGGCGACACCGGTGAGCTCGGTGGCCTTGCCGATGACGGCCATGGAGGTGTCGATCTCGTACATGTTCTGCACGCCCTGCAGAATCATGGCGAGCCGCTCCAGGCCGAGCCCGGTGTCGATGTTCTGGCTCGGCAGGTCGCCGAGGATCTCGAAGTCGTCCTTGCCGGTGCCCTCGCCGCGCTCGTACTGCATGAAGACGAGGTTCCAGATCTCCACGTACCGCTCGTCGTTGACGGCGGGGCCGCCCTCGACGCCGAACTCGGGGCCGCGGTCGTAGTTGATCTCGGAGCAGGGGCCGCACGGGCCGGGTACGCCCATGGACCAGAAGTTGTCCT
Source organism: Streptomyces sp. NPDC001204 (assembly GCF_053598035.1). Classification (NCBI taxonomy): domain Bacteria; kingdom Bacillati; phylum Actinomycetota; class Actinomycetes; order Kitasatosporales; family Streptomycetaceae; genus Streptomyces; species Streptomyces sp. NPDC001204. The sequence continues at coordinate 304,768 of NZ_JBSFJL010000003.1, read as the reverse complement.
TCTTGCCCAGGCGCTGGATGCGCTCCTTGGGCACGCCGACGACCTCGTGCCAGATCCGCTCGGCCTCGTCGTCGTCCTGGTAGACGGTGATCCAGAGCTTCTCCGGCTCCAGGCCGTAACCGCCCTTGTCCTGGGGCGAGGTGAGCAGCTCCCAGGCGAGCTTGACGGCGCCCTCCTTGAAGTAGTCGCCGAAGGAGAAGTTGCCGCACATCTGGAAGAAGGTGCCGTGCCGGGTGGTCTTGCCGACCTCTTCGATGTCGGGCGTGCGCACGCACTTCTGCACGCTGGTGGCACGCGGGAAGGGCGGCTTGACCTCACCCAGGAAGTAGGGCTTGAAGGGCACCATGCCGGCCGGGACGAGGAGCAGAGTCGGGTCGTCCGCGATGAGCGACGCCGAAGGGACGACGGTGTGCCCGCGCTCCTCGAAGAAGCTCAGCCAGCGGCGGCGGATCTCAGCCGACTCCATCAGTGGTCCTCATTCCGGTTGTACGAGTACGTCGTGTAGGGGTGTTCCGAGGACGCCGGGCCCTCGACGTACTTCGGGTGATTGCGGTTCTCGATGGCGGTGTACCGCCTGGACGGGGGCAGTTCCGGGTCGACCGGGGCGTTCAGGCCCAGTGCCTCGCCGAGTTCGGCCTCCCGCTGGGCCATGTTGTCGCGGACGTCGAGCGCGAAGCCGAGGGCGCGGTCCTTGAGCCGGTGACCCGCCTCGACCGCCTTGGTCGCCGCGGTCGCGGCGAGGCTCTCGGGGGTCAGCTGCCTGAGTTTGCGGTTGACCTTGGTGGTGGCCCACACTCCGGCGGCGACACCAGTGGTGAACCAGAACGTACGGCGGAACATCGCTAGTCCTTACTTCTCCCGGTTGTTCCGCTTCCCCCGCCGCGCGGCCGGGACGGTGCGGCCCACGATCACGGTACGCCTCGACGCCTTGCCGGGCACGTCCTCCTTGCGGCCCCCGAGCGCCCGGCGCACGCCGTAGCCGAAGGCCGCGACCTTGACCAGCGGACCGCCGAAGGTGGAGGCGACGGTGGTCGACAACGCGGAGGCGTTGGACGTGACCTCCTGGACGTCGGAGGCGATCGCGTCGACGCGGTCGATCTGGCTCTGCGCGGAGCGCACCGCCTGGGAGGCGTCGGCCAGCAGCGGAACCGCCTGGTCGGTCACGTCCGCCACGAGCCGGGTGGTCGCCTTGAGCGTCTGGGCCAGCCTCGCCAGTGCGACGGCGAGGAAGGAGACCAGGATCGCCCAGAACACGGCCACCAGAATCCCGGCCACCTCTCCACCGGACACTGTGCGCACCCGCTCTCTGAAACGTACCTGTACATCGAGAAAGTCGTGCACCGAGCCTATCGCGCCGAGGGTGGGGCTCCGTACCGGATTTCGCGCCCGTGCGCCGGTGGAACGAGCGAGCCCGCCGTCCCGCCCGCCCGGAAGGGCGGGGAGACGGCGGGCCGGGTGGTGCTGTGGTGCTACGGCCTGCCGGTGATCAGCGGGCGTAGTACTCGACGACGAGCTGCTCGTCGCAGATCACCGGGATCTCCTTGCGGTTCGGCTCGCGGTCCAGGCGGAACGCCAGGGCCTTGAGGTTCACCTGGAGGTAGCGGGGGGTCTCGCCGTCGGGGGCGAAGCCACCCTCGCGGGAGACCTGGAAGAGGGTCTTCTCGCGGCTGCGCTCGCGGACCTGGACCACGTCGTCGGGACGGACCTGGAAGGACGGCTTGTCGACCTTCTTGCCGTTGACCTGGATGTGGCCGTGGACGACCATCTGGCGGGCCTGGTAGATCGTGCGGGCGATGCCCGAACGCAGCACCAGGGCGTCAAGACGCTTCTCGAGGTCGATGACCAGGGCTTCACCGGTCTTCATCGACGTCTTGGCGGCACGCTCGTAGGCGCGGACGAGCTGACGCTCGCTGACGTCGTACTGAGCGCGCAGACGCTGCTTCTCCAGCAGACGGACCTTGTAGTCCGAGTTCTGCTTGCGGCCACGGCCGTGCTCACCCGGCGGGTAGGGACGCGCCTCGAAGTACTTGACGGCCTTCGGGGTCAGCGCGATGCCGAGGGCACGCGACTTCTTGACCTTGGGGCGGGACTGGTTCGCCATGAACCAAACACCTCGTTTTTTCTGTGCGAATACGGCTTCACCAGGGTTAGGGGAGGTCGCATCCGCAGCCGGGGAAACCCGCCGTGGCCCTGCCGGGCCTGGTGGGCAGCCGCTCCCCTGGTCTGGGCACATACGTGCAGCACGCGAGTGGCCCACCGACCGCTCCCGGAGCTCCGGGTGGTGGTGGGCTGCCCGCGACACCGTTCGACGGTGCGCGACGCTCCTGGATCCCCGCCGTCCTGGAACGGCGGAGTTCCGGCTGAATGTCCCGCTCTGGTGGCGCCGGTTCCCCTTTCGGGGTTCCGGACACGGAACTCAGCGCTTCCCGGCAGTCTACAGGGCGCTCAGGACCGCTTTCGACCGAGGTGCTTGCGGGTCCACTCCACCGCGTCCGCGTACCGCGCCTCGGCGCCGTGCCTGCCCGGGGAGTAGTACTCGCGGTCCTTCAGGGCGTCCGGCGCGTACTGCTGGGCGGCGATGCCCTCGGGCAGGTCGTGCGGGTAGACGTACCCCTGCGCGTGCCCGAGCTTGGCCGCCCCCTTGTAGTGCCCGTCCCGCAGATGGGGCGGGACCGGTCCGGCCAGTCCCTTGCGCACGTCGTCCAGGGCGGCGCCGATCGCCGTGGTCGCCGCGTTGGACTTGGGGGCGAGGGCCAGGGCGATGGTGGCGTGGCTGAGGGTCAGGGCGGCCTCCGGGAAGCCGATCATGGCGACGGCCTGGGCGGCGGCGACGGCTATGGGCAGCGCGTGCGGGTCGGCCAGCCCGATGTCCTCACTGGCGGAGATCATCAGGCGGCGGGCGATGAACCGGGGGTCCTCGCCGGCCTCGATCATCCGGGCCAGGTAGTGCAGGGCGGCGTCGACATCGGAGCCCCGGATGGACTTGATCAGGGCGCTGGCGACGTCGTAGTGCTGGTCGCCGTCGCGGTCGTACTTCACCGCGGCCCGGTCGACGGTCTCCTCGAGCGTGGTCAGGCCGATCTCGCTCTCGCCCTTGTCGAGGGCGGCCCCGGCGGCGGCCTCCAGGGCGGTCAGGGCGCGGCGGGCGTCGCCGCCGGCGATGCGCAGCAGATGGCCCTCGGTGTCCTCGGGGAGGCCGACGGCCGACCTCAGGCCGCGCTCGTCGGTGAGCGCGCGGCGGAGCAGACCGCGCACGTCGTCGTCGGTGAGCGGTTCGAGGGTGAGCAGGAGCGAGCGGGAGAGCAGCGGGGAGATCACCGAGAAGTACGGGTTCTCCGTGGTGGCCGCGATCAGGGTCACCCAGCGGTTCTCGACCGCCGGGAGCAGGGAGTCCTGCTGGGCCTTGCTGAAACGGTGGATCTCGTCCAGGAAGAGGACGGTCTCCTTGCCGTACCCGCCGGAGGCTCGGCGGGCGCCGTCGATGACCGCACGGACCTCCTTGACTCCCGCGGTGATCGCCGACAGCTCCACGAAGCGCTTGTTGGTGGCCTTGGAGACCACGTACGCCAGGGTGGTCTTGCCGGTGCCGGGCGGGCCCCACAGGATCACCGAGGAGGGTCCCGCGGGGCCGCCCGCGCCCTCGCCGACCAGCCGACGCAGCGGCGAGCCGGGCTTGAGCAGGTGCTGCTGGCCCACCACCTCGTCGAGGGTGCGCGGACGCATCCGGACCGCCAGGGGACTCGCGGCCGGGTCCTTCTCCTGGCGGTCTTCACTTGCGGCGGTGAACAGGTCGGGCTCCACGCTGAAACCCTATGGCACACCACCGACAACGTGGCCGGACGGTGATCACCGGCTCCGGCTCAGGCCCAGAGGCTGGTGCCCCAGCGGGTCAGGATCAGCATGACGATGACACCGCAGTGCGTGACCGGCAGCACCCAGGTGAACTCGGCGAGGAAGTTCTTCACCGGGCGCGGGGCGGGCAGGAAGTCGTTGCGGATGTTGAAGGAGGTCACGTACCAGAACATGACGATCGTGGCCACCCAGGCCAGCGAGCACCACAGGCACAGCGCGTTGATGCGGTACAGCGACTGGAACTGGAGCCAGGTGACGAAGCAGACGCCGAAGAGCGTGCCGAAGTTGAAGGTCAGCCAGTACCAGCGCGGGAAGGTGGTGCGGGCGAGCAGGCTCATGCCGACGCAGATGACGATGCCGTAGGCGACCAGGCCGAGCAGCGGGTTGGGGAACCCGAAGACGGTGGCCTGCTTGCTCTCCATGACACTGCCGCAGGACACGATCGGGTTGAGGCTGCAGCTCGGGGTGAAGGTCTTGCCGCTGAGCTTGCCTTCGAGGATCTTCTGCTTGTCGATCGTGATGATCCACGCGGCGAGCAGACCGGCCGCTCCGGTGATCACCAGCAGCAGTGCGAAGGCGCGGCTGCCGCCCACCGTCCGCGGCGCGGTCACCGCGCGCTCCGGCTCGGGCTCCGCGGAGACGTGTCTGACTGTCGTCTTGCTCATCACGCCGATTCCGTCACTTGTGAGTCGGACCTTCTTCGGGCACGGCCATTGTGCCGCACATGCGTGTGTGAGCACCGTCAGGTGGTGACACACGGGTGTGCACGGCCGTATCCGAACGTTCGGTTCCGGACGATGCTCGGACCATGACGCGAAACGAACTCGCGGTGGACGTACGGGGGCTGCGCAAGCGGTACGGGGACGTCACCGCGGTCGACGGAATGGACCTGGCGATCAGGAAGGGCGAGGTCCTGGGGCTGCTCGGACCCAACGGCGCGGGCAAGAGCACCACGGTCGAGATCATCCAGGGCCACCGCTCACGGGACGCGGGCGAGGTCTCGGTCCTGGGGGCGGACCCGGCGAGCGCCACGCGCGCGTGGCGCTCGCGCGTCGGAATCGTCTGGCAGGACGAATCGGCGCCCGCCGAGTTGACGGTCCGCGAGACCGTGCGGCACTTCGCCCGGTACTACCCCCGGCCGCGCGACCCGGAGGAGGTCATCGCCCTGGTGGGTCTGGAGGCGAAGGCGGGGACCCGGATCAAAGGCGCTGTCGGGCGGCCAGCGGCGTCGGCTGGACGTGGCCCTCGGGGTGATCGGCCGCCCGGAGCTGCTGCTCCTGGACGAGCCGACGACCGGTTTCGACCCGGCGGCGCGACGGCGGTTCTGGACGCTGATCCGCACACTCGCGCAGGAGGGCACGACGATCCTGCTGACCACGCACTACCTGGAGGAGGCGGAGGCCCTCGCGGACCGGCTGGCGGTGGTCGCCCGGGGCCGGATCGTCGCCGAGGGCACCTCCCGCGAGCTGCGGGAACGGCACGCCACCGGCGCCACCGTCGAGTGGACGGACCCCGACGGCACCCCGCGCGCCGAGCACACCGGCACCCCCACCAGGACCGTCGCCGGCCTGATGCGCCGCTTCGACGGAGAGATACCGGGCCTGCGGGTGGACCGCCCCACGCTGGAGGACGTCTATCTCCGGCTCACCGGACAGGAGGACGCGTGATGACCTCGACGGCCGGACGGACCCGCGCCGGGGCGGCGGCCGCGCGGCTGCCCGGGGCGTGGAACCTCGGGCTGCACCGGGGCGCCCTGGAGATCAGGCAGTTCTTCCGGCAGCGCGAGCAGGTGGTGTTCACCTTCGCCTTCCCGGTGGTGTTCCTGTTCCTGTTCGCGTCGATCTTCCGCGACGACGTCAGCGGCACCGGCGTCACCGCCTCGCAGCTCTACGTCTCCTCGATGCTGGCCTCGGGCATCATGTCGACCAGCTTCCAGTCCCTGGGCATATCGATCGCGGTCGAACGGGACGAGAAGGCGCTGCGCCGGCTGAGCGGCACGCCGATGCCGCCGACGGCGTACTTCCTGGGGAAAATCTGGCTGGTTCTCTTCACCGGCCTGCTGGAGACGGCGATCCTGCTGCTCGTCGGCACCACGCTGTACGGCGTCCGGCTGCCCTCGGACGCGACCCGGTGGTTCCACTTCGCGTGGATCTTCGTGCTCGGCCTGACCGGGTGCGCGCTGCTGGGCATCGCGATCAGTTCGGTGCCCAGGTCGGCGAAGAGCGCCGCCTCGGTGGTCGTGCTGCCGTTCCTGGTGCTCCAGTTCGTCTCCGGGGTCTACATCCTGGTCGACGCCCTCCCCGGCTGGATGCTGAACGTCGGCGCCCTCTTCCCGCTGAAGTGGCTGTGCCAGGGCCTGCGCGGGGTGTTCCTGCCGGACTCGGCGCGGGTGCTGGAACAGGCGGGGAGCTGGGAGTTCGGGCGGATCGCCCTGGTGCTCGCGGCCTGGTGCGCCGGCGGACTGGTGCTCTGCCTGCTGACGTTCCGCTGGAAGGACCGGCGGGCGGGCTGAGTCCGGAGGCGGCCGCGGCGGGAACGGCAAAGGGCGCCGGTGCCCGGACGAGCACCGGCGCCCATGCGTGAGGAGCGTCAGCCGAGGCGGGATTCCAGTTCCGCGACGATCTCGTTGACCGCGATCGCCGTCTGCTCTCCGGACTCCATCTCCTTGAGCTGGACGACGCCGTCGGCGAGGTCGCGCTCACCGGCGACGAGCGTGAAGCGGGCACCGGACCGGTTGGCCGCCTTCATGGCGGCCTTGAGGCCCTTGTGGCCGTAGGCGAAGTCGGCGGCGATGCCCACCTTGCGCAGTTCGGAGACCTTCGCGAACAGCACCCGGCGCGCCTCCTCGCCGAGCGGGACCGCGAACACGCTGGTGGCCGACGGGAGCTGGAGCTCGACTCCCTCCGCCTCCAGGGCCAGGACCGTACGGTCCACGCCCAGCGCCCAGCCCACCGACGGCAGCGCGGGGCCGCCGATCATCTCGGACAGGCCGTCGTACCGGCCGCCGCCGCCCACCGCGGACTGGGAACCCAGCCCGTCGTGCACGAACTCGAAGGTGGTGCGGGTGTAGTAGTCGAGTCCGCGGACCAGCTTGGCGTCGTCCTCGAAGGCGACCCCCTGGGCCTCCAGCAGCGCCCGCACTTCCTCGTGGTACGCCTTGCAGCCGTCGCACAGGTAGTCGCGCAGCAGCGGGACGCCCGTCAGCTGCTTCTGCACCGACTCCCGCTTGTCGTCCAGGACGCGCAGGGGGTTGATGTCGATCCGGGTGCGGGTGTCCTCGTCCAGGTCCAGGCCGCGCAGGAAGTCCTGGAGGGCGGCCCGGTAGACCGGACGGCACTCCTTGTCGCCCAGGCTGTTGAGCAGGATGCGGAAGTTGCTCAGGCCCAGCGAACGGTAGGCCTGGTCGGCCAGGATGATCAGCTCGGCGTCGAGCGCCGGGTCCTCCGCCCCGATCGCCTCCGCGCCGACCTGCGAGAAGTGGCGGTAACGGCCCTTCTGGGGGCGCTCGTAACGGTAGTAGGAGCCGGAGTACCACAGCTTGACCGGCAGGTTGCCGGCCTTGTGGAGGTTGGCCTCCAGGGCGGCGCGGAGCACGGAGGCGGTGCCCTCGGGGCGCAGGGCGAGCCTGTCGCCGCCCTTGGTCTCGAAGGCGTACATCTCCTTGGTCACGATGTCGGTGGACTCGCCGACGCCGCGCGCGAACAGCTCCACGTTCTCGAAGCCGGGGGTCTCGATGTAGCCGTAGCCGGAGTTGCGCAGCGGGGCGGCGATCGCCTCGCGGACCGCCAGGTACTTCGCGGAGTCCGGCGGGATCAGGTCGTAGGTGCCTTTGGGGGCCTTGAAGGTGCTCACGGAAGGTCTCTCGTCACATTCCTCGTCGGGGAGCGTCGTCCAGGTCCGCTCCCGGGCCGGCGGCCACCTGCCGCAGATAGGGATTGGTGGCGCGCTCCCGGCCGATGGTCGTCTGGGGGCCGTGGCCGGACAGCACCACGGTCGAGTCGTCGAGCGGCAGGCACACGCGGGCCAGCGAGTCGAGCATCTCGGCCGTGTCACCGCCGGGCAGGTCGGTGCGTCCGATGGAGCCGGCGAACAGCAGATCCCCGGAGAAGAAGACCGGCGGGATGTCCGCGGCCCCGGGCATCCGGAAGGTCACCGACCCCTTGGTATGGCCGGGCGCGTGCGCGACGGAGAACTCCAGGCCGGCCAGCTTCAGCTCGGCGCCGTCGGCCAGTTCCTTCACGTCGTCCGGTTCCCCCACGGTCAGCTCGCCCATGAGCGGCATGCCGATGGAACGGCCGAGCGCCTTCTCGGGGTCGCTCATCATGTACCGGTCGGCCGGGTGGATCCAGGCCGGTACGTCGTGCGCGCCGCACACCGGGACGACCGAGGCCACGTGGTCGATGTGGCCGTGGGTGAGGACGACGGCGACGGGCTTGAGCCGATGCTTCCTGACCGCTTCCTCGACGCCTTGGGCGGCCTGGTGGCCGGGGTCGATGATCACGCACTCCTCACCGGCGGCGGGGGCGACGAGGTAGCAGTTCGTCCCCCAGGCCCCGGCGGGGAACCCGGCAATGAGCACGATCGTCCTTCGTTGTGTCGATTACGGGCGGCTGCAGCTGTTGTCAGAGCCTACCGGCGCTGCCGGATCCTCAGGTAACCCATATACGGTACGGGCACACGCGGGTGGCCGCCTCGGGCGACGCACCCGTAACCGGTGGACACACGAGACGCATGAGGAGAGAACGCGGTGGTCAGCCAGGAGCAGCGGCGGCGTCAGCTCGCCCGGGAGAAGTTCTTGCGGCAGCAGCAGCGGCGCACCGCCGCGCGGCGCAAGTCACGCGTACGCACCTCCGTGATCGCGTCGGTACTGGGCGTGGTCCTGATCGGCAGTGTCGCGCTGTACACGACCGGGGTGCTGAAGAACGGCAAGGACGACAAGGCCAACGCGAGCGCCGAGGTCACCCCCAGCGCCTCGGCCACCAGCAAGGCGCCGGACCCGTGCGCGAAGCCGGCCGCGGGCTCGGTGAAGAAGCTGAGCTGGGCCAAGGAACCGGCGATGTCCATCGACAAGTCGGCGAAGTACACGATGACGCTCGACACCACGTGCGGCGGGATCGACCTGGATCTGAAGGCGTCCGCGGCACCGCACACCGTGAACTCCTTCGACTTCCTGGCCGGAAAGGGCTTCTTCGACCACACCAAGTGCCACCGGCTCACCGCTGAGGGCATCTACGTCCTGCAGTGCGGCGACCCGGAGGGTACGGGCCGGGGCGGTCCCGGATACACGATTCCCGACGAGAACCTCAAGGACAAAAGCCTGAAGGGCGACGTCTATCCGGCGGGCACCGTGGCGATGGCCAACACGGGGCAGGCGCACTCCGGTGGAAGCCAGTTCTTCCTGGTGTACCAGGACAGTCCTCTCCCGCCCAGCTACACGCCTTTCGGCACCGTCTCCGAGTCGGGTATGAAGGTGCTGAAGAAGATCGCGGACGCCGGGGCGGAGCCCGCCGATCCGGAGACGGGCAACACCGCCCCGAACGCGACCGTGGTGATCAACAAGGCGACGGTGACGAAGTCCTGACAGCAGCGACGACCGGCTGGGAAATTTCGGTCGCGCTGGATGCGGACAGGCCGCCCGCCGGTCGCCTATGTTGGCGGTGACGAAACTGTGGACGATGCCCGGGGGAGCTTCGAGGCCCTCCGCAGGCATCATGTGGAGGAGGCGCTGTGAGCAGCGACCCGTGGGGCCGCGTCGACGAGACGGGGACCGTGTACGTGCGTACGGCCGATGGCGAGCAGGTCGTCGGTTCCTGGCAGGCCGGCTCCCCTGAGGAGGCGCTGGCCTACTTCGAGCGCAAGTACGAGGGCCTGGTTGTCGAGATCGGCCTCCTCGAGAAGCGAGTGCAGACCACCGACCTGTCGGCCAAGGATGCCCAGGCCGCCGTCGGCCATCTGCGGGAGCAGATCGACGCGCACCACGCGGTCGGCGACCTGGACGCGCTGCGTGCCCGCCTGGACAAGCTGGTCGGGACGGTCGAGGCACGCCGTGAGGAGCGCAAGGCGCAGCGCGCCCGGCAGGCGGACGAGGCCCGGCACGCCAAGGAGGCCCTGGTCACGGAGGCCGAGGAGCTGGCCCGTTCCGATCAGTGGCGGGCGGCCGGCGAGCGGCTGCGCGCGCTGGTGGACACCTGGAAGGGGCTGCCGCGTCTGGACCGCAAGTCCGACGACGAGCTGTGGCACCGCTTCTCGCACGCGCGGTCGGCGTTCTCCAAGCGGCGCAAGGCGCACTTCGCGCAACTGGACGCGCAGCGCGAGGACGCACGCAAGGCCAAGGAGCGGCTGGTCGCCGAGGCCGAGGCGCTGTCGGGCTCGACGGACTGGGGTCCCACCTCGGCCCGCTACCGCGAGCTGATGACGGAGTGGAAGGCCGCAGGCCGTGCCCAGCGCGAGCACGAGGACGACCTGTGGAACCGCTTCCGCGGTGCCCAGGACGTCTTCTTCGCCGCCCGCAGCTCGGTGTTCGCCGAGCGGGACGCCGAGCAGGCGGAGAACCTGAAGCTGAAGGAGGAGCTGGCCGGGGAGGCCGAGAAGCTCCTGCCGATCACGGACCTGAAGGCCGCCCGTGCCGCCTTCCGCTCGATCAACGAGCGCTGGGAGACCATCGGCCATGTGCCGCGCGACGCCCGTCCGCGGGTGGAGGGCCGGATGCAGACGGTCGACCGGGCCATCCAGGAGGCCGAGGAGGCCGAGTGGCGCCGGACGAACCCGGAGGCGCGGGCCCGTGCCGAGGGTCTGACCGGTCAGCTCCAGGCCGCCGTGGACAAGCTGCGGGGGCAGATCGAGCAGGCCCGCGCCCAGGGCAACTCCTCCAGGGCCGACAAGCTCGAGAAGGAGCTCGAGGGCCGGCAGGCGCTCCTGGACCAGGCCCTGAAGGGCCTCCAGGAGTTCGGCGGCTGATCCGGGTCCGCCTGGGATCCGGCGACGCTTCCACTGACGGCTGAGGGCCCCCGTAGCGCCTACGGGGGCCCTCGGCCGTTCTCTGTGCTTGTCCTTCCCCGTACTCGTCCGGTGGCGGCTACGCCCGGCTGCGCGCGGACGTGACCCGGTAGACGTCGTAGACGCCCTCCACGCCCCGCACGGCCTTCAGGACGTGCCCCAGGTGCTTGGGGTCGCCCATCTCGAAGGTGAAGCGGGAGGTGGCGACGCGGTCGCGGGAGGTCTGGACGGCCGCGGAGAGGATGTTGACGTGCTGGTCGGACAGGACGCGTGTGACGTCCGAGAGCAGCCGGGAGCGGTCCAGGGCCTCGACCTGGATGGCGACCAGGAAGACCGAGGACTGGGTGGGCGCCCACTCGACGTCGAGGATCCGCTCCGGCTCACGCGACAGTGACTCCACGTTGACGCAGTCACTGCGGTGAACCGATACGCCACTGCCCCGCGTGACGAAGCCGATGATCGGGTCGCCGGGGACCGGTGTGCAGCAGCGGGCCAGCTTGACCCACACGTCGTCGACGCCCTTGACGACGACACCCGGGTCGGCGCTGGAGCGGCGCTTGCGGGAGCGTCCGCGCGACGGCGGCACGCTCTCGTCGATCTCCTCGGTGGCCGCCTCCTCGCCGCCGAGCGCCTGCACCAGTTTCTGCACGATGTTCGGCGCGGAGACGTGCCCCTCGCCGATCGCCGCGTACAGCGCGGAGATGTCCGAGTAGCGCATCTCGTGCGCGAGGGTGACCAGTGAGTCGCCGGTCAGGATGCGCTGGATCGGCAGGTTCTGCTTGCGCATCGCGCGGACGATGGCGTCCTTGCCCTGCTCGATCGCCTCGTCCCGGCGCTCCTTGGAGAACCAGGCCCGGATCTTGTTGCGGGCGCGCGGGGACTTGACGAAGCCGAGCCAGTCACGGGAGGGACCGGCGCCGGCCGCCTTGGACGTGAAGACCTCCACCAGGTCGCCGTTGTCCAGGGTCGACTCCAGCGGAACGAGCCGGCCGTTGACGCGTGCTCCTATGGTGCGGTGGCCGACCTCGGTGTGGACGGCGTACGCGAAGTCCACCGGGGTGGCGCCCGCAGGGAGCGCTATGACGTCGCCCTTGGGCGTGAAGACGAAGACCTCGTTGCGGGACAGGTCGAAGCGCAGCGACTCCAGGAACTCGCCGGGGTCCTCGGTCTCCTTCTGCCAGTCCAGCAACTGCCGCAGCCACGCCATGTCGTTGATGGCGCCCGCGTCCTTGCCGGCCTTGCCGGCGGGCTTCGGCGCGTCGGTGCGGACCTTGGAGGCGCCGGCGACGGCCTCCTGCTTGTACTTCCAGTGCGCGGCGATGCCGTACTCCGCGCGGCGGTGCATGTCGAAGGTGCGGATCTGCAGCTCGACCGGCTTGCCGTTGGGGCCGATGACCGTCGTGTGCAGCGACTGGTACATGTTGAACTTGGGCATCGCGATGTAGTCCTTGAACCGGCCGGGGACCGGGTTCCATCGCGCGTGCACGGTGCCGAGGGCGGCGTAGCAGTCGCGGACCGTGTCGACAAGGACGCGGATGCCCACCAGGTCGTAGATCTCCGCGAAGTCACGGCCGCGGACGATCATCTTCTGGTAGACGCTGTAGTAGTGCTTGGGCCGGCCGGTGACGGTCGCCTTGATGCGCGCGGCGCGCAGGTCGGCCTGGACCTCGTCGGTGACGATGGCCAGGTACTCGTCGCGCTTGGGGGCGCGCTCGGCGACGAGGCGGACGATCTCGTCGTACATCTTGGGGTAGAGGATCGCGAAGGCGAGGTCCTCCAGCTCCCACTTGATGGTGTTCATGCCCAGCCGGTGGGCGAGCGGGGCGTAGATCTCGAGCGTCTCGCGGGCTTTCTTCTCCTGCTTCTCGCGCTTGAGGTAACGCATGGTGCGCATGTTGTGCAGGCGGTCGGCGAGCTTGATGACCAGGACGCGGGGGTCCTTGGCCATGGCGACGACCATCTTGCGTACGGTCTCGGCCTGCGCGGCCTCGCCGAACTTGACCTTGTCCAGCTTGGTGACGCCGTCGACGAGCAGGGCGACGGTGTCGCCGAAGTCGCGGCGCAACTGGTCCAGGCCGTACTCGGTGTCCTCGACGGTGTCGTGCAGCAGTCCCGCCATCAGCGTGGCCGGGTCCATGCCGAGTTCGGCGAGGATGGTGGTCACGGCGAGCGGGTGCGTGATGTACGGGTCGCCGCTCTTGCGTTTCTGACCGCGGTGCCAGCGCTCGGCGACCTGATAGGCGCGCTCGATCTGGCGCAGGGTCGAGTTCTCGATCTTCGGGTCGTTGCTGCGCACTATCCGCAGCAGCGGCTCCAGCACCGGGTTGTACGGGTTGGCGCGCTGCACGCCGAGACGGGCGAGGCGGGCGCGGACTCGGTTGGAGGAGCCGGAACGGCCGGGCTGGCCGACGGAGGGGCGCACGACGGGCGGCGGCGCGGGACGCTCGGTCGGGGCCGGCTTGGGGCGCGCGGCCTCTGTCGACTTGCCGACGGGGGCCGACTGGGCGTGCTCGGCCGTCCCGCGGGTGTCGCTCTTCGCGTGCGGCGCGGGCTTCACCGCGGGCGCCGAGGCGGACTCGGGCTTGGCGGCGGTCAGTGGCTGGGCCTCGTCTGGCAAGAGGACTCCTCGTGCGCGATCCGGGTCCCCCGGTCAGGCTCCGGAGCCCCCATGGTAGCGATCCACAGCTCCAGGATCCCCTCCAGCCCGATCGAAGGACCGTTTACGGGACAAACACACAAGACGGACACGAGATTCCGGTACCCCCCTTTCAAGCCCCCGAACAACCGGGCACCGCCCGTTGTACGGGGTCCGAAACCTCACCGGGACCTGGGCAGACCCCCGGGACGGCACCTCTCCCCCACCAAGCCGGGCAGACGGCCGGGAAACCGGGGGCGAAGTGGGGCGAAGCCGCAGGGAGGGACCCTTTTCACCCACCGAGTCGGGTGAGCGGGTGGGAAAGCCAGGGGGCGCAGGGGGCGAAGCCCCCGCAGGGGGCCAGGGGCGAAGCCCCAGGGACGGGACCCTCCCCACCCACCGAGACAGATGGGCGAGTGGGAAAGCCAGAGGGCGCAGGGGGCGAAGCCCCCGCAGGGGGCCAGGGGCGAAGCCCCAGGGACGGGACCCTCCCCACCCACCGAGACAGGTGGGGAGGGTGGGCGGCGCCGGGGCGCAGCCCCGGAACAGGGGGCCCGGGGCTGCGCCCCGGGCCCCCACACTCCACGCTCAGAGCCGGAGGAGCGCCTCCAGCGGCGCCCCTGACAGCGCCGGCTCCAACCGCGTCCGCCCACCGAGGAACCCGAGTTCCATCAGTACCGCCACACCGGCGACCTCCGCCCCGGCCCGCCGGATGAGCTGGATGGACGCCTCCGCGGTACCTCCCGTCGCGAGCACGTCGTCGACGACGAGAACACGGTCCCCCGCGCTCAGATCCTCCGCGTGGACCTCGATCTCCGCCGAGCCGTACTCCAGGTCGTACGCCTGGCTCAGCGTCGCTCCGGGGAGCTTGCCCGCCTTGCGCACGGGGATGAAGCCGAGGCCCGCGCGGAGCGCGACCGGGGCGCCGAGGATGAAGCCGCGGGCCTCCAGGCCGACGACCTTCGTCGCCCCCTCCCGGGTGCCGACCTCCGCCAGCGCGTCCGTGAGGACGGTGAACGCCGCCGGATCCGCCAGGAGCGGGGTGATGTCCTTGAACATCACCCCCGGCGACGGATAGTCGGCCACATCACGGATACGGCTGAGCAGCAGTTCCTGGACCTCGGTCATCGGCGCTTCCCCGAGGGTCGGCCGCGGCCCCGGCCGCGGGAGGCGGGCTGGTTGCGCGGGCCCACCACGGCGGGTGCGGCGTCCTCGGGGTCCTCCGGGTCGTCATCGGCGGTGAACCCGGCGGGCTCCGCCTCCAGGGGCTCGCCCTGCGCCGCCGCCTGCGCCCGCTTGGCGAGCACGCGCTTCTTGAGGGCCTTCATCTGCGGCTCGAGCTCCTTGAGGTCGGCGACGAGCGGCGTGGCGATGAAGATCGAGGAGTACGCACCGGCCGCGAGGCCGACGAACAGCGACAGCGAGATGTCGTTCAGCATGCCCGCGCCGAGCACACCGCCGCCGATGAACAGCAGGCCCGCCACGGGCAGCAGCGCCACCACGGTGGTGTTGATGGAACGGATCAGCGTGCCGTTGATCGAGCGGTTCGCGATCTCGCTGTACGTCCAGCGGGTCTGCCGGGTGATGTCCTTCGTCTGCTCCTTGAGGCTGTCGAAGACGACGACCGTGTCGTAGAGCGAGTAACCGAGGATCGTCAGCAGACCGATCACCGTGCCGGGCGTGACCTCGAAGCCGACGAGGGCGTAGACGCCGGTGGTGATCGTCAGGTCGTGGATCAGCGCGACCAGCGCGGCCAGCGCCATGCGCCACTCGAAGGCGATCGCCAGGTAGATCACGACCAGGATCATGAAGATCGCCAGGCCCTGCCAGGCCTTGTTGGCGATCTGCTCGCCCCAGCTCGGACCGACCAGGTCGGCGTTGATGTGCTCCGGGTTGACCTTCAGGTCCTTGGCCAGGGCTTCCTTGATCTGGTCGGACTTTCCGGTCTCGATGCCGGCGATCTGGATGCGCAGGCTGCCGTCACCGAGCTTCTGGACGATCGACTCCTGGCCGGAGGCGCCGTGGG
Organism: Streptomyces sp. NPDC001204; assembly: GCF_053598035.1. Lineage (NCBI taxonomy): Bacteria > Bacillati > Actinomycetota > Actinomycetes > Kitasatosporales > Streptomycetaceae > Streptomyces > Streptomyces sp. NPDC001204. Next base: position 289,259 of record NZ_JBSFJL010000003.1, on the reverse strand, counting down.
CGAAGTCCTCGGCCTGGGCCACCGACGCGCTCATGTGCTTCGGCGTGGTGAAGACCGCCCCGCCCTGGAACTCGATGCCCATGTTCAGGCCGCGCACCGCCAGGCCCAGGATGGCCGTGATGGTGATCAGGATCGAGATGCCGTACCAGATCTTGCGGTTCTTGATGAAGTCGTAGCCGACCTCACCATGGTGCAGTCGGGCGCCGAGGTTGCCGAGCTTGGACACCTCACGCCTCCTTCGTCTCGATGGGGGCGGAGGGACGGCGGGTGCGGCGCAGCGGAGGCTTGGCACCCAGGCGCTTGGGGTCCAGACCGGACCAGGTGTGGCCGCTGGAGAAGAACTTGCGGCGGGCGAGGATCGTCATCAGCGGCTTGGTGAACAGGAAGATGACGACCACGTCGAGCAGCGTGGTCAGACCGAGCGTGAACGCGAAGCCCTGCACCTTGCCGACGGTCACGATGAACAGCACGGCGGCGGCCAGGAACGACACGAAGTCCGAGACGAGGACGGTACGCCGGGCCCGGGGCCAGCCGCGCTCCACCGCGGGGCGCAGCGAGCGGCCCTCGCGGATCTCGTCCCTTATGCGTTCGAAGAACACGATGAACGAGTCCGCGGTGATACCGATCGCGACGATCGCGCCGCACACCGCCGGCAGGTTCAGCGCGAAGCCGATGGTCGGGCCGAGCAGCGACATGAGCGTGTAGGTGAGGATCGCGGAGACCAACAGGGAGGCGATGGCGATCATCGCCAGTCCGCGGTAGTAGACCACCAGGTAGATCACGACCAGGGCGAGGCCGATGGCGCCCGCGATCAGACCGGCGTGCAGCTGCTCACCGCCGAGAGCGGCGGTGACGGTGGTGACGCTGTCCTCCTTGAAGGTCAGCGGCAGCGCGCCGTAGGACAGCATGTTGGCGAGGCTCTGCGCCTCTTCCTGGGTGAAGTGGCCGGAGATCTCCGCGCTGCCGCCGGTCAGCGCCTGGCTGACGTACGGGTCGGAGACGACGTCGCCGTCCAGGACGATGGCGAACTGGTTCTGCGGCGAGGGGTTCTGGGCCAGCTTGCCGGTGATGTCGGCGAACTTCGTGGCGCCCTTGGAGGTGAACTCCATGGTCACGGTCCAGCCGGAGGCCGTCTGCGTGTTGAAGACGGCGTCCGCCTTCTTGACGTCGGTGCCGTCCACCTCGGCGGGGCCGAGCAGGTACTTCTGCCACTGGCCCTGCGAGTTCTGGCCGCAGGCGACGGTCGACTCGGCGGGCAGCACGCCCTTGCCGGCGGTGGCGCGCACGTCCTGCTTGCTGCAGTCCAGGGCGGCGTACTCGGCCTGGAGCTTGCTGTTCGCGTCACCGGAGCCGCTGCTCGGGGACGGTGCGGCGCTGGCGGAGGCCGACGGGCTCGCCGAGGCGTTCGGGCTCGCCGGGGAGCCGCTCGCGGACGGGGTGGCGTCCGCCTTCAGGGCGTCGGTGACCGGGCGGCCCTGCTTGGTCGCGGTGGCCGAGGGAGTCGGGGAACCGGAGGGGGTCGCCGCGCCGGTGGACTTGTCGCTCGCCTTGTGGGAGGTGCTGGGCGACGGCTCGGCCGGGGCGGCGCCGCTGATGTCGGTGGCGAGGACCGGACGGAAGTACAGCTTCGCGGTGGTGCCGACCTGCTCCCGGGCCTGCTTGGAGTTGGTGCCCTTGGGGATGTTGACAATGATGTTGTCATTCCCCTGGGTCTGGACCTCGGCCTCCGAGACACCGAGACCATTGACACGGCGTTCCATGATGTTGACGGCCGTGTCCATGTTGGCCTTGTTGACCGCGGATTCCTGACCGCGCTCCGGTACCGCCCGCAGCGTGATACTCGTACCGCCGGCCAGGTCGATGCCCAGGCGCGGAGCGGTGTTGCCGGTGACGAACATGCCTCCGGTGAGCGCCACGATGGCGATCAGAATGAGGGCCAGCGAGCGCCCCGGCTTGCTCTGGGCGCTCGCACTGCGTCCCTTTTTGGATACAGCCACCTTTTCAGCTACTCCCTCTCGGGCCGTCCCGCGCCGGGTGAGCTCGGCGACGGCCATCACATGGTGTCGGAATCCCGCGCGAAGTGAACGCATCCCAGGGCGCGCGCAGGTCGTGCCGCGCGCCCTGGGTGGTGACTACTTCGCCTCGGAGTCGCCGTCGGTCTTCTTCGGCGCGTCCTCCGCCTTCGCCTCGGCCGCGTCGGCCGGCTCCTCGGCCGCGTCCTTCTTGCCGAGGTCGACGGGCTTGTCGTCGGAGGCGCCGTCGGTGTCGGCGGACTCGTCGGTACCGGTGAGGGAGGAGGCGTCGTCGGGGACGAGGTCGGCGTCGGACTTCAGGTCGTGCTCGACGCCATGGACGATGCGGTTGTACTCGTCGTCGCTCAGGACGGTCGCGATCGCGTTCTTGGCGAACAGCAGCTCGACGCCCGGGCCCGCGTCGAGGAGGACCGTGTCGTCGTTGACCTCCTTGACCGTGGCGTACATGCCCCCGATGGTGCGGATACCACTACCGGGCTGCATCTGGTCGCGCATTTCCGCGGCCTGCTGCTGCTTCTTCTTGGCCGACCGGGTCATCAGGAACATGGCCCCGATGAGCACGATGAACGGGAGGAGGGTCACGAGACTCACGGGTCGGAACTTCCTTCACACGACCGCGATGGGGAGCGGCCTGATTGGTTGGGGGTATGTGTACTGCCTACAAAGGCGGCATCGGCGGAGTCTAGGCGAGTCCGCATGCAAGGAACAACGCTCAGCATGACACCTGGGTTCCTCCCCGGGCCAATACCTCAGCCCTCACGCCCCGAACAGGCCCTGTTGTCCGTTTCCCGCAGCTGACGAGCCGGGCGGGGTGAGACCGAGGTGCGCCCAGGCGGCGGGGGTGGCGACACGGCCGCGCGGAGTGCGGGCGAGCAGGCCCTCGCGGACGAGGAACGGCTCGGCGACCTCCTCGACGGTCTCGCGCTCCTCCCCCACGGCGACCGCGAGCGTCGACAGGCCGACCGGGCCGCCACCGAAGAGCTTCAGCAGTGCCTGGAGGACCGCCCGGTCGAGCCGGTCGAGGCCGCGGGCGTCGACCTCGTAGACCGCCAGGGCCGCGGCGGCGATCTCGCGCGTGATGGTCCCGTCCGCCTTGACCTGCGCGTAGTCGCGGACGCGGCGCAGCAGGCGGTTGGCGATGCGCGGGGTGCCCCGGGAGCGGCCGGCGATCTCGGCGGCGCCGTCGGTGTCGATCCGGACGTCGAGGAGGCTCGCCGAGCGGTGGACGACGCGCTCCAGCTCCGCGGGCCCGTAGAACTCCATGTGCGCGGTGAAGCCGAAGCGGTCGCGCAGCGGGGGCGGCAGCAGGCCCGCGCGTGTCGTGGCGCCCACGAGGGTGAACGGCGGCAGTTCGAGCGGGATGGCGGTGGCGCCGGGGCCCTTGCCGACGATCACGTCGACCCGGAAGTCCTCCATCGCCATGTAGAGCATCTCCTCGGCGGGCCTCGACATGCGGTGGATCTCGTCGAGGAAGAGCACCTCGCCCTCCTGGAGGGAGGACAGGATGGCCGCGAGGTCGCCGGCGTGCTGGATGGCGGGACCCGAGGTGATGCGGATGGGGGCGCCCATCTCGGCCGCGATGATCATGGACAGGGTGGTCTTGCCCAGGCCGGGGGCGCCGGACAGCAGCACGTGGTCGGCGGTGGCGCCACGCGCCCGGGCGGCGCGCAGCACGAGGTCGAGCTGTTCGCGGACCTTCTCCTGGCCGATGAACTCGCCCAGGTCCTTGGGGCGCAGGGCGGCCTCGACGGCCTGGTCCTCACCGTCGGCGGCGGAGCCCACCAGCCGCTCCGCCCCGGGGCCGACGCGCTCCTCGGCGGCGGGCGTGTCGGTCGTGTCGTCCCAGTTCACTCACGTACTCCTGGCTCAGCGGGCTCGGTTCAGGGTCTGCAGGGCCGCCTTGAGCAACTGGCCCACCTGGGGCGTGCCGCCGGCGGCCTCGGCCTGGGGCGCCACGGCGGTCACCGCCTCGTCGGCCTCGCGGGTGGCGTACCCGAGGCCGATCAGCGCCGCGTGCAGCTGGTCGCGCCAGCCCTGGGTGACCGGTGCGCCGACGACGGGTGCGCCGACGGGCTCGCCGAGCCGGTCCTTGAGCTCCAGCAGGAGCTTCTGGGCGCCCTTCTTGCCGATGCCCGGGACGGCGGTGAGGGCCTTCTCGTCGCCGGTGGCGACGGCCCGGCGCAGGGCGTCGGGCGTGTGCACGGCCAGCATCGCCTGGGCAAGGCGCGGTCCCACCCCGCTGGCGGTCTGCAGCAGCTCGAAGACCTGGCGCTCGTCGTCGTCCGCGAAGCCGTACAGGGTCAGTGAGTCCTCCCGTACGACGAGGGAGGTGGCGAGCCTGGACGGGCGGCCGAGGCGGAGCGTGGACAGCGTGTTCGGGGTGCACTGCACGGCCATGCCGACACCGCCGACCTCGATCACCGCGGCGTCGGGGGCGAGGGCTGCGACCGTGCCGCTGACGAAGGCGATCATGCCGTACGGCCTTTCGTTGTCGAGGGTTGTCCGGCCGCGTGCGCGGCGACGGCCTGCTGGAGCCGGTTCTGGGCGGGGGCTCGCCAGATGTGGCAGATGGCCAGGGCGAGAGCGTCGGCGGCGTCGGCCGGCTTGGGGGGCGCGGCGAGCCGCAGCAGCCGGGTGACCATGGCGCCGACCTGCGCCTTGTCGGCGCGGCCGCTGCCGGTGACGGCGGCCTTGACCTCGCTGGGGGTGTGCAGGGCGACCGGGATGCCGCGGCGGGCCGCGCACAGCATCGCCACGGCGCTGGCCTGGGCGGTGCCCATCACCGTGCGCACGTTGTGCTGGCTGAACACGCGTTCCACCGCCACGTATTCGGGGCGGTGCTCGTCCAGCCACCGCTCCATCCCCTGCTCGACGACGACCAGGCGGTGGCTCAGGTCGGCGTCCACCGGGGTGCGGACGACTCCGACGCCGAGCATGGTCAGCGGCCGGCCCGCGACTCCCTCGACGACACCGACGCCGCAGCGGGTCAGTCCGGGGTCGACTCCCAGTACGCGCACGCGTGTCCCCTCCCCTCGTGACATGGTCGCGGTCCGTGGTGGTGATCTTTGCCTGACGCCAGGCTATCCGCTGCCACCGACAACGACGGCGGGCCGGCGGGAATGTCCCACCGGCCCGTCATGCGTGCGGGGCGACCGCGCGATCCGCGGCGGCTTTACGCCTCGACCTTCTCCATGATCTCGTCGCTGACGTCGAAGTTGGCGAAGACGTTCTGCACGTCGTCGCTGTCCTCGAGCGCGTCGATCAGCTTGAAGATCTTCTTGGCGCCCTCCTCGTCCAGCTCCACCTGCATGGTGGGGACGAAGTTGGCCTCGGCCGAGTCGTAGTCGATGTCGGCCTCCTGGAGGGCGGTGCGGACCGCCACCAGGTCGGTGGCCTCGCTGAGCACCTCGAAGGACTCGCCGAGGTCGTTGACCTCCTCGGCGCCCGCGTCCAGGACGGCCGTCAGGACGTCGTCCTCGGACAAGTCGCCCTTGGGGACGATCACGACGCCCTTGCGGTTGAAGAGGTACGACACCGAGCCCGGGTCGGCCATGGAGCCGCCGTTGCGGGTCATGGCGACGCGGACGTCGGAGGCGGCGCGGTTGCGGTTGTCGGTGAGGCACTCGATGAGCACCGCGACACCGTTCGGCCCGTAACCCTCGTACATGATCGTCTCGTAGTCGGCGCCGCCGGCCTCGAGACCACCGCCGCGCTTGATGGCCGAGTCGATGTTCTTGTTCGGCACCGACTGCTTCTTGGCCTTCTGCACGGCGTCGTAGAGCGTCGGGTTGCCGTCCAGGTCGACGCCGCCCATGCGAGCCGCGACCTCGATGTTCTTGATCAGCTTCGCGAAGAGCTTGCCGCGCTTGGCATCGATGACGGCCTTCTTGTGCTTCGTCGTGGCCCATTTAGAGTGGCCGGACATCTGCCTGTCTCCTTCGCGTAACCCGTCTGCGTACGAACGCAGGAATCCTACAAGGACTCCGGTGTCCGGTTCGCGCGCACCATGTCGACGAACAGGCCGTGCACACGGTGGTCGCCGGTCAGCTCCGGGTGGAACGACGTGGCCAGCGCGTTGCCCTGGCGGACCGCGACGATGTGGCCGTCGTGCTCGGCGAGCACCTCGGCCCCGGCGCCGACGGACTCGACCCAGGGGGCGCGGATGAAGACGCCCTCCACAGGATCTCCCAGAACGCCCTTGACGTCGACGGCCGCCTCGAACGACTCGTTCTGCCGTCCGAAGGCGTTGCGGCGCACGATCATGTCGATACCGCCGACGGTCTCCTGGCCCGAACGCGGGTCGAGGATCTTGTCGGCGAGCATGATCATGCCGGCGCAGGTCCCGTAGACGGGCATGCCGTCCCGCACGCGCGCGCGAAGAGGGTCCATCACTCCGAAGAGGACGGCCAGCTTGGAGATGGTGGTGGACTCGCCGCCGGGAAGGACGAGGCCGTCGACCTCGGCGAGCTCTTCGGGGCGCCGCACCGGCCTGGCCACGGCGTCCGCCGCGGCCAGGGCGATGAGGTGCTCCCGTACGTCGCCCTGGAGGGCCAGGACGCCAATGACGGGTGAGTCGGTCATGTACGTGGGGTCTCTCTGCGTGCGGTCCCTCGGAGCCGGCTCACCAGCCGCGGTTGGCGTAGCGCTCGGCTTCGGGGAGGGTGTCGCAGTTGATGCCGACCATGGCCTCGCCGAGGTTGCGGGACGCCTCCGCGATGATCTTCGGGTCGTCGTAGAAGGTGGTGGCCTTCACGATGGCGGCGGCGCGCTTGGCCGGGTCGCCGGACTTGAAGATGCCGGAGCCGACGAAAACGCCCTCGGCGCCGAGCTGGCGCATCAGGGCCGCGTCGGCGGGGGTGGCCACACCGCCGGCGGAGAACAGCACGACCGGGAGCTTGCCCAGCTCGGCGACCTCCTTGACCAGCTCGTACGGGGCGCGCAGCTCCTTGGCGGCGGCGTACAGCTCGTGGTTGTCGTAGCCGCGCAGGCGGGCGATCTCGTTCTTGATCTGGCGCAGGTGGCGGACGGCCTCGACGACGTTGCCGGTGCCGGCCTCGCCCTTGGAGCGGATCATCGCGGCGCCCTCGGCGATCCGGCGCAGGGCCTCGCCGAGGTTGGTGGCGCCGCAGACGAAGGGGGTGGTGAAGGCCCACTTGTCGGAGTGGTTGACCTCGTCGGCCGGGGTGAGGACCTCGGACTCGTCGATGTAGTCGACGCCGAGCGACTGAAGGACCTGGGCCTCGACGAAGTGGCCGATGCGGGACTTGGCCATGACCGGGATGGAGACGGCGTCGATGATGCCCTCGATCATGTCCGGGTCGGACATGCGGGCCACGCCGCCGTCCTTGCGGATGTCGGCGGGGACGCGCTCCAGGGCCATGACCGCGACGGCGCCCGCGTCCTCGGCGATCTTCGCCTGCTCCGGCGTGACGACGTCCATGATCACGCCGCCCTTGAGCTGCTCGGCCATGCCGCGCTTCACACGGGCGGTACCGGTCTCGGGGGTCTGGGCGGAGTCGGAAATCGTGGTGGACACGGGTGACCTCACTTGGTGAGAAGAGGGTGTGGTGCGCCACCGAGGAAACGGGATTGGACCAGTCCACGGCAAGGGCCAATGGGAACCCGGTGGATCCTTTTCGCCCGGGCACCGCCCGAAACGGCGCCACTGGTTCCGGTCAGGCGGCCCGCTCCGCCAGGGCCGTCGGCGGCTCGTCGTCCATCTCGAAGGCCATGGGGAACGGGGCGTGTCCGGCCAGCCGGAACCACCGCACCTTGCGGTGCTCGCGCAGCCGGCGGGCGGCTCCCACGGCGTCGTTGTGGAAGCGGCGGGCCATCGGCACCCTGCGCACGGCCTCGGTCAGCTCGTGCGCCGCCTCCTCTCCCCCGGGCGCCTCGCGCACCGCCTCGACCTGCTGGGCCTCCGCGAACACGGCCCGCAGAGCCTGACTCAACTCGCTCTCCGCGACCTCCCGTTGCTCCTCCTCGGCCTGCCGCGCGGCGTGCGCGGACTCGTACAGCACGATGGAGGCGGCCGGGTCCAGCACTCCGGAGGTGGCCAGTTCCTGCGCCACCGAGGCCCGCCGCAGCAACTGCGCGTCCAGCGCGGCCCGCGCGGCGTCGATACGGGCGTGCAGCCGGTCCAGCCGCCCGGCCGTCCAGCTCAGGTACAGCCCGATGGCCACGAGCGCGACGACAATCCAGATGAGCGTTACGGTCACGGGCGGCAAGGCTACCGGGACACGCCGCCCGGACGGCCTGGGCCTTGCGTCCCGGATGCGTCCCGGATGCGTCGCCGAGGTCAGTCGCGGGCCAGGCCCAGGCGGGCCCGCAGCCCCGTGGTGCGTTCGTCGGCGGCGACGGCCGCCGCGCCGGCGGTGACCGTCTCGTAGACCGAGAGGATGTCGGCGCCGACGGTCGACCAGTCGAAGCGGCGCACATGGGTGCTGCCGCGTTCGCGCAGTTCGGCTCGGCGGGACGGGTCGGACAGCAGGCGCACGGCGGCTTCGGCGAGGGCGTCGGCGTCCTCGTTGGCGAAGAGTTCACCGGCCTTGCCCTGGTCCAGGACCTGGGCGAAGGCGTCCAGGTCCGAGGCGAGGACCGGGGCTCCGGCCGACATGGCCTCGACCAGGATGATGCCGAAGCTCTCCCCGCCGGTGTTCGGGGCCACGTACAGGTCGACGCTGCGCAGGAGACGCGCCTTGTCCTCGTCGCTGATCATGCCCAGGAACTCCACACGCGGGCGCAGTTCCCTCGGCAGGTCCTCCACCGCCTGCTCCTCGTCCCCGCGGCCCGCGACCAGCAGACGGGCCCCCGGGCGGGCGGCGAGGATCCCGGGCAGCGCCCGCATCAGCACGGGCAGGCCCTTGCGGGGCTCGTCGATGCGGCCGATGAAGCCGATCGTGTCCCCCTGCCACTCGGGCTTGGGCTCGGCCCGGGCGAAGAAGTCGACGTCGACGCCGTTGGGGATGACCACCGCGTCGCCGCCGAGGTGCTCGACGAGGGTGCGGCGGGCGTACTCGCTCACCGCGATCCGCGCGCTGATCTTCTCCAGGGCCGCCTGGAGGATGGCGTACGCGGCGATCATCGCCCGCGACCGGGGATTGGAGGTGTGGAAGGTGGCGACGATCGGTCCCTGGGCCGCCCAGCAGGCCAGCAGGCCCAGCGACGGCGAGGTCGGCTCGTGGATGTGGATCACGTCGAACCGGCCCTCGTGCAGCCAGCGCCGCACCCGGGCCGCCGACAGGAAGCCGAAGTTGAGCCGGGCCACCGAGCCGTTGTAGGGCACCGGGACCGCCCGGCCGGCCGAGACGACGTAGGGCGGCAGCGGGGTGTCGTCGTCCGCGGGGGCGAGGACGGACACCTCGTGGCCGAGGCCGGTGAAGTACTCCGCCAGGTCCCGGATGTGGAACTGCACACCACCGGGCACGTCCCACGAGTACGGGCAGACGATGCCGATCCTCACGCCGTCGCCTTCCCGGGACGCGCCGGACCCCGCCCGGGATCCAGGTCCGCGAGCCACAAGCGCTGAAGCATGTGCCAGTCCTCCGGATGCTCGGCGATCCCCGTGGCGAAGGCGTCGGCCAGCGCCTGTGTCATGACAGACGTCTTCTCGGCCCGCGTACCTGTCCCGGGCACGTCGACCGGGGGATGGACCCGGCCCCGCATGACGGGCGAGTCGTCGTACCAGAGGGTGACGGGCAGCAGCAGGGCTCCCGTCTGCTGGGCGAGGAGGGCGGGCCCGGCGGGCATCCGGGCCGTCTCGCCGAAGAACGACACCTCCACCCCGGAGGCCGACAGGTCACGGTCGGCGACCAGGCAGACCAGGCCGCCGTCGCGCAGCCGCCGGGCCAGCGTGCCGAACGCGGAGCCGCCGCTGTGCGGCAGGACCTCCATGCCGAGGCCCTCGCGGTAGGCGACGAACCGGTCGTAGAGCGTCTCCGGCTTCAGCCGCTCGGCGACCGTCGTGAACGGCGTCTTCAGCTCGGTGGTGACCCAGGCGCCGGCCAGGTCCCAGTTGGCCAGGTGGGGCAGGGCGAGGACGACGCCCTTGCCTGCCGCCAGGCCGTCGGTCAGGTAGTGCAGGTCCTTGGGGTCGAAGCCCGCCCTGATCCGCTCGGCGCTCCAGGCCGGCAGCCGGAAGGACTCCATCCAGTAGCGCAGGTACGAGCGCATCCCCGCACGCGACAGCTCGGCGAGGCGCTCGGGGGCCGCGTCGGGGACCACGCGCGCGTAGTTGGCCTCCAGCCGCCGCACGCCCTTGCCCCGCTGCCGCCAGGCCAGGTCGGCGACCGTGCGGCCGAGCCGCACGGCGACCGGTTCGGGGAGCTTCTTCACGGTGCCCCAGCCGAGCCCGTACAGCCCGTCGGTGAGCCGCTCCTGGACGGTCATTTCGCCGCCCCGCTCCCCTGCTCCCGCCGGGCCGCCTCGGCCTCCGCCTCGGCCGACTCCCGGCGCACCGTGACGACCCGCTGGATCAGCGTGACCAGGCTGCCCGCGGCGACGATCCACAGGGCGATCGGCAGCAGGTACTGGATGCCCGGCACCCCGAACTTGTGCAGGCCCGCGAACCCGGCCGCGACCAGCGAGATCACCAGCCGCTCGGCACGCTCGACCAGCCCGTTGACGGCGACCGGCAGGCCGATCGACTCGCCCCGGGCCTTGGTGTACGACACCACCTGGCCGCTGGCCAGACAGAAGATCGACACCGCGCACAGCACGTTGTCGTTGCCATGACCCGCGTACCACAGGGCGAAACCGCCGAAGATCGCGCCGTCGGCGACCCGGTCGAGCGTGGAGTCGAGGAAGGCGCCCCAGCGGCTGGAGCGGCCGAGCTGGCGGGCCATGTTGCCGTCGACGAGGTCGGAGAACACGAACAGCGTGATCACGACCGTGCCCCAGAAGAACTCGCCCCGCGGGTAGAAGACCAGCGCGCCCGCGACCACTCCGGCGGTCCCGATGAGCGTGACCGTGTCCGGGCTCACGCCCCGGCGGATGAGAAACGCGGCGAACGGTGTGAGGACACGCGTGAAGAATGCACGCGCGTACTTGTTCAGCATGGCCTTCCCGAGGGTCGGTGTCGCCGGGCGGCCCCTGCTGGCCACCGGCTGGCCCATCGTAGCCACGCACGCGCGTGCGCGGAGGTCGGGCGCCCGACCTCCGCGGGCACCGGCGGCCACCCGTGCGCAAGCGCTGGTCGACGGCGGGATCGGGTCCTTCGTATGGACGCAGCGTGACGGGAGTGGAAAGCTCGAAGGACCGCGGGCGTCGCAGGAGCCGCCAGTGCACGCGGTGCCGCGTGTCCGCGCCCACAGTGACCTCACCCTCAACGGGAGGCAGGATCATGGGCGACAAGACGCAGACCCACCCCGGAGCCGCCGGCAGGGCAATGGCGGCCGACCATCCCGCATCCGTACGCAATGTGGTGCTGGTCGGCCACTCCGGATCGGGCAAGACGACCCTGGTGGAGGCTCTCGCGCTGACCGCGGGAGCGGTGAACCGTGCGGGCCGTGTGGAGGACGGCGGCAGCATCTCGGACTACGACGAGATCGAGCACCGGCAGCAGCGCTCGGTACAGCTCTCCCTGGTGCCCGTCGAATGGGACGGCATCAAGATCAACGTGCTGGACACCCCCGGCTACGCCGACTTCGTCGGGGAGCTCAGGGCCGGTCTGCGCGCCGCGGACGCGGCCCTGTTCGTCGTCTCGGCCTCCGACGGCGTGGACGGCTCGACCCGCATGGTCTGGGAGGAGTGCGCGGCCGTCGGCATGCCCCGCGCCATCGTGATCACACACCTGGAGGCCGCCCGCGCGGACTTCGAGGAGATGACACGGGTGTGCGCGGAGGCGTTCGGCGCGGACGACCCCGACGCCGTCCTGCCCCTCTACCTGCCGCTGCGCGGCCCGCAGGGACCCGACGGCCACGCGCCCGTGACCGGTCTGGTCGGACTGCTGACGCAGAAGCTCTTCGACTACTCCTCCGGCGAGCGCAAGGAGTCCGAACCGGGCGAGGACCAGCTGCCGCAGCTGGAGGAGGCCCGCAACCGGCTGATCGAGGGCATCATCGCCGAGAGCGAGGACGAGACCCTCATGGACCGCTACCTCGGCGGTGAACAGGTCGACGTCAAGACGCTCATCGAGGACCTGGAACGAGCCGTCGCCCGCGGGGCGTTCTTCCCCGTCCTGGCCGCCGCGCCCGCCGCCGAGGGCGCCAAGCAGGGCATCGGCACCGTGGAGATCCTGGAGCTGATCACCCGCGGCTTCCCCACCCCGCTGGAGCACGAGGCACCCGCGGTCACCACCATCGACGGCGGCCCGCGCGAACTGCGGCCGTGCGACCCGGACGGGCCGCTGGTCGCCGAGATCGTCAAGACCTCCTCCGACCCGTACGTCGGCCGCGTCTCCCTGGTCCGCGTCTTCTCCGGCACCCTGCGCCCCGACGAGACCGTGCACGTCTCCGGACACGGCCTGGCCGACCGCGGACACGAGGACCACGATGTCGACGAGCGGGTCGGCGCCCTCTCCACCCCCTTCGGCAAGCAGCAGCGCCCGGTGACGCACGTCATCGCCGGCGACCTCGCGTGCGTGGCGAAACTGGGCCGCGCCGAGACCGGCGACACGCTCTCCGCCAAGGACGACCCGCTGCTGATGGAGCCGTGGCAGATGCCCGACCCGCTGCTGCCCCTCGCCATCCAGGCCCACAGCAAACCCGACGAGGACAAGCTCTCCCAGGGCCTGGCCCGGCTCGTCGCGGAGGACCCGACGATGCGCCTGGAGCAGAACCAGGACACCCACCAGGTGGTGCTGTGGTGCCTCGGCGAGGCCCACGCCGACGTCGCCCTGGAACGGCTGCGCAGCCGCTACGGCGTCCAGGTCGACGTCGTACCGCACCGGGTCTCGCTGCGCGAGACCTTCGCGGACCGGTCCGCGGGGCGCGGACGGCACGTCAAGCAGTCCGGCGGCCACGGCCAGTACGCCATCTGCGAGATCGAGGTGGAACCGCTGCCGGGCGGCTCGGGCATCGAGTTCGTGGACAAGGTCGTCGGCGGAGCCGTGCCACGGCAGTTCATCCCCTCGGTGGAGAAGGGGGTACGGACCCAGGCCGCCAAGGGCGTCGCCGCCGGCCACCCGCTGATCGACGTACGCGTCACCCTGCTGGACGGCAAGGCCCACTCGGTGGACTCCTCCGACGCGGCCTTCCAGACCGCGGGCGCGCTCGCGTTGCGGGAGGCCGCGGCCGACGCGCGGATCCACCTGCTGGAGCCGGTGGCCGAGGTGACCGTGCTGGTCGGCGACGACTACGTGGGCCCCGTGATGAGCGACCTGTCCGGACGGCGCGGCCGGGTGCTGGGCACCGAACAGGTGGGCAGCGGCCGCACCCTGATCCGCGCCGAGGTGCCCGAGATCGAGATCGGCCGGTACGCGATCGACCTGCGCTCCCTGTCGCACGGAACGGCCCGCTTCGACCGCCGGTACGTTCGGCACGAGCCGATGCCGCCCCAGGTGGCCGACCGGGTACGCCAACAGGAGCGCGAGGCCTCATAGTCGGCGCGCCCGGCGCACAACCAGGGCACTGGAACGCATCGTTGCGCACAGGTGGACGGCTCCGGCCGTCCACCTGTCCACGCGCTCCGCTGCCGATACCCTGATGACCTGATCAACAGGTGTGCGGGGCAGGGAAGTCGGGAAGGCCGCAGATGCAGGAGCGGCGGCAATGGGGGCGGAAGTGACGGACGGATTCGATTTCAGTCCCGGGGCTCAGGTGCCCCTGTCCGGCTCGGCGGGGCAGACGGCGGCGACCAACGCGCTCGCCGCGGCCGCCTACCGGGACGACGAAGTGACCAAGATCCTGGCCGCGGACAACGAATGGCACCAGTCCAAGGTCAGCCTGCCGCGCCCCTGGGCGAAGATCTTCCGCCCCAGGTTCGGCGAGGCCTTCTCCCGCGCGGTGATCGACCGCATGCTCGGCGCCGGGCGCAAACCGCTCATCCAGTCCTTCGGCCTCGAACCCCAGGTCGTCGTGGAGCACTGCCTGGCCGCCCACCGCATCCGCCGCGACCGCGACAACTGGCTGACGGCGGTGACCGTACTGTGCGGGCTGCTCTTCCTGCCCGGCCTCCTCGTGTGGCTGCTCGTGTTCACCCTGCGCGCCACCATCGGCAAACGTGAGGACAAACGAGCCGGCGCGCTCGCCAACACCCTGCTGGTCGCCATGGCCGCACTCGCCGTGCTCTTCCTGATCAAGATGCCCTTCACCGACTTCTGGGCCTGGTACGCACGCGCGGCGGTCGTCATGCCCGTGATCGGCTGGTTCTGGGCCAAGCAGATCTGCGAACGCTCGGCGCGCGAACTGCGGGAGCGCTGGGAAGGCCTCCTGACCGGCGGCGGCGTGGGCGCCAAGATCCCCGAAGCCGTTCCGGGCAACCCCGGCGACGCGGCCGAGCAAGTACGCAAGGAACTCGCCCGGCTCAGCGCCGAGCAGCGCTCCAACTCCGTCTTCTACGCCGGGCCCAAGGGCATACTCGGCATGGGCACCCGCTGGGGCAGCTGGCAGCTCGCCGAGGAACTGGTCCCCGCCGAACCGGGCAAGGAGTTCCACCCCTTCCGCAGCTGGGACGTCATCACCGCGATCCAGGGCGGCCTGGTCATGCTCGAACGCACCTCCATCAACACCGGGGGCTTCCCCAAGCCGACCGTCACCCACTGGGTCGTCACACCGATCGGGGAGAACGCCAAGGAGGTCTCCCGGCCGAGCGGCACCGACGTCGAGACGTACACGGTCAAGACGCACGCCATACAGGACATCTGCAACAAGCAGCAGTTCGGCAGCGGCGACCGCCACTACCTCGGCGTCCAGTGGACCCTCTGGGACGGCCATCTGGTGATCACCATGCTGGTCACCGTCACGGTGCTGCACGACACCCTGCGCATCGAGGTCACCGGCCACGCCCTGGGACCGGTCAACCCCCTGTTCAACGAGAAACCGGCGGCCAAGGAGAAGGAAGTCCAGAAGGCGCTCCGCTTCTGGGAGACCCGCAAGGTGAAACTGCCCCTGATCGACGCCGACGAGGTGGTACGGCTCGCCGCCCGCGCCCCCCTGTCCTGGTATCCGCCGCTGCTGAAGTGGCTCGGCGGCAGCCTCACCCTGCCCGAGCCGTTCGGCCTGCGGCACGCCTGGGCCGACCAGCCCTGGCGGCACCGCTTCATGGCCGACGACGCGCTGCGCGCCGCCACCCCCGTGCTGCGGGTGGTGCACGCCGCGGCGCTCAAGGTCCTCAAGGAGAACGGCGTGAACGTCGAGAAGTTCGGCTCCCGCTCCGCGGTCCTCAGCGGCGCCGTCCAGGACGTGTCGCCGAGGAAGGCCGACTCCTACGACGCGTGAGGCGTACGCCCGCCGGGCGGGCTACGCCCGCCAGGCCTCCGCGAGCATCTCGCGGGTGTCGGCGAGAAGCTGCGGCAGCACCTTCGTGTGGCCGACCACCGGCATGAAGTTCGTGTCACCGCCCCAGCGGGGCACGATGTGCTGGTGCAGATGGGCGGCGATACCGGCGCCGGCGACCGTGCCCTGGTTCATGCCGATGTTGAAGCCATGGGCGCCGGAGGCGGCGCGCAGCGCCCGCATCGCCTGCTTGGTCAGCTCCGCCAGCTCCGTGGTCTCCGCCTCGGTCAGGTCGGTGTAGTCGGCGACATGACGGTAGGGCACCGTCATCAGGTGGCCGCCGTTGTAGGGGTACAGATTGAGCACCGCGTACACCAGCTCGCCGCGCCGGACGATCAGCCCGTCCTCGTCGGACTTGGCCGGGATCGAGCAGAAGGGGCAGCCGTCGTCGGCACCGGGGCCGCTCGGCTTGTTCTCGCCCTGGATGTAGGCCATCCGATGGGGCGTCCACAGGCGCTGGAACGCGTCCTGCGTCCCCACTCCGATCTGCTGCTCCGGCTCACTCGTCATGCGTGCAGCATATGGCGTGCGGCCTGCGGGCAGGCAAAGGCCCCCGGGGATACCCCGGGGGCCTGAAGGCCTATGTCGGTGGCCGCCGCATCACACCTGTACGCGGCGCTCCACCACGTCGAGGAGCTTCGCCAGCGCCTCGTCACGCGGAATGCCGTTCTCCTGCGAACCGTCGCGGTAGCGGAACGACACCGTGCCCGCGTTCATGTCGTCGTCACCGACGATGATCATGAACGGCACCTTGAGCTTCTGATGCGTCCTGATCTTCTTCTGCATGCGGTCCGAGGAGGAGTCCACCTCGACCCGCAGGCCCTTCCGCTTCGCGTCCGCCGCGAACTTCTGGAGGTACTCCACGTGGGCGTCGCCCACCGGAATGCCGACCGCCTGGACGGGCGCCAGCCACGCCGGGAACGCGCCCGCGTAGTGCTCCAGGAGCACCGCGAAGAACCGCTCGATGCTTCCGAACAGCGCGCGGTGGATCATGACCGGGCGCTGCTTGGTGCCGTCCGCGGCCGTGTACTCCAGGTCGAAGCGCTCGGGCAGGTTGAAGTCGAGCTGGACCGTCGACATCTGCCAGGTGCGGCCGATCGCGTCCTTGACCTGGACGGAGATCTTCGGGCCGTAGAACGCCGCGCCACCCGGGTCCGGGACCAACTGCAGGCCCTGCTTCTCGCCGACCTGGCGCAGGGTCTCGGTGGCCTCCTCCCAGACCTCGTCGGAGCCGACGTACTTCTCCGGGTCCTTGGTGGAGAGCTCCAGGTAGAAGTCGGTCAGGCCGTAGTCGCGCAGCAGGTTCAGCACGAAGGTGAGCGTCTTGTCGAGCTCGTCGGCCATCTGCTCGCGGGTGCAGTAGATGTGCGCGTCGTCCTGGGTGAAGCCGCGGGCACGGGTCAGGCCGTGCACGACGCCCGACTTCTCGTAGCGGTAGACCGTGCCGAACTCGAAGAGCCGCAGGGGCAGTTCCCGGTACGACCGCCCGCGCGCGTCGAAGATCAGGTTGTGCATCGGGCAGTTCATGGGCTTGAGGTAGTAGTCCACGCCCTCGTCGAGCTGCATGGGCGGGTACATGCCCTCGGCGTACCAGTCCAGGTGGCCCGAGGTCTCGAAGAGCTTCCCCTTGGTCGCGTGCGGGGTGTAGACGAACTCGTAGCCCTCCTCCTCGTGGCGGCGGCGCGAGTAGTCCTCCATCACCCGGCGGATGATGCCGCCCTTGGGGTGGAAGACCGCCAGGCCGGAGCCGATCTGCTCGGGGATGGAGAACAGGTCCAGCTCGTTGCCCAGCTTGCGGTGGTCGCGCTTCTCGGCCTCGGCGAGGAAGTCCAGGTACGCCTTCAGCTCGTCCTTGGACGGCCAGGCGGTGCCGTAGATGCGCTGGAGCTGCTTGTTCTTCTCGTTGCCGCGCCAGTACGCCGAGGCGTTGCGCATCAGCTTGAACGCCGGGATCAGCCGGGTGGAGGGCAGGTGGGGACCGCGGCAGAGGTCCTTCCAGCACAGCTCGCCGGTCTTGGCGTCCAGGTTGTCGTAGATCGTCAGCTCGCCGGCGCCGACCTCGACGTCCGCCCCGTCGTCGTGCGAAGCGGAGCCCTTGAGACCGATCAGCTCCAGCTTGTACGGCTCGTCGGCCAGCTCCTCGCGGGCGGCCTCGTCGGTGACGACGCGGCGGGAGAAGCGCTGGCCCCGCTTCTGGATCTCCTGCATCTTCTTCTCGATGGCCTTGAGATCCTCGGGCGTGAACGGCTTCTCGACGTCGAAGTCGTAGTAGAAGCCGTCCCTGACCGGCGGGCCGATGCCCAGCTTGGCCTCGGGGAAGATCTCCTGCACGGCCTGCGCCATGACGTGCGCGGTGGAGTGGCGCAGGATGTTGAGGCCGTCCTCGGAGGAGATCTCGACGCCCTCGACGGTCTCGCCGTCCTCGATCACGTGGGCGAGGTCCTTGAGTTCGCCACCGACGCGCGCGGCGACGATCGAGCGTTCGCCGGCGAAGAGGTCGGCGGCC
Organism: Streptomyces sp. NPDC001204; assembly: GCF_053598035.1. Classification (NCBI taxonomy): domain Bacteria; kingdom Bacillati; phylum Actinomycetota; class Actinomycetes; order Kitasatosporales; family Streptomycetaceae; genus Streptomyces; species Streptomyces sp. NPDC001204. Next base: position 271,287 of record NZ_JBSFJL010000003.1, on the reverse strand, counting down.
GTGGTGCCCGTCGTCACCGTGCGCTCTTCCCGCTCGGAATCGCGTTGGATGATCACACGGACGTCTGACACCGGTCTCTCCTGACTGCAGGTGGGGTGCGGCGCCATACCTGGAGCGCGCGCATGACTGGGATCGTACCGACCCCGGGCCCGTGACCGCGAAACGATTACGCACGGTCCACGGTCGGTCGCGGTCGTCCGCGTCAGTCGCGGTCGTCCCCGCCGCACGCCTCCTCGAAGTAGTCCGTGTCCTTGGCGTTCTCCTGCAACGACTTCATCAGCCGGTCCCGCTCCTCGTCGTCCACCTGCACGGGTACGACGCCGGAGGCTCCCGTGAGCCGGCGGAAGCCGCCGCGGCTCTCCAGCCGTCCGACCACTCGCACGGGCAGGCCGACCAGATGGGCGTGCCCGGCGATGCGGTAGTCCTCCTCGTCCAGGGTCGCGCGCACGTACGGCACTTCCGCGCCCGCGAGCACCCGCAGCCGTACGGTGCCCTCGCCGCGCGGCTGCGCTCTGCGGAGCCGCACCACGGTGCCGGTGATCCGCGCGGGCACCGACGGTTCGGCGTGCAGATAGCGGGCGCCCGCCTCGCGCAGCACGGGCAGGTCGCCCGGCGAGAACTCGACGGCCTCCGCGGCGGCCGCGCAGGCCTCGGGGACGCCCGCGGCGGGCGCCCACTCGACGGCGACGCGCGCGCCCTCGGTGCCGCGGACGAGGGCGGCGACGGCCTCGGTGAGCTCACGGCTGGCGCCCGCGCGGACGGCGCCGTCGAAGGCGTCCATGGCGCCGGTGGCCCGGCGGTAGTCGACGGCCTCGCGGACGGCGTACAGGGCCTGGTGGAGGCATACGGCGAGGGGGCGTACGGGGTCGACGGGGACGAAGGCGGTCAGGCCGCGGCCGTCGGCGGCGGAGCCGACGAGGACGTGGTCCAGGCACGCGGCGGCCGTACGCCGGTGGCGGGCGCCGTGGTAGCCGGCACGCGCGCGTGTGGCGAGCGCGGCGGCGAGCAGCATCTGCCGGGCGGCGCCGCGCAGCCGTTCCTCGACGGTCCAGCCGGCGGCGTCGGCAGGCCCCTCCGGCACGTCCCGCCACCAGCGGATCTCGTCGCTGGGCAGGCTGAGCGCGACCAGTACCTCGCGCGCGGAGGGCGTGCCGCTGCGGGCGAGGGCGTCCAGTGCCTCGCCGAGCAGGTCGTCGCTGTCGGGGAAGGCGCGGCTCTCGGGCACGAGCAGGCTGGTGCCGGCGCCGCCGGGGCCGGGCGGGGTCCAGCGGCCGTAGCGGCCGGCGGCGCCGCCGCGCCGCGCCCAGCCGTGCCGGCGCAGCAGGGCCCCGAGGACTGCGGGGTCGACGTCGGAGGGCGCGGGGAGGCGGCTGCGGTGGGCGTCGACGGGGTGCGGCCGCACCGGTCGCAGCGGCTCGTCGAGGGGGCGGTGCGTCATGGTCTGCCTCCCGTCCCGACCCGCGTCATGATCTCGCACAGGGCCCGGTCGTCGAAGATGCGCGAGGTCGGGATCCGCACGGTGGTGCGGTGCCGGCCGGTGACGGGGTGGCCGGCGAGGTTGACCCAGTAGCAGCAGTGTCTGAGGTCGAGCCGGTCGTGGCCGGCGCGCAGCCACTGGTCCTGCGACCGGGGCACGATCATCACGACGAGGATCTTGTGCACCGAGACCGGGGTGCGGGCGAGTTTCGTCAGGTGGGCGTTGTCGAGCGTGAAGGAGAAGAACCGGCCCGGGGGGTTGGGCGGTACCTGGTAGGTGCACTTCAGCTGCACCTTGATGGTCACCTCGTCGTCGACGGTGTGTCCGGGGGCGCTGTGGCTGACGTGCCAGTCGATGCCGTTGTCGGGGAAGGGCTGCGACAGCGAGCAGCCGGCCGCCGCGGCGACCGCGTGCAGATAGCCCACCTGAAGTGTCTCCATGCAGGCGGTGGTGGCGAGTGTGCCCCGTGGGGCGCTCGCGCGCTCGGGCAGCAGCCCGCCCCGCTCGGGCTGCGCCATCACCATGACCAACAGCCTTCCACGATTGGTGAATCCCCGCTGCGGGCGCGTGAACTGCAAAGACCCGCACTCCTGTTGTGTCCTTCCGGCGTACGGCGCAAACAGCCCGGGTATCACCAAACGGGCAGAAGGCGAACGCAGGAGACGCCGCGTCAGCTGCCCTGGTGGACCGAGGAGTTGTGGGCGTATGACGTGCTGGTACGAGGGGCCTCTGGCCGCCTTCGACACGGAGACGACGGGCGTCGACGTCGAGACCGACCGCATCGTGTCGGCCGCCGTCGTCGTCCAGGACGGCCCCGGCTTCCGGCCGCGGGTTCACCGCTGGCTGGTGAACCCGGGCGTGCCGGTTCCGGAGGCGGCGACGGCGGTGCACGGGCTGACCGACGAGCATCTCCAGCGCAACGGGCGCTGGCCGGCGCCGGTGGTGTACGAGTTGGCCGAGGAGCTGGCGGAGCAGGCCGCTCTGGGGCGGCCGCTGGTGGTGATGAACGCGCCGTTCGATCTGACCCTGCTGGACCGGGAGTTGCGCCGCCATCGGGCCTCGTCGCTGGAGCGCTGGTTCGAGGCGTCGCCGCTGCGGGTGCTGGATCCGCGAGTGCTGGACAAGCATCTCGACCGCTACCGCAAGGGCAGGCGCACCCTCACCGACCTGTGCGCGCACTACGGCGTGGCCTTGCAGGACGCGCACGACGCGGCGGCGGACGCCCTGGCCGCGCTGGAGGTGGTCCGCGCGCTCGGCCGCCACTTCGCGGCCCGCCTGGAGCGGCTGACCCCGGCGGAACTGCACACGCTGCAGACGGGATGGCACGCGGCGCAGGCCCGCGGTCTTCAGGCGTGGTTCGCGCGCAGCGGGACGGAGGAGACGGTGGACCCGTCGTGGCCGCTGCGTCCGGACCTGCCGGCGGCGGCCGCGTAGACATGTGCAAGGCCGGTCCGCATGTGCGGACCGGCCTTACCCGGTGGGCGATACTGGGTTCGAACCAGTGACCTCTTCGGTGTGAACGAAGCGCTCTCCCACTGAGCTAATCGCCCGGGAACGCACTGAACCATACAGGCCTGCGAGGCGTTCGTTCAAACCGCTTCCAGGTGGGCGGCCAGTCCGCGTCGTCCGGCTCGCATCATCAGCCGGTGGTTGGCGCGGAAGAAGGGCCGGCCGGGCACGGCGAGCCGCCTGAGCAGCGGTTTGTTCACGTCGACGACCTGGTCGTAGCGGGCCAGGGTGCCGGTGCCGTGCGCGGTGAGCGTCCAGCGCGCCCAGCCGTCGACGTCCCCGGTGAGCGCGGCCTCCAGGACTCCGGCGGCCGGGTCGCGGCGCACCTCGCGCGCGGTGAAGGCCAGATCGTGGGGCAGGAGGGAGCGGATCCGGATGACGGCGGTGGCCGGGTCGGTCCGGGTCACCTCGCGCACCTGCCGCCACCAGCGCGGGTAGTCCTCGACCCGCTCCAGCGCCCGGTGGACGGCGTCGGGCGGTGCGGGCAGGGTCCACCAGGTGCGGAAACGGTAGTGGGTCCAGTCCATGGGACGAGTCTGGCCCACGCCCGCCGGTCCGGGATCTCTCCTTCCGTATCCATGAAGAAAGGTGACGGTGTTTTGGAAAAGGGTCCGGGGATTTTCTCCGGCGGTGGCGTCCGGCACTTCTCCCGGAATGGGACATAGTCCCGGAAGTCGGCCTTCTCCTTGATCCTCAAATACTTCTTCGGGAGGAACGGGACGGAGATGGTCGACTTCTCGGCGCGTTCGCCGGCGCTCCACTCAGAAGTAACGGATCGTCACCGCGCTCTCTGGCGCCCCAGGCATACGCCGGCGGCCCGTCCGCGTGATCGCAGACGGGCCGCCGGTTCCGGGTGGGCGATACTGGGTTCGAACCAGTGACCTCTTCGGTGTGAACGAAGCGCTCTCCCACTGAGCTAATCGCCCGGGCACAGAGAGAACATTACCGCATGTCAGGGGATGCCCGGGACCACGGCCCGGCGAGCACCGGATGCCGCCCGCCGCGCTCAGCGGCCGCCGACGTCCCAGGGCGGCACCAGGCCGAACCTCCAGACGTACACCCCGACCAGCGCGGCGACGATCACCAGGCCGATCAGGGTAAGCGCGATGTTGCGGCGGCGCACCTCGGGGTCGAGGGCCTGCTGGGCCGCCTCGGTGACCTTGCGCTTGGTCCAGCGCAGCACGAGCTGGGCCCAGACGAACTCGGTGGCCCAGATCGCCATGCCGCCGAAGATCACCAGCCAGCCCGGTCCGGGCAGCACGAGCATGACGGCGCCGGCGATCACGACCAGGAGTCCGACGAGGAAGATCCCCGCCTGCCAGCCCAGGTGCAGCACGCGGCGTGACCGGACGAACACGGGAGCCCGCGACCCCAGCCCCCGCCGGTCCGGCACCTCGCCGGCCTCCGCCTCGGCCTTCGCTCGTCCCGGCGCCTCGGCCGGCTTCTCCGGTTCGTCACTCCCCGTATTCATACGTTTCAACCGTACCGGACGAGAATCCGGTCACCGGAATGGGCGTACCGTACGAACACGCCCTCGGCCGGAAGAGTTACGTAAAGCCAAGCAAAACACTCAGAGGGGTTTACAACGGCACCGTAGGTGGCATGTCGATTTCGCCGACGTGCGAATCCCCGAGCGCACACTGAGCGAAAGGCCATGGCGCTTATGAACACCACGGTCAGCTGCGAGCTGCACCTGCGCCTCGTTGTATCGAGCGAGTCCTCTCTGCCTGTCCCCGCAGGCCTGCGGTACGACACGGCCGACCCCTACGCCGTGCACGCCACCTTCCATACCGGAGCCGAGGAGACCGTCGAGTGGGTGTTCGCCCGCGACCTCCTCGCCGAGGGGCTTCACCGACCCACGGGTACCGGAGACGTCCGTGTCTGGCCTTCGCGCAGCCATGGCCAGGGCGTCGTGTGCATCGCCCTGAGCTCTCCGGAGGGCGAAGCCCTGCTCGAGGCCCCTGCGCGGGCCCTGGAGTCCTTCCTGAAGCGAACGGACGCGGCCGTGCCCCCCGGCACGGAACACCGGCACTTCGATCTGGATCAGGAGCTGTCGCACATCCTCGCGGAGAGTTAGGAGCAGGCCCGTCGAAACCCTTCAAGCTGCCCGTCGCCGTCCACTCGGGGAGACGGCTCGGGTCAGGACAACCGCATACGCGAGCACACCGGCACCGGTCTCCCGCGGGGGCTGGTGCCGGTGTGCTCGCATGGCCGCAGCGGCGGCGCCGTGAGCTGCTCGGGGGCGCGTGGAGCCACTACCATCGGCCTGCATCGGCGGGCGTGTGCCCGATCCCCAGGCCAGGGAGCGAAACGTGCTGATCACCCACGACACCCGGTGCGCGCTGGACACCGTGGTGGATCTGGTGAACACCGCACCGGAGGATGACGGAGCACCGGACGGGCTGGCGGACGTCGCGGCGCTCGCGGATTTCGTGGCGAACCACAAGATGAGCGATGTGGGTGTGCTGTCGGAGTTCGATCTCTCCGCGGTGCGCAGGATCCGCGGCCGGTTCGCGGGGATCTTCGCGGCCCCGGACTGCCGGACGGCCGCGGGCATGATCAACGAGCTGGTGGCCGCCGCGGGCACCACGCCCCGGCTGACGGACCACGACGGGTACGACTGGCACGTGCACTACTTCGCGCCCGGTGCCTCCGTGGCCGATCACCTGGCCGCCGACTGCGGGATGGCACTCGCGTTCTTCGTGGTGGCCGGGGAGCGGGAGCGGCTGCGGCGCTGCGAGGCTCCCGACTGCCGGCGTGCCTTCGTCGATCTGTCCCGCAACCGCTCGCGGCGGTACTGCGACAGCCGTACGTGCGGCAACCGTCTGCATGTGGCCGCCTACCGGGCGCGCCGCAAGGAGGCGGCCGGCTGAGCCGGGGGGCGGGTGACGGACCTGTCCGGGCCGTCCCGGTGCCGCGTCGATGGTTGTCGTGGTCCCCGGCGGGTGACGCCGAGGACCCACGGATACGGCTCACAGCAACAGCAGGTCGTGCAACGAAGCCATGAGCAGCAGACACCCGATCACCGCAAGGAAGATCATCAGCGGCGGCTGGGATAGGGCGAAGAGACATCCGCGCGGCTCGTCCTGCTTCGGCGCGGACTCGCTCTGTGTCGTGTCCACCATCTCGGGGCGATGATGACGCAGCCGCCGCGGCTGACGCGATCAACACACCAGGATTGTGCGGGAGTCAGCCGGATTCCGTGATCTTCGGTCCGCTTCGGCGCGGACCGTGATCACTTACGGGCGCACCCATGATCACCGTCATATGCCGTGCTTCTTCAGGATCGCCTCGATGTCGCTGAAGTCGTCCTCGCTCCCGGACGCCGCCGGCTTCGCGGCGGGCCGGCCGGAGGTGCGGGCGGCCGGTCCCAGGGACGGCGCCGACGCCGCCGGAGCCACCGCTCCCCGCTCCGCCGTCCGGGTCGTCTCCTTGCGCTCCTTGCGCGTGCCGCCACGGCGGCGCTCCACCGCCCGGGTCGTCGCGAAGAGCAGCCAGGCGGCGCCGAGCAGGCCGAATCCCGCCCAGGCGGTCGGGCTGAGGGCGGTGTCGGCCAGCCAGCCGACGATTCCGGTCATCGCCAGGCCGACCGGGATCAGGGAGTAGGCGGCGATACGGGCCGCGGCGAGGAAGCGCCGCCGGTACGCCGTGACGGCGGCGATGCCCAGGCCGGCCGCGGAAACGGCGGAACATACGGTCTCGGCGATCATCCGGTCCTCCAGGCAGGCTCACCGGTCGGGGTGGTTCGTCCCTTCCATCCTGCACCGCCCACCGCCGGGGAGGCCATGTTCCGGGCGGACTTCAGGGGGATCTCCGGGTCGTCTCCTCCGCAGGTCCCGGTGGGGCGTACGACGTGTGATCCCGGTTGGGGCGCCCGCGGGGGGCCTGGGAGACTGTCCCCATGAGCGACTCCTCCCCCGCCCACGTCCCCGTCCCGGTCCTCGACGTCTGGTGCGAGCTCCAGTGCCCCGACTGCCGTACCGCGCTCGACGACCTGCGTGCCCTGCGCGCCCGGTACGGCGACCGGCTGGAGCTGCGGCTGCGGCACTTCCCGCTGGAGAAGCACCAGCACTCCTTCGCCGCCGCGCAGGCCGCGGAGGAGGCCGCCGAGCAGGGGCAGGGGTGGCCGTACGTGGAGGCGGTGCTGGGCCGGGTCGAGCGGCTGGCCCGCGAGGGCGAGCCCGTCCTGATCGAGGTGGCCCGTGAACTGGGCCTGGACGCCGAGGAGTTCGACACCGCGCTGATCGACGGCCGGCACATCCTGATCGTCGACGCCGACCAGGCCGAGGGCAAGGCGATCGGCGTGACCGGCACGCCGACGTACGTGGTCGGGGGCGAGCGCCTGGACGGCGGCAAGAGCCAGGAGGGGCTGCGCGAGCGCGTCGAGGAGATCGTGGACCGGCTGCTGGCCGAGGCCGGGCAGGGGAACTGACCGGCCCGTCCGTCGCCCCCCCCGTTCGCACGGAGTGCCGAAGCGGTTCCTCAGAGCAGTTCCTTGTAGACGGCCCGCTGCACGGGCTGGTAGCCGAGGGACTCGTACAGCCGCTCGGCCGGGGTGTTGCCCGCGAAGACGTTGAGGCCCAGGACACGTCTGCCCGCGGCCAGCGCCTGGGCCTCGGCCAGCAGCATCAGGGAGCGGCCGTGGCCCCGGCCGCGGAAGCGCTCGTCGGCCTCGACGTCGTAGACGAAGGCCCGCTCCTCGGTGATCGCCAGCCACAGCGTGCCGACCGGGGTGCCCTCGTGCTCCAGGACGCTGAGCACCATGCCCGGGGTGTCGGGGCCCTGGGGCAGCAGCCGGGCGTGGTCCTCCTCCGACTTGGCCCATGCCTCGTCGGCGGGCACACCGCGGTCGATCCAGCTCTGCGCGTAGCCGCGCCTGCTGTCCTCGAGCCACGGGCCGTACTCGGCCGGGGTCATGGGCCTGCCCCGACTGCCGGCGGGCAGTTCGGGCGCGGTGGCGTCCAGCCGCTTCTCCATGGCGCGGTTGCGTTCGACGTAGCCGAGCGCCGTGACCAGCCGGACCGCGGCCTCGGCGTCGGCGGGCACGGAGGCCTCGATCCGCTTGCAGCCCCAGCCGCGCACCACCTCCTCGGCGGCGAGCGCGGCCACCGTGCCGCGGCCCCGGCGGCGGTCCGGTTCGTCGATGTGCAGGTCGAGGACCCTGGCGACGGAGGGCCCGAAGACGGGGTGCGTGGCGAGGTGTATCCCGCCGACCGGACGGCTGTTCACGCACACCTGGTAGCGGCGTGAACGGGTTCCGTCGGCGTTCTGCTGCAGCGGCTCGGTCGGCCGCAGGGTCGTGGTCATCAGGGATGTTCTACCCGCTGCGGCACGATGCGGCAGCCGGATTATGGCCCGCGTGTGCGGATCCGGACCGCCGTGTCAGAACGAGAGGCCCTAGGGGTCCAGTCGGTGTGCCGAGCGTTCGTCGAAGACGCGCATGGCCTTGGCGGTCACCGGACCCGGGGCGTCCGGCAGTTCGCGGTCGTCGACACGGTGCACGGCCTGGATGTCGCGCAGGGTGGAGGTGAGGAAGACCTCCTCGGCCCGGCTCAGGACGTCCAGCGGCAGGTCGGTCTCCTTCGCGCCCGTCCACTCGATCGCGAGGGCGCGGGTGATCCCGGCGAGGCAGCCGGAGGCGAGCGGCGGGGTGTGGATCTCCCCGTCGAGGACGACGAAGACATTGGAGCCGGTGCCCTCGCAGAGCCGTCCGACGGTGTTGCCGAACAGGGCCTCGGTGGCGCCGTGTTGGTGGGCGCGGGCGAGCGCGACGACGTTCTCGGCGTACGAGGTGGTCTTCAGGCCGGTGAGCGCGCCGCGCTCGTTGCGGGTCCAGGGCACCGTGACGGCGGCGGTGGAGTCGGGGCGGCGGGTGGTCTCGCCGAGGGCGACCAGCAGCGTCGGGCCATGGTCCCCGCGGTCGGAGCCGAGGGGACCCTGACCGCCGGTGTAGGTGATGCGCAGCCGGCCCAGTGGCATCGGGTTGGCCTCGAGCACGGCGGCGCAGGCGCGGCGCACCTCGTCGTGGTCGGGGTCGGGCAGGCCGAGGCCGCGGGCGGACCGGGTGAGCCGGTCCAGGTGGCGGGTGAGCGCGAACGGCTTGCCGTCGAGCGCCTTCACCGTCTCGAAGATGCCGTCGCCCACGGTCAGCCCGTGGTCGAACGCGGAGACACGGGCGGACTCGATGTCCCGCAGCGCGCCGTCGAGCCAGATCTTCACCGTTGCAGTCCCTCTCCACTTTCCTCGTACGTGCCTGACGCTATCGCGAGCAGCCGGGCCGCCTTCAGCTCGGTCTCCCGCCACTCGCCCTCGGGGTCCGAGTCCCAGGTGATCCCGGCTCCGGCGCCGAAACGCAGGACGGGCGTGTCGGCGGCGCGGTCGATCCAGAAGGTGCGTATGCCGACGGCCAGCTCGCCCGTACCGCGGTCGGCGTCGACCCAGCCGATACCGCCGCAGTAGGGGCCGCGGGGCACGGTCTCCAGCGCGTCGATGATCCTGACGGCGCTCGACTTGGGGGCTCCGGTGATCGAGCCGGCCGGGAAGGCGGCGTCGAGCAGCTCGGGCCAGCCCGCGCCCTCGCGCAGCTCGCCGCGGACCGTGGAGACGAGGTGGACCAGTCCGGGGTGCTTCTCGACGACGCACAGGTCGGGGACGGTGACGCTGCCGGTGGCGCAGACGCGCCCGATGTCGTTGCGGACCAGGTCCACGATCATCACGTTCTCGGCGTAGTCCTTGGCCAGGAGTTCCGCCTCGGTGCGGGCGGTGCCCTTGATCGGGCCGGACTCGACGGTCCGGCCGTCGCGGCGCAGGAAGAGCTCGGGCGACGCGGTGGCGATCTCCACCCCGTGCCCGGGCAGGCGAATCGTTCCCGCATACGGTGCCGGGTTGCCGCGGGCCAGTACGGCGGTCAGGGCGTCCACGTCGGCGTCGGGGGCGACCGGCGCGCCGAGCACGCGGCAGAGGTTCACCTGGTAGACCTCGCCGGTCGCGATGTGCTCGCGGATGCGGCGCACGCCGGCCGTGTACGCGGCGTGGCCGAGGGAAGAGGTCCAGTCACCGGCCGCCGGGCCGCGCCACCGGCCCGGGACGGGAGCGGGCACGGGCTCCTCCCGCACGTCACGGAAGCGGGCGCAGGTCAGCCGGCCCTCGTAGTCCGCGGCGACGGCCCAGAAACCGCTGGAGTCCAGGGCCGCGGGATCGCTGGTGACATCGGTCAGGCCGGTGGCGACACGGTCGCCGAAACGGGCAAGAGGAGGCAGGTCGAGCACGCCGTCGAGTCTATGGCGGGCGCCGTCCCGGGCGGTCCGGGCGTGTCGTTCCGGGCCCCCGGCCGGGTCGCCGAGCGGGCGCAGCGCAGCACGCTGCGCAAACGCGTTTTTGTACTGGCCCGGGAATCCGCTAGAGTTCAACACGTCGCCGGGCCGCGCAAGCGGACCGAAACGACAGGCGGACGTAGCTCAGTTGGTAGAGCGCAACCTTGCCAAGGTTGAGGTCGCGAGTTCGAGCCTCGTCGTCCGCTCGCAGGAAGAGGGGATCTCCCGGATCTCCTGTACTCCTGGTGGAGTGGCCGAGAGGCGAGGCAACGGCCTGCAAAGCCGTCTACACGGGTTCAAATCCCGTCTCCACCTCCAAGGACGATTAGCTCAGCGGGAGAGCGCTTCCCTGACACGGAAGAGGTCACTGGTTCAATCCCAGTATCGTCCACTGGATCTGCCGAAGATCCTTACCCGCGCGATTAGCTCAGCGGGAGAGCGCTTCCCTGACACGGAAGAGGTCACTGGTTCAATCCCAGTATCGCGCACGCGGATCGTGATCCCTACCCGTGATCATGATCTTGAGGACGATTAGCTCAGCGGGAGAGCGCTTCCCTGACACGGAAGAGGTCACTGGTTCAATCCCAGTATCGTCCACACACCAGGAAGCCCCCGGCCGTCGCGCACGGCCGGGGGCTTCGTCGTTCCATGCGACCGGGGCCGGGACGCCGGGGCACAAGACAATGCCGGCGCAGCTCCCCAGCTGCGCCGGCATTCTGCCGTCCGCCGCACCCCCGTCCCCACGGGGTTTCATGGGTGGATGTCCCCGCCCGGACCGCTCTTCCGGGCCTGGGGTCGCCGCTCAGCGCCCCAGCATCACACCCACGGACGACGCCTGTGTGGCCACCGTGTTCCAGCCGTCGAAAACGAGCAGGAGCAGGGCCGCCAGGGGAAGGGCCATCAGCGTCGCCACCAGGGGGTGGCGGCGGCCCGTACGGTGGGGCGCGTGAGGCGCTCCTGTGCGCGGAGCAGCGTCCGCGGTGCCGTCAGGGCCATGGTCCCTCTCCTGACCGTCTCGGTTGTCGTTCGCAGCGGCGGGTGCTTGACCTCGGGGGACGAGTGCCGCACCCGCCGCTTGACCTCAAATCTAGGCGTGCGGCGCATCCGGGGCGTCATGCCCTCGTACCGATTGGAGGGCCTCCCGGAGGATGAGCCGTGCGCCGGGGACTACTCCCCTGGGTGGAGACATGGCTCCGGGCCTCGGGGTCTTCCCGGAGGGGTCGCCCGCGGCACCGCCGCCCTCACCGGTCCGCCGGATGAGCCGCCCCCGCTGTGCGTGACTTCGCTCACCTCGGCCGCACCCCGGCGCGGGGCCTGCCCACCCCGGCGGCGGGGCCCGTCCGCCCCCGGCCTCCACGGTTGCCCGGCACAGGTCCAACCTCCTTCCCCCGGCGGGTGGTTGGGATCTTGCAGCAACACAAGACGGGCTCGCCCCAAGCATGTTGACCGCCTGTCAAATCCGCTGTCTCGCGCGGACAATCGATCGGGTCGAGAGGGCGCGGCCTCTGCGCGCAGGCGGTCCCGGATACGTAAGCTGTGGCTCGTCACAGGGACCGGGCAGCGGGGATGAACATGGCGATGATGCGCCTGAGGCGCGAGGACCCGCGCGTCGTCGGCTCGTTCAGGCTTCACCGACGGCTCGGCGCGGGCGGGATGGGCGTGGTCTACCTGGGCTCCGACCGGAAGGGCCAACGCGTGGCGCTGAAGGTCATCCGGCCGGATCTGGCGGAGGACCAGGAGTTCCGCTCGCGGTTCGCGCGCGAGGTCTCGGCGGCGCGGCGGATCCGGGGCGGGTGCACGGCGCGGCTGGTGGCCGCGGACCTGGAGGCGGACCGGCCGTGGTTCGCCACGCAGTACGTGCCCGGGCCCTCCCTGCACGACAAGGTGGCCGAAGAGGGTGCCCTGCGCGCGGCGGAGACGGCGGCGATCGGGGCCGCGCTGTCCGAGGGGCTGGTCGCCGTGCACGAGGCCGGGGTGGTGCACCGGGATCTCAAGCCCTCCAACATCCTGCTGTCCCCCAAGGGGCCGCGGATCATCGACTTCGGCATCGCGTGGGCGACCGGCGCCTCCACGCTCACGCACGTCGGCACGGCGGTCGGCTCTCCGGGCTTCCTCGCCCCGGAGCAGGTGCGCGGCGCCGCTGTCACCCCGGCCACCGACGTGTTCTCACTGGGGGCGACCCTGGCCTACGCGTCGACGGGCGACTCGCCGTTCGGGCACGGCAGTTCCGAGGTGATGCTGTACCGCGTGGTGCACGAGGAGCCGCAGCTGCACGGCGTGCCGGACGCGCTCGCTCCGCTGGTCCGGGCGTGTCTGGCGAAGGACCCCGAGGAGCGCCCCACCACGCTGCAGTTGTCGCTGCGCCTGAAGGAGATCGCCGCGCGCGAGGCTCAGGACCTGGACGAGGCACGACCCCCCGCGCCGCGTGGAGCGGAGGCCGAGCGGTCGACCGGACCCCTGGTCGACAGCTATCCGGGACGCCGGCGAACCGGTCAGCCCGAGCAGGCGCGGGGCCGGCGGCGTCCGCCGGGCACCCCCGCCCCACAGGGCTCGGTGCCTCCGTCGCGGGGCGGCACGTCGTCCCGCACGGGCGGCTCGTCCCGGGGCGGCGGTCCCTCCCGTACGGGCGGTTCGCGCCCGGCACCGGCGTCCCGGGGCGGTTCGCGCTCGGGCAGCGGCAGCCGTCCGGTGCGGCGTGACGGCACCGGGCGGACGGGGCCGCGCGGCACGTCGAGCGGCCTGCGGCCCGCCAATCCGAGGCTGCTGCGGCAGCGTCTGATCGTGTTCGTGGTGGTGACGCTGCTGGTCGCGCTCGGCATCGCGGCGGCGCAGGGCTGCCAGGGGCCCGCGCGGGGGCTGGGCGGCGACGGCCACGGCGTCCGGGAGCAGCGGCACGGGCAGACGACGGAGGCACCGTCGCCACGGCAGCCGTAGGGGCCGGCGGGAGTCGCCGGGGTGGATCTCGGGGGTCGGGTGTCGGGGGTCGGGCGGGTGCAACGCTCGTCGGGCTCGTTGGGCGGCGGGTGCTATGGCTCGTCGGGCGGGGCCCACGGCTGAGGACGACTCGTCGCCGCCTGAAAATCGACCGCGACCGCGGCGGCCGTAAGGGCCGGCGGGAACCGCCACGGGCGTTGGGCCGGGCGCCCGGCGATCCCTCGGCTCATCGAGCCGGACCCCGACCCGCCCGGCAAGGCCTACG